>DUEN01000108.1 GCA_011176545.1 Caldilineae bacterium | reverse complement strand
GCCCCTGCCCCCAGGGTAGGCACCGGAGAAACTGGGACTTTTAACACTCACCGGATGCTCCCTTCATACCCCTATCCGTCATGAAGCCTGGATACGGCTGCGCCAGCATGCGAGCGATGGGCCGCAGATCCATCCACCATTGCTGCTTAGGACGCCGATGCTTCATGTCCGCTATGCGGGGTATTTCCTCCAGATCCGTGAACCGGATCTCCCCGCCCACCAGGCCGACGCAGGCGGAGGCCGGCTCATCTTTCCCGGCCTGCTCACTCAGAAACGCTACGCACCGCACCGCCAGTCGGGTGGCCAGGATCCGATCGAAGGGCGTGGGATCCCCCCCTTGCTGTAGATGCCCCAACACGGCCTGGCGCACCTCAAACAGGTCTCCTCCCTCCTCTTCCAATAACGCCCGGATGAAGTCCGTCGTGTAGAGCGGGTTTGCCCGCTCGTTACGGATCATCAGTCCCAGGTTTTTGCCCGCTTCAAAGCTGGCGACGAGCAGCCGAAGATCCTCTTCAAGATCGCGCAGGGTGATCCCCTCCTCGTGCAGGTACACCCGCTCGGCGCCGGTGGCCAGCGCGCTCATCAACGCTAGATACCCGCAATATCGTCCCATCACCTCGACGACGAAGCAGCGGTGCGTGGCCCCCGCCGATTGCTTGATCTTATCCACCGCGTCCACGATATTGTTCAACGCGGTATCCGCGCCCACGCTCAACTCCGACCCTGGAAGATCATTGTTGATGCTGGCCGGCAGACAGACAATGGGGATATCAAACGAAGGGAAATCCCCCCGCGCCTGGTGGAGGCGCAAAGCGGCCTCATAACCTGCCCATCCCCCGATGATCAGCAACCCATTGATGCCCTGCTCCTCCAGGTTCCGAGCGATGGCGTAAAGATCGCTCCCCTCCGGGATCTCACGGCTGGTGCCCAGCGTGGAGCCACCGTGGGACGCCCACCCAGTGACGCTCATCCACTCCAGTTCCTCGAAATTCCCCTCGACTAGGCCACGAAGGCCGTTGCGCACCCCCAACACGACGTGTCCCATGTCCAACCCGACGCGCACAGCCGCGCGCACGGCCGTGTTCATCCCAGGCGCGGGGGCGTCCGCCGTGAGGACGGCGAGGCGCAGCCGACGCTGGCCCGGACGCGGCGGATGGGGCACGGCGCGCAGCAGCGTGCGCAACGTGCGAAACGCGTCCTGGAACCCCTTCCCCCGTAGCGCCATGGCCCGTTCGTAGTCCCCAGCCTCGATGGCCTCGTTCACCTCCTGCGTCTTCTTCACGCACTCTTCCAATGGCATCCGCGTGATCCGGTTCTCGCGTAACCCGATCAGATACGCGGGGCTTTCCGGTGTCGCGGCCAGGAGCTCCTCCACGGCCGCGATCCCCAGGAGCGTGCTCAGGTTGCGATCGAACGCGCTAGGGGGGCCACCGCGCTGCACGTGTCCCAGGATCGTCACTCGGGCCTCCTCGCCCAACCTCTCCTCCAGGACTTGCCGCACGTACTCGGCGGTGATCGGGTTACCATGGTGGTCTTGAGCCCCCTCGGCCACGATGACGATGCTCTCCCGCCGGCCGGCCTGACGCCCGGCCCGGAGCACCTCACACATGCGCTCTTCCCAGTCGTCCATATCAGGCGGGCTTTCCGGAATCAGCACCCAGTTGGCGCCTGTCGCCAATGCCCCCATCAGCGCCAGATACCCGCACCGACGCCCCATGACCTCGATCACGAAGGTGCGTTGATGGCTGGCGGCCGTGCTGCTGATGGCGTCCACCGCCTCCGTGATGCGATGCAACGCCGTATCCGCTCCAATGGACATCTCCGTGCCGAACACGTCGTTATCGATAGAGCCGACCAGCCCCGCGATCGCCACATACGGGTGGCGCTCCGCCACCTCGGGAGGGATCTCTCCATCCCTCACCAGCTCCGATACCAGCTCTGGCCACTCTTGGCACAGGATGTGGGCCCCTATCAGGCTTCCATCACCTCCAATGATCACCAGTCGGTCGATGCCATGCTCCAACAGATTGCGAACAGCTTTCCGGCGCCCCTCTCGCGTGCGAAAGGCCGCACAGCGCGCCGTGCCGATCATCGTTCCGCCCTTCTGCAGGATCCCACTCACCGATCGCCATCCTAGGGGCTGGATCTTATCTCCGCCATCCACCATCCCCTGATATCCTTCATAGATCGCGTAGACCTCCACGCCTCGATCCAGCGCCGCGCGCACCACCGCGCGCACGGCCGCGTTCATCCCCGGCGCATCCCCTCCACTCGTCAACACGCCAAGACGATTACTCATCTTCCCCCTCCCTCAGCTTGGCTTTACTCTCGCAGCCGCGTCCCTATCACCACGCCGAACACAGCGGCCACGGCCAGGAACCAGAAGACGGCGTGATAGGCCTGAATGACCGCCATCCCGCGGTCCAGCCCCTCCTGCAACAGCACACTACCCAGTGCGGTGCCCAGCACCGTCCCGGCGAAGCGTATCATGCTATAAAGGCCCGCGGCCACTCCCATCTGTGCCTGGGGGATCTGGCTCATGGCCGCCCGATGCAACGGCGCCAAGGCCAAACCGGCCCCCAGCCCGTGGGCGATCAATCCCAGTACCACCATCGCCAAGGGCGCCGTGCCAGGCAGCAGGGCAAAATACATCATCACGATCGCCTGGGTGGATAAGCCCAACATCACCAGCGGACGACTGCGCCATCGATCGGCCAGCATCCCACCCCATCGCATCGTCGCCAGCAGCGCGCCGGCGTGGATCATCAGCATGACCCCTGTGGAGATCCCGCGCAGTCCCTGGACATCGACCAAATAGAGGGGCATAAGGAAACCGATCCCACTCATCGTGAACATGCGTATCCCCGCGCAGACCGACGCTTGGGTGAACGCCTTATGCGCGAATAGGTCCAGCGCGACGAACGGATCTGCCCGGCGCTTCTCCCATAAGATGAAGACGCCCAGCAGCAACAACGTAACGACCAATAATCGCCAATCCCGTAGGGGCGCCACGCCGGTGATGGGCTTGCTGGAGACGTAAAAGAGCAGGGCCGCCACCATGGCGCTGAGCAGCGTCACCCCGCCCCAGTCGAATGTGTATAAGAACCGCGGGCGAGCATGACTTTGTGTGGCCGGCACCCAGGTCCGCAGGACCACCGGAACGGCCATCCCCACCAAGAACACCGGGACGAAGATAACCTGCCAGCCGACGGTATCGACCAGGAGGCCGCCCAGAAGCGGCCCCACCATCCCCGTCGCCGGTCCCACGGAGTTCCACGTTCCCAACGCTCTACCGCGCTCGCTGGCGGGGAACAGCTCGGAGATGATCGCGATGGAGAGGGGAACCACGCTGGCGGCCCCAATCCCTTGGATCGCGCGCCCCACCATCAAGAGGCCCAGGTCGTGGGCCATGAGGCAAATCAGCGTCCCCACTAGGAAGATCACGACGCCTATGAGGAACAGCCGCCGCTTCCCCAGCCCATCGCCCAGCCGCCCATATAGCGGCATCAGGGTCACATATGGCAGCGTGTAGACGGTGACCACCCAGGCTACCAAGTCCACCTGAGCCCCGAACGCGGAGCGGATGGCCGGGAGGGCTACACCGATCATCGACCGATTGACCAACACCACGAAGCTGGGCACCATGAGGCTGATGAGGAGGCTACGCGCGCCCCAAGCACGAGCGCGCCGCCTTGCGATGACCTCGCCCGAGGCGGGGAGCTGAGGCGATTTGCGAGGCACATAGGCGCGTCGCAGTGACATGGAACCCTCAACGTCCTCCTTCAACGACGATCAGGCTATAGCAACATGAAAAACCGCCGACCGGATCACCCTTCCGATCGGCGGCCTTTGCCATCGCTCTCGATTGTGCCCCACTCACTCATCCTGCAACGAGATGACCATCTTGCCGTCGGACGAAGGCACATAAGTGAATTTCCCCTGTGGGATGCGGCTCTCGATCTCGATATACCCAGCGTCCATGTACTTCAGCATCACATCGAAGGGCGCCTTGCCCTGCACCCACTTCTCCACCATGACAACCCCATGCCCAGGCAATACGGTGAACACCATCTGCCGCGGGTCCTCGGGATGGCGCAGGGCCTCCGAGCGGGAGAACGCTTGTTTAATCCCTCGCGCCTGGGCCTGCGTGGCGCAGGAGACCAGGTAATTGTAATAGGGTGGATCCAGAGGAACGAACTCGACATGACGGGGATCGAAGCTGGCCACCCCGCGGTGACCATGAAGCTTGGAGCGCGCCACGGGGACCTCTCGCCGGCCCGTGGCGTCGTCTTCCCACGCGATGCGGGGCAGCAGCTCATCCATGTCCATCATCTCGACGGCCTCCGAAGAGGGCGGATCGTTGCGCTTTCCCACCACGTGGCGCACCAGCGCGCCGTCTCCGGCCGGCTTCACTCCCACGATCACCGCCAGGTCATCCTCGCTGATCTTACCCTTGTCCACCGGCCGCGCGCTCCCCGTGACCGTCGCCACCAGGCCCTGAATCACCGGATCGTACGTGGCGAAGCATCCCTCGCTGTACTGCGTGGCGATCGCGTCCCCTACGGCGGGAACGTGAACCAGATCCGGGATGCGCACCATTTCGGTGAAGAACCCCCGTCGATCCAGCTCATGGGCCGCGCGGATCATCGCCTTGGGCGTCTCCAGGCGATCCCAGAGCTCGCGCGGGATCGGCTCTCCCACCACCTCGTGATTCGTCACCTCTTGGGTGCTCAGCACCGTTACCATGCGCAGGGCGATATCCTCATAGAAACGCTGTAAGTCATCCGCTCTGCTTTTAGGATAGGCGCCCACCAGGTCGAAGTGGTAGGCCTCCTTGATCTTCTCGCCATCGCACACGATCAACACGATGCGCAGGCACTTCGTCTGCGCTTGGACCAACCGCTCGAAGGAGAGGATAGGGCCACCCCGCCGTCCCTGTTCATACAGGACCCGATATGCGCGAGGGGCCAGGCCCGGGAACTGATAGCGATCGGGATCCGGAGCCTCCTCCTGGATGAACCGGTCAAACAGCTCCAGATAGCGATGGAACTCATCCTTCTGGATGCTGACGTACGTAAAGGGGACAGGGCTGTGTGAGAGCTTATACCGCCTTCGGGCCGTCATCAACAGCGAGGCCCGCCAATCGATCAACTCACCGAATCGAGCCGTCGTGATGATCGCATCCGTCTCATCGTCCGGGGTATCTACGACCTTATGGCCGGTGCTGCGGAGATACGTCAGTACGCCCTCCGTGACCTGTCTCAACGCATCATCCATCCAACCAGGTACGAACGCCACTTTGATCGTCCGCAGCCACGGGTGGATCTCCTTGGGCTGTTCCTCGAGAACCTTCACCGCCATCACCCACCCCCTCGGGTAATCACTGAGGCCCACGCCGCCTCACGACCGCCATCCGGTAGACTCGATTGTTAAGGCGGAGAGACAACGCGCTGAACGGGCACTTTCCGGGGAGTAATGAGAAATGCACCCTCCACAGGGGAGGGTGCGAGCCTCAATAGTGCCCCCAGGGGAATTCGAATCCCCGTCTTCAGCTTGAAAGGCTGATGTCCTAGTCCACTAGACGATGGGGGCGTAACCAGATGCATTTTATCCGAAAGGACGCGGCACGTCAAATTGACATAGAATCATACGCATCGCGGTTGCTCGATGTATAGCCCAATGGCTACGCGAATAAACTTCTCCCCTGCTGCTTGTGTCTCGGTACCTTCCATGCTATACTCCTCACGACCCTTTGCCAGAACCATGATCAAACGGAGGACGAGTGCTCCGTCGATTCCTGACCCGCCAGCAAGATGACCTGCTCCGTGACGAACGGGAACGGCTCGCCGATCTGGAAGCCACATTGCAACGCCTGGACGCACCGTCGGACGATTTAGAGACACTGCGAGGGGCGCGACGCCAGCTCGACGAGCTCTTTCTACTGGTCGTCGTAGGTGAATTCAACTCCGGCAAGTCCGCCTTCATCAACGCCCTTCTGGGCGATCCTTTCCTGCCCGAGGGGGTCACTCCAACCACGACCCAAATCCATCTGCTGCGTCATGGCCACGGCGAACGTCACGTTACCCCCGAGGGTCTCGTCGTCCTCTCGCATCCCGCCGAATGGCTGCAGGACATTAACATCGTCGATACCCCTGGCACCAACGCGGTGATCCAACGCCATCAGCAGATCACCGAAGCGTTCATCCCTCGCAGCGACCTGGTCCTCTTCGTCACCTCAGCCGACCGCCCCTTCTCGGAGTCGGAGCGCGCCTTCCTGACCCACATCCGAGACTGGGGTAAGAAGGTGGTGCTCATCATCAATAAGATCGATCTTCTGGATCAGGAGACGGAGATCGACCAGATCGTCTCTTTCGTCCGGGAGAACGCTCAGAAGCTCCTGGGGCTGAGCCCGGAGATCTTCCCTCTCTCCGCCCGGCTGGCTCTGCACGCCAAGACCTCGCCTCCCGGCTCCGAACGGGATAAGCTATGGGAGCGCTCCCGCTTCAGCCCGTTGGAGGGGTATATCCTACGCACCCTGGACGAGCGGGAACGCATTCGCCTGAAGCTGCTCAGTCCCCTGGGCGTGGCCCAACGGCTGGTCGCACGATATCTGGAGATCGTCCACCAGCGCCAGGCGCTGCTCCGGGAGGACGTCAAGATCCTGGAGACCGTCGAGGAGCAACTGGCCGCCTATGAAGAGGACATGCGTCGCGACTTTCGCTATCATCTCAGCCACATCGACAACATCCTGCACGGGATGACCATGCGTGGGATGGATTTCTTCGACGAGACGGTGCGATTGGGGCGCCTGCTGGATTTGCTGAATACCGAGCGTCTGCGCGGTGAATTCGATCGCGTCGTGATCGCCGACACCGTGGCCCAAGTGGAGTCCCATGTCAACGAGATGATCAACTGGCTGGTGGATCAGGACTTCCGCCAATGGCAGGCGGTGATGGAGTACGTCAATCGCCGCGCGGCCCAGCATGAGGACCGCATCATAGGACGGGTGGGCGGGACCTTCGACAGTGATCGACGCCGGCTTTTGCAGTCGGTCGGCCGCGCGGCTCAGGAAGTCGTGCGCAGCTACGATCACGACCGCCAGGCCAAGGAGATCGCCGCGTCTGTACAGGCGGCGGTGGCCCAGACGGCGCTGGTCGAGGTCGGCGCGGTCGGCCTGGGCGCGCTATTGGTCAAGATCCTGGCTAGCACCCTGGCCGATGTCACCGGCCTGCTGGCGGCGGGCGTCGTGGCCGCCTTCGGGCTCTATGTGCTCCCGGCCCGACGCCGCAAGGCCAAGAAGGAGCTACGCGCCCGCGTGGAGGAGCTACGAGCACGGCTGGCCGATGTCCTGACCCGCCAGTTTGAGCGCGAGCTGGAACGATCGCTGGCTCGCATCCGGGATGCCATGGCGCCCTACGTCCGCTTCGTGCGCAACGAGCAGGCGAAGTTGGGAGAGGCGGAAGCCAGCTTACGCCAGATCCGGGCCGATCTGCAACACATGCAACTCGCCATCGAGGAGATGTGACATGGTCCAGCGTATCGCTTACGGTTTCGAACCCGATCTCCCCGGCTTCGAGGGGATGTCCCCCGAGGAGGCCGGCCGTCGATTGAGGGAGATAGGGTGCGATGGCGTGTTCATGCATCATCCCGATCGCGCCTGGGTCGATGGGCTCCACGCGGCCAGGCTTCGCGTGTACGTCTCGCAAGGTATCTTCGCGGGGCGAGGCATCTGGGGGCAGTTCCCCAGCTCGCGTCCCATCACGGACGAAGGGACGCTAGCGCCGCGCGAGGAGTGGTACGAGCCCGCTATCCCCACGCTGCCGGAACTGCGCGCCTATCGGCTTGACGAGCTAGAGGATACCGCTCGGAGCGCCCCCATCGATGGCCTCTGGCTCGATTTCATCCGCTGGCCGGCCCGTTGGGAGAAAGCACAACCCCGCCTCTATCATAGCTCCTTTGATCCCATCACGCTGCGCCAGTTCCAGGAGGACACAGGCATCTCTCTGCCGGAGGAGGCGACCCAGCCGGCAGAGGCAGCCCACTGGATCCTGGCTCATGCCGCCGAGCCCTGGTTCGACTGGCGCTGCCAGCAGATCGTTTCCTTTGTAGCCGAAGCGCGTGCCCGGCTGCATCGCCATCTCCCCGATGCCCTTCTGGGCATGTTCACCGTCCCCTGGACCGAAGAGGACTTCAATGGGACCTTCATTCGCATCGTCGGCCAGGACCCGGCGCGATTGGCATCGCACGTCGATGTATTCTCCCCGATGGTCTATCATCGCCTATGTGGCCGGGATGTGGCCTGGATCGGGCAGGTGAGCCGCTGGGTTCACGAGCGGTCCGGCCGGTCGGTGTGGCCGATCATTGAGGCGATAGCCTCCCCGGATGAATACCCGGCTTCGGAGTTCGCGGCGACGTGGCGAGAAGCACTGAACGCCTCCGCTGGGACGGCGATCGTTTTCACCCTGACGGGATTGCTGCAAGATCCCACCCGCGTCAATGTCTGGGAAGCCTC
>DUEN01000107.1 GCA_011176545.1 Caldilineae bacterium | reverse complement strand
TCTGCCCGCCGGAGCGGCGCAAGGCCATGGCGGAGAACGTCCGGCCGGCGACGGAGTGGAACCCCTGGCTCTGGGGCTGGGTGGCCAGCGAGGATGTGGCGCGCATGCATCGGATGATCATGGAGGCAGCCGAGACGCTACCGCCCCATGATGTGTACTTCCTGAACGGGCCAGACACCACGGCCCTGGAGCCATCGATGGAGCTGATCGAGCGTTTCCGGCCCGATCTACTGCCGGTAGTGCGAGGCCTGGAGGGACACCAGGCCTTCTTCAGTTGCGAGAAGGCGCGACGCGCCTTCGGTTGGGAACCACTATATACGTGGCGGGAGTACTTGAAATAGCGAACGGGGCGACCGGCCGGTCGCCCCTCAGAAAGCCTCCTTCTCCCAGGGGAAGGGCAACGCATGCGTTGCTCACGTTTTTGTCGTGTATGCTGATATTATGAGCGCGTCGATCAGATCAGGTAATCCTGCAGTTTACGGATGCTGAAGGGATAACGCAGCTTACACAAAGCCCTGGCCTCGATCTGCCGCACGCGTTCACGCGTGACCCCGAACGTCTGCCCCACCTCTTCCAGGGTATAACTATAGCCATCCTTCAACCCAAAGCGCATCTCGAGCACCTGGCGCTCCCGTTCGGACAACCCGCTGAGAAGGTCGGCCATCTGCTCTCTGAGCAATTGAAGCGCCGCCTGATCGACAGGGCCTGGCGCGCTCTCGTCCTCGATGAATTCCCCCAATGAGACGTTCTCCTCCGAGCCCACGGGCATCTCCAGGGATAAAGGCTCCTGCGACGCCTGGGCGATATGACGCACCTTGTTCATGGCACGCTGCAGGCGCCGCTCCACAGACTTATCAGCACGCCGGCCCGCCGCGCGAGCCTGTAGGATCTGCTCCTTATCCTCCGGGGAGAGCAGGTCCATCTCCAGGGCGATCTCCTCCAGGGTGGGTTCACGGCCGAGCTTCTGCTGCAACTGGCGCTGCACCCGCGTCTGTCGATTGATCGTCTCGATCATATGGACGGGGATACGGATCGTCCGCGCCTGATCGGCGATGGCGCGGCTGATCGCCTGGCGGATCCACCACGTCGCGTACGTGCTGAACTTGTATCCCATCTTGTAGTCGAACTTCTCCACGGCTCGAAGCAAGCCGATGTTCCCCTCCTGAATCAGATCCATGAGGGAAAGGCCACGCCCCGTATAATGCTTGGCGACACTCACCACTAGGCGCAGGTTCGATCGGGCCAGCTGATCCTGCGCGCATTGGGCATCCCAGATGTCCATCAATAGTGCCTCATGTTCTTCAGCGGGCGCGCCCTCCATCAGCCGACGCTTGGCCTCCTTCCCGCGCTGAATGCGTTGGGCCAGGATCATCTCCTCTTCCGAGGTTAACAACGGATGACGGCCGATCTCCTGCAGGTACACGCGGACCGGATCGCTGGCGATTTCCGTATCACCCTTTCTCGCGAGGACCTCATCCTCCACTCCGATGGAACCCATAGGACGCTGCATCGATATCTCGTCGCTCATAACGGCTCCTATGGTATAGTGTTGCCTGAAGCCTTGGGGCTCATCTACCTTGAACGTGTCCGAATGATGAATTGGTGAAGGAGTCCCCGGTTGGAATAGTCAACAAATGGACGCAGCGGCGCTGCGCCCCTACCCTAATCCCTGAACACGGCGAGGACAATGCGATATGTGTCGTGTATGCCAATATGCGCGTATTGGAATAGACGGAACGATCCTCTGTGGGGGCGACCGGCCGGTCGCCCCTATATTATGTAAAGACAACACATGCGTTATCCCCATGTTTCTGTCGTGTATGCCAATATGAGCGACAGGGATTGGCATTCCTCCGAACTACTCGGGGATGCAAGGACACGCTCCCATATCGCTTAACTTGATGCCTATGGGGCGCAAGGCCTTGCGCCCCTACCGTCGCATACGTTACCTACGTTTTTATCGTATATGCCGTAGATGGGCCTCTCTCATTAAGGGGCCTTCCCCTGAAACGATCGATGGGATCTAATGCGGTGATGAGCCAGCCTGTTCCCGCTTTCCCGCCAGGGTACGTCGAGCCAGGATCATCTGAAGCTGGCCGATCTCCCGCGTGCGCTCCTGGGCCAGCGAGGTGTAATCGCGAGCCGCGGCCTCCTCTCCCGCCTCCTGGGCTTCGGCCAGCAACTGCTGCAACTCCCCCAGGGATCGGCGAACCCGGGCCGCCCGCAGGCGCAGGACGGTGTCCACCATATCCTTTACCGCCTCGTCAGCGGGCAACGCCGGCATCTCCGCCACGGCCTGAGCCAGCCGCGTCCACTGGGATCGCAGCGCGTCAGGGAGCTGCTCAACGAATTCGGGTACACCCCATGCTCCTTCAGCCGCCTGCATCAGCTTGAAGATCTCCCTGTTCTCCGCCCTCTCGAAGTCCTCCGCGTCGAGGGGCTCCACGGACACCTGAGCCAGCTCCGCCGCGACGCGCTCTATCAGCTCCGGCCGGGCGATCATCTGGGCCAGGCAGTACTCCTCAACGTCCAGACGCTCGATGTGAGACACATCGACGGGAACGGGATGGGCCGCCTGCCGCTCACCCCGTCCTCTCTTAAGGACCTGCTGCTCGATGATGCGTTCATCGACTTGAACCCGCCGCGCCAGCAGCTGAATATAGTGCTGACGCATGACATCATCGGCGAGCTCGCGGATCAGCGGCACGATCTCGGCCACGGCCGAGGCCTTCCCTCGCGCCGTGTTGAGATCATACGTCTCCACAACTCGCTGTAGATAGAAATCGATGATGGGGAGGGCGCTTTCAACCAAGGCGGGCCACCCCTCGGGATCATTACGGATGCACTCATCCGGGTCCTGACCATTCGGCAGGGATAGGATGCGAAGCTCCGCCTGCAATCGGCGCTCGTAGCGGACCAAGCCATTAGGCGTGAGAACGGGCACCGTCTCGCGATCAAGGGCCTGACGGGCCTGCTCTAACCCGCGGAGCGTGGCCTGCTGACCGGCTGCGTCCGGATCTAAGGCTAGCGTGAAGTTCTTCGTATACCGCTTGAGCTGACGCAATTGAGCCTCAGTGAGCGCCGTGCCCATGGAGGCGACGACGTTGGCGTAGCCATATTGGTGCGCGGCGATGACGTCCATATAGCCTTCTACGATGATCACCTGATCGGCTGCGCGAATCGCCTGACGGGCCTTATCCAGGCCGAAGAGCGTTCGCCCTTTATCGAAGATGGGGGTCTGAGGAGAGTTGAGATATTTAGGCGGGCTACCGTCGAGCGAGCGGGCGCCGAAGGCGATGACGCGCCCCTGCACATCGCAGATGGGGATCATCACACGGCCGCGGAAGCGATCATAATACCCGCTGCCGCTCTGCCGCTCCACCACCAGGCCGGCAGCCACGATGTCCTCTAAAGCATGCCCTTGCTCCAGCAGGTAACGCTGACACGCTTCCCAATCGTCCAGCGCGTACCCCAGTTGAAACGAACGAATGGTCTCCTCGTCGATGCCGCGGCGGGCCAGGTAGGCTCGCGCCCCCTCCGCCTGGGGATGGTTCAACAGCAGGTGATGATAGTACAGGGCCGCCGCGGCGCACACGGCGCGAAGACGCTCCCGCTGCCGTTCCGCCTCCGAGTCTCGCGGCTGCTCCGATCGCAGCTCCACCCCCGCCTTGCGCGCCAGGAATTCCAGCGCCTCCCGGAAATCCATGTTCTCATAGCGCATGATGAAGGTGAAGATATCCCCACCGGTGCCGCACGCACCGAAACAGTGCCAGGTGCCGGTCTCCGGAAAGACAACGAAAGAAGGCGTCTTCTCGGTGTGGAAGGGGCATAACCCCTTATATCGGCGCCCAGCGCGCTTTAGGGGGACGTAAGCGGAAATCACCTCGACGATGTCGAGGCGGTCTTTAATCTCATCGACGATGCTCATCGTCGATAGGCAGCTCCTATAGGTTAAAAGGGCGAATCACCTCGAGTGAGGATTATACGACTTTGGATGTGCTCTGTCAATTCGGTTGATTTTTCATAGGTTATATGCTATCCTCGGGCCACGACATCTCGAATGGAGGACGGCGCATGGAACCGGTAAGGATTGGCATCATCGGCGGCAGCGGCGTTTACGAGATGGAAGCCTTAACGGACGTCGAGGAGGTGTGGCTGGACACACCTTTTGGCCCCCCATCGGATGCCTATATCATCGGCACGCTGGAAGGACAGAGGGTGGCCTTTCTCCCCCGACACGGCCGAGGCCACCGCATCATGCCGGGGGAATTGAACAGCCGAGCCAATATCTGGGGCTTCAAGATGTTGGGCGTGGAGCGGCTGATCTCCATCACGGCCTGCGGCAGTATGAAGGAGGAATACGCTCCGGGGCACATCGTCATCCCCGATCAGCTCTTCGACCGCACCCGCGGCCGGCCCCTCACCTTCTTCGGCGACGGGGTCGTCGTTCATATCTCCTTCGCCGAGCCGTTCTGCCCACAACTGAGCCGGGCCGTATATGAGGCCGTACAGGAGACGGGCGCCCCGGTCCACCTGGGCGGCACGTTCCTCACCATTGAGGGCCCCCGGTTCAGCACCAAGGCGGAATCTCTCATCTTCCGTCAATGGGGTGTGGATATCATCGGCATGACGGCCGTGCCGGAGGCTCAACTGGCCAGGGAGGCGGAGATCTGCTACGCGGCCATGGCGCACGTTACCGATTACGACGTGTGGCACGAGGCGGAGGAGCCTGTGACCGTGGAGATGGTCGTGCGCCGGCTCCTGCAGAACACGGAGATCACCAAGCAAGCCGTGCAGCGCCTCATACCCAAACTGCAGGCACCTCGTACCTGCGCGTGCGGCCATGCCCTGAAGGACGCCATCATCACGGATCGCTCCCGTATCCCCCCAGAGGTGAAGGCCAGATTGAGGCTCCTGTTGGATAAGTACCTCGGCTCCTAGAACAAGGGTCTGGACAAGAGCCTCCATCGCTATGCCAAAGGACAAAGGAACCGCGAAGGGCGCGAAGGGCGCAAAGAATATTCTGAGCCCTTTGCGCCCTTTTAGATTTGCCCATATTGGCAAATGGTCTCCCTCGTGTGTGTTGGTGCTTCTTCCGACGTGCAGTCGGCGGCGGATGAACCCTGCCGCTTGGGAAAAGGCTCCCAGGCGCCGTCTTTTATGCGGCGCCGAGCCACAAACGACCTCTTGTGAGCTCCCCAACATCATAAAGGTATGTAGGGCGGGTTTCTTACCCGCCATCTTGTGGCCGGTATGGAAAACCGGCTACAAACCCTCCACGGTTGAGACCAGTACTGCGCACTACTAGAACATGTGTGAAAGCCGAAGAGACATTCATTTTTGACGGGGCATAATATATGTGGTACATTCAACCGGCTGGGTGAGCAAGCGGCTGATCCTGTAGGATGTAGCATGTTATGTTTACGTCCTTGATCCAGATGGCAGAGGATACTACCCACCGCTATCCATACCAGGCGAGGAAAGCTTCATAAGGTCGAGCGGCCATGGAGACCACGGATCGAGTCCGTTCGCTGCCCTTGTTAGTGGGCATCGTCGATCGACCCGCGGAGACGCTCTCTCAGGTGGCGAGGAGTCCGCGGTGGCGCTGGTTATGGCCGACGGCGCTCCTCGTCGCCAGCATCGTGATCTATTTCGCTGTGGCCGCCCCATATCTGCAGCAAGAGGCCCGACGCGCCGCGGCACTTCAACTGGAGGCGCTCCCCGCGGATCAGATGGCCGCGGCCCAAGCGAGCATGGAGCGCTTCATGAGCCTGCCTTTTATCCTCGTCAGCAGCATCCTCAGCGCGCTGGCAGGGACGGTCATAAGCTGGGTCATCGCGGCGGGGATCCTCTATTTCAGCAGCCTGCTCGCCGGGGAGGATCTGGACTTCGGGCGTACCTTTGCGATCATCCCCTGGACATGGCTACCCTTCGCTCTGAGGGGATTCGTCCAGGCCGCGTGGGTAGCCTGGCGTGGCGAGCTGATCGCCGCCCCGGGCCTCAGCGGATTGGTCGCCACGGGGGATCGGCTGCAGGACGCGCGTAGCCTGAGCTTCGCCCTGCTCAGCCAGATAGATCTGTTCGCCCTCTGGCATCTGATCTTGATCTACGCGGGGCTGCGCGGCCTGGCTCGTATGCGAGCGGGTAAAGCGGCGTGGCTGACGGCCGCGTACGCGGTGATCAACCTGGCTGTACGGCTCATCCCCGTCCTGATCGGACGCGCCTTCATGCCCGGCGCGTGACGGATGTTCGAATAGGGGACAGACGAGACACGTTTCATAAGCGACACCTAAGACTGTGGCCGTGGGTCTCAGCCTGCGGCTCTTTTTGTGTGCAGTGATCCATAACACACCGAGAGGACTGGAAGTCTATGCGACGAGCCATCACCATCGCGTTGATCCTGGCCGCCGTGATCGGCGGCAGCGTCTTCGGCTATCAGATCTTCGCACAGGAACGAACAGCCTCTACGCCGGATTTGGAGACCTATGTGGTCAGGCGAGGCGACATCGTCTCCACCGTCAGCGCCACTGGGAGCATCGAGCCGGAGCGGCGGGTGGAGCTGACCTTCAAGACGCCCGGCCGCGTCGCCGAGGTGCTGGTCAAAGAGGGCGACCACGTCCAGGCGGGTCAGGTCTTGGCCCGTCTGGAGACCGCCGATCTGGAACTGGCGCTGGCCCAGGCGGAGGCGACGCTGCGGATCAGGCAGGCCCAGCTGGCGCAGGTGCGCAAGGGGCCGGATGAGAGCGAGATCATGGCCGCCCGCGCGCAGTTGGAGAGCGCCCAGGCGGCCTACCGCCAACTGCTACAAGGGCCGAGCGAGGATGAGAAGCGGGCGGCGAAAGCCGCTGTCGAGCGCGCCCGGGCGGCCCTGGAACAGGCTCAAGCCGCGTACGATCAGGTCGCCCATCTCCCCAATGTGGCCATGTTGCCGCAGTCGGTCCAGTTGCGTCAGGCGACCATCGAGCTGGAGGCGGCGGAGGCCCAATATCGCATCAAGACCGCGCCGCCGACAGAGGCCCAGATCGCCCAGGCTCAGGCGCAGATCGCTCAGGCCCAGGCGAACCTGGATCGGCTCCTGAAGGGGCCAAATGAGGAGGAGATCATCATCGCCGAAGCCCAGGTGGCCCAGGCTCAGATCTCGGTGGAACAGGCGCGCCTGGCTTTGCAGAACGCGACCATCGTGGCGCCCTTCGATGGCGTCGTCTCGGCAGTGAACATCCAGCCGGGCGAGGTCGTGGCGGGCGGCGCCATGCCCGCCATCGTGCTCATCGATCCCTCCCGCTTCCACATTGACGTGAAAGTAGACGAGGTGGACATCGGCTACGTGAAAGAAGGGCAGACGGTGGAGATCACCCTGGATGCCCTGCCCGACGAGAAGCTCACGGGACGCATCGAACGCATCGCGCCGGAGGCCAAAGTCTCCGGTGGGCTGGTCTCTTACGACGTGACCATCGTCATCGAGCCCACGGATGCGCCGCTGCGCGCGGGGATGACGGCGACCGCCAACATCGTGACGATGGAGCTGAAGGACGTGTTGATCGTCCCCAACCGGGTGATCCGCATCGATCGGGAAAACAACAAGATGTACGTTGAAAAGGTCATCGAAGGGATCCCGGTGCGCACGGAGATCGTCGTGGGCGCGCGCGATGAGCAGTACAGCCAGGTGGTGCGCGGACTGAAGGAGGGCGACGTGGTGGCCGTGCGTACCATCAGCGGCCGCGAGCAACTCCGGAGATCGATGTTCGGTGGCGATTAAATGTAAGGGCGCACGGCCGTGCGCCCCTACAACAGGGCCAAAAAGGTAGGGGGGACGACGCCGTGCCCCTACAACACGGCGGCCAAGAAAGCAGTGTCTTCTATACCCCCAATATGAGCGAAGGAAAAAGGTGTGGCGAGATGGGGCACCCATCGGATGGGCGACAGAGTGAGTTGAGTTCATCATCGGACGTGGTTATCCGCCTGGAGAATATCACAAAGATCTACCGCATGGGCGATATCGAAGTGCACGCGCTGCGGGGCGTCTCATTAGAGGTACGCCGCGGCGAGTTCGTGTCCATCATGGGGCCCTCCGGCTCAGGCAAGTCAACGTTGATGAACATCATCGGATGTCTGGACCAGCCGACCAGCGGCCGCTACTGGCTGGAGGGTGAGGATGTGTCCCAGATGGACGACGACCGGCTGGCCGAGATCCGCAATCGACGTATCGGCTTCGTGTTCCAGTCCTTTAACCTGCTGCCACGTACGACCGCGCTGGATAACGTGGAACTACCTTTGATCTACGCGGGCGCTCGTGATCGCCGCGCGCGGGCGCGCGCCGCGCTGGAGGCCGTCGGTCTGGGAGACCGGCTCCATCACCACCCCAGCGAGCTTTCCGGGGGGCAGCAGCAGCGCGTGGCCATCGCCCGCGCCCTGGTCAACGAACCAGCCATCATCCTCGCCGATGAGCCGACCGGCAACCTGGACTCCCAATCGGGCGAGGAGATCATGGCCATCTTCCAGCGCCTGAACGAGGAGAAGGGCATCACCATCGTGCTGGTCACCCATGAGCCGGATATCGCCGCGCATACCCGGCGGATCGTACGCCTGCAGGACGGGCGGGTGATCTCAGACGAGCCGGTAGCCAACCCGCTGCGTGCGGGAGAGGGGTTGTACGCCACGCGGGTCAACCACATCGTGGCAGGCGAGGTAGACAAACGGCGATGAACCTGACGGAATCCGTTCGTATCGCGCTGCGCGCGCTCTCCGCCAACAAACTGCGCTCGGCGCTCACGATGCTGGGCATCATCATCGGGGTGGGCGCCGTCATCACACTTCTCTCCGTCGGCAAGGGTGTGGAGAACTACGTCATCAGCCAATTTCAAAGCATCGGATCGAACCTGTTGTTCGTCGTGCCCGGGCGGCTGGACCAGGGCGGCCCGCCCCATCGCCGACGTGGGGGGAAACCGTTGACCATGGCGGACGCGGAGGCGATCGCCGATCCCTTCAACGTCCCGGACGCCGTCGCGGTGGCCCCTGAACTCAGCCGATACGCCACCGTGACCCGGGGCAAGAAGGACGCCTACCCTGATGTCAGGGGGGTGACGCCCGAATACGCGCAGGTGCGGAATTGGTCTACGCAGCTTGGCAGCTTCATCACACGCGAGGACGTCAGCGCCTACGCCCGAGTCGCGGTGCTGGGCACCACCGTGGTCAAGCGGCTGTTCGATGACGATGAGTACCCGCTCGGGCAGACGATCAAGATTAAGGGCATCCCCTTCCGCGTCATCGGCGTCATGGAGGAACGAGGGGGCTCCGGCTTCGGCGATGAGGATAACACCGTCTTCGTGCCCATCACGACGGCGCAAACGCGCCTGTTCTCCAGCCGGACCGCCTCTGGCGAATATCAGGTCTCGGTGATCTACGTGCAGGCGGCCTCAGAGGACCGGATGGAGGCCGCGCAACAGCAGATCACCGAGCTGTTGAGGCGGCGACATGGCATCGCCTATCAGGATGACGATGACTTCACCGTCATCAATCAGGCGGACATCATCTCGGTGTTCGGGGAGATCACGGCCGCGCTCACGCTGTTTCTGGGAGCCATCGCGGCCATCTCCCTCCTGGTCGGCGGCATCGGCATCATGAACATCATGCTCGTCAGCGTGACAGAGCGCACCCGGGAGATCGGCTTGCGGAAGGCGGTCGGCGCCAAGCGGCGGGACATCCTGTTGCAGTTCCTGATCGAGGCGATCGTGCTCTCCATGATTGGTGGCTTCATAGGCATCCTGCTGGGCGTGGCGGGCGCTCAAGCGATCTCTCGGCTATCGGAGAACCTGCACCCCGCCATCACCCTTCAGTCGGTACTCCTTGCCACCAGCTTTTCGGCTGTCGTCGGGTTGTTCTTCGGGATCTATCCCGCGACGCGCGCCGCCCGCTTGAACCCGATCGAAGCGCTGAGATACGAGTAGTCCAATGGCGTCCAAAGGGAATGACGCCAGGGGAGGCTTGCCATGAAACGGGTCATCTTGCTCGTCGTCATCGCTCTCGTCGTCATCATCGGAGCGTTAACCGGCCTGTATCTCTATGGCCCGCTCGGCGCGCTCTCACTCCCGTGGATCACGCCGACGGCGGCGCCCACGGATACACCCGCGCCGACGCCGACAGCGGCTGCGGTCGCGCCCACACAGGAACAGGCCACGCCGACACCCATCGAGCCGACGCCCACGCGAGCCTCTCGAGAGGCGGAGACGCCTACAATGGAGGCCATGCCGACGCCGACGGAGGCGCCTACCCAGCCGCCTATGCTACGGCCCAGGCCCACGCCAACACCCCTGCTAATCCGGTTCAAGGCGTTCGTGGCGCCGCTGCGCACGGAGCTGAAGGCCGAGCCGAGGCTAGACGCGGATGTCGTAGCCATGGTGCGCGGCGGCCAGGTGTTGGATATGGTGGGCCGGACCGAGCCTCCCACATGGGTGCTCGTCATCTATCCGCCTGATAGCGAGGGCCGCGCCTGGATCCCGGTGGGTCAGTTGAGGATCTACAACGATGTCACCCTGCTACCCGTGGTCGAGGAAGCGGCGGCCGTGCTGGTGACGGCGACCCCGACGCCGGAGACGACCGTCACGCCCGTGGTCACGCAGCCCGTAGCGACGAGGCCCCCAATCGCGTTGACGGCCCGGATCACGGCCGACGTGCTCAATGTGCGCGCTGGCCCCAGCACCGAGTACGCCATCATCAGCAAGTTGCGCAATGGCGACCAGGTACAGGTTGTGGGACGCAACGAGGAAGGCACCTGGCTCCTGGTGATCTACGACGAGGCGACCGAGGCCCAGGGCTGGATCTTCGCCCAATATGCGGACGTGAGCGGCGATGTGCAGGAGGCTCCGGTGGCGACGAGCACCGCGCAGCCTGGGCTCGTGCGCCCCGGACGTTCTCGCTTCACTGGCAGGCTGGCCATCCTCACCCGAAGCGGCGGCGATCTGTACATCGTGAACGCGGATGGCAGCGGCCTGCGCAAGGTGACGACCGGCGTGCTGGACCCTGCGCTCTCGCCGGACGGTACGCACGTGGCCTACGCGCGGTGGCCGGGCGGCCCTGATCCGGAGGGGATCTATGTGCGCGATCTGACGAACGACAACGAGTGGCGGGTATGGGGGACGCACCTACCGCGCACGCCCGATTGGTCGCCGGACGGGCGCTATCTGGTCTTCTCGTTCCAAAAGGGCGGGCGCGAGGGATACGAGGAGGTCAGAAGATGTTGGGGGCCATTCTGCTTCTCGCACACGCTGGGACCATCCCCCAACTGGCGGCTGGGTCACGTGGACACATGGACCGGGGAATATCGGGACGTGCCATCGCTGCTTTACAGCCGTAATCCGAGCTGGGCGCCCGATGGCCAGCGCATCGTCTACCGCGGCGACCGAGGCTTCGAGGTTACGACGCTTTCAGGCCCCTCGCGGGCGCTGACGAAGAACCTGAATCACGAGAACCCCGTGTGGTCGCCCGCTGGCGGGCTCATCGCCTTCGAATATAAGTTCAATGACCACGCCGACATCTTCGTGATGAACGAGGACGGGACAGGCATTCGCCCGTTGACGGTACCCGACCTGCTGAGCGAGCGTCCGGCGAACAACGTCTCGCCCACGTGGTCGCCTGATGGGCAGTGGATCGCCTTCCTGACCGATCGGAACGGCCAATGGGAGATCTATGTGATGAGGCCGGACGGTAGCGAGCAACAGCCCTTGTTCCCCGACGGCCTGCCCGGGGTGACGATCCAGCACCAGCTCGTGGGCGAGCGCCTGCTCAGCTGGTCCCGTTAGCGGGGCCGCGCACCTCGGGAGCGAACCATGCCACAGGCGCCCCGCGAGCCTACCGATTACCGCGCGATGCGCCGCCGCCTGGATCGCGACCTGTTGACCTGGGTGATCGTGCTGCTCCTGGCGGCTGGCGGGGGTTTGATCGGCCTGATCTACGGCGGCGGCGCGCTGATCGTGGGCGTGAGTTGCCTGGCCATAGGCGCTGCCATCATCTTGTTGCTTTGGGGCATCCTGACGCTGATGGAGCGATGGACGCACCGTGAGTAGCCCATGAGATCCCCATGAAGGAGGTACGCAGCCCTGGTGCCTGCCGATAGCAGAAAGGACCGGGTCGATCGTCTGGCCTTTTTCCTGACGCGCAAGGTGAATCGGGCCATCAGGGACTACGCCATGATCCGGGATGGCGATCGGGTCGCCGTCGCGGTGTCCGGCGGCAAGGACAGCCTCAGCCTGCTGTATCTACTCGACGCCCGGCGGCGGAGGGCTCGTGAGCGGTACGAGCTCGTAGCCATCCACATCCGCGGCGACGCGCGGGGACCGCGCCCGGCCCATCCGCCTCTAGAAGCCTGGCTGGCCCGATCGGGCATCCTCTACGTGTGCGTGGATATGGATCTCCCGGCCGACGAGCCGCTGCCCATGACCTGCCAGCGATGCGCGTGGAACCGCCGGCGCCAGTTGTTCCAGACGGCCTATCGCCTGGGATGCAACGTGGTCGCCCTGGGCCATCACATGGACGATATGGCTCAGACGGTGTTGATCAACCTGCTCCAACAGGGACGCACGGATGGCATGGTCCCTCATGCCGAGTACTTCGGCGGCAAGCTGCGGTTGATCCGCCCGCTGATCTATCTGCCCGAGAAGGAGCTGCGTCGATTCGCGCGCGAGAGCGGCTTCCCGCCGCCGCCCCCGCCATGTCCACGCGGCCAGCATAACGCCCGTGAGGACGCGACGCGGCTATTGCGCCTCGCGCGCGAGAAGTTCCCCCAGGCGACACTGCACCTCTGCCGTCTCGGCCTTCGCGAATATCCCCTGGGAGAGCCCTATCGTCGGCCGGGCGTATCACGCCATAATGGGGAATAGGGGCGGATCTGAGACCCGCCCCAGTGCAATCAAGTTAACGATGCTGAAGGGGCCTCAGCACATAGGAGACGAAATCCATTTCACGTATCACCTTGCGAGCAGGCGTTCAACTCCAAGCGCTCTGGATGCAGACGACCCTCATCCCCCCGCCCCCTTCTCCCTGGCTGTATGTATAGACTGGGGAGATGGGTAACAGGTGTTCGGGGACATGGGTTACAAGTGTTCGGAGACATGGGTAACACTTTCATTGTACCACAAAGCGATGGGATCAAGGGCCTCCGAGATTC
>DUEN01000106.1 GCA_011176545.1 Caldilineae bacterium | reverse complement strand
GCCTATCTGAACTTCGATCCGAACGTGCTCCGCGTCGTGGACGAGGAGGGGAACCCCGCCACGCGCGTCATCCCTGGCACGACGCTATCCAACGTCACGCTTAACCGGGCGATCAACGCGCTGGGCCGGGTCAACTTCGTCGCCCAGGGCGATGCGACTGCCGGCCGCTTTACCGTCGCCATCGTCCGCTTCCAGGCGATCACGGCGACGGAGAGCATTCCCTTGACGTGGAGCGTGACCGCGCCTCGCCAGAGCGATGTAACCCTTGGTGGCGGCTCGGTGCTGGATAGCCTCCGCGAGGGCCGGGTTGTCATCCGCCCAGGTGCTCGTCTGACAGGCCAGGCGACGATGCAGGGCCGACCGACGCCACCCGATCCCTCGTGGCAGGTGCCGCTGCTGCTGAGCCTGAGCCGGCCTGGCGAGTCGGGCCCGGCCTATCTCTACGGAACGGCCAGCAACCAGGGTGGCGCCTTCGCCATGCCGGACGTGGTGGCTCCAGGGGATTACCGGATGCGCCTGAAGGGGCTGCACACGCTGCGTAATCTGCTGCCCACGGCCTTGAACGTCGGCGCCAACACCGTGGACATGGAGACCTTGCTGGAGGGCGACGCATACAACGATAACCGGGTGGACGTGCGGGATGTCTCCATGCTGGCGACGGCCTATGGCAAGTCGCAGGGCCAGCCGGGCTTCGACCCTCGTGCCGACTTCAACGAGGATGGCGCGGTCGATCAGGCGGACCTGGCGTTGCTACGGGCCAACTTGGGCCGCCGCGGCGATATCCTGGTGGGCGTGGCCGCGGCCGCTGGGCAAGAGCCCATCGCGTTCGTGCCAGCCGGGCCGGATCTGACCGGCTCGGTGTCCCTGCGGCTGGTCCCGTCGAGCACGGATGCCTCCATCGGCGACGTCGTCTCCATCGACGTGATGGCCGACGCCGGAACCCAGCCGGTGGACGCCGTCGCGCTGCATCTGGACTTCGATCCTGCCGTGTTGGAGGTGGTGGATGCGGCCGGCGCGCCAGCGACGGAGGTCGAGCCTAGCATGGCTCTCCCAGCGGTCCTCCTGAACAGCGTGGACCCCGCTCGCGGCTGGGTGGACCTCATGGTCAGCAGCCTGGGCGGCTCGCCGGCCAGCGGTCAGTTCCTCGTCGCCCGGCTGCGCTTCAAGGTGTTGGCGGCGGAATCCACCTGGGTGCGCTTCAGCTTCTCCGACTGGCGTCCCACTGATGTCACGTACCAGGGAGACTCCGTGCTGAGGAACGTGGAGGCGGCCGAGATTCGGTCTGCCGGAGGCTACAGCCTCTACTTGCCAGTGATCCTGAAGTAAGTCACCCAGGTGCAACGCACTTCCGAGGTGCGTTGCACCTCTGATATTGGAAAGGAGGAGCGATTCATAAATCGCCCCTCCCCTTTCGGAACTGATGGATTTGAGGTGACCGGCATCTCACAGGTGCCGGTCACCTCTGCCCTCTCCCGTGCTGGCTCTTGGCCGTATGGGGAAGCTGCGGTATACTCGTCTTGCTGACTTTCTCGCAGTATGCCCAATTTCTGGCATGGAGGAACGGAGACATGGCCAAGATCACCTTCATTGGCGCGGGGAGCACCGTCTTCGCCCGTAACTTGCTGCGTGACATCTTCATCTTCCCAGAGCTGCATGATGTCACCATCTCGCTCATGGACATCGATCCCGATCGGCTGCGCACCTCGGAGATCGTGGCGCATCGAGTGGCCGAGGCGGCTGGGGCCCATCCCACTATCGAGGCGACCACGGATCGTCGCCAGGCGCTGGACGGCGCCGATTACGTCATCAACATGATCCAGGTGGGCGGCTATCGGCCCAGCACCGTCATCGACTTCGAGATCCCCAAGAAGTACGGGCTGCGCCAGACCATTGGCGACACGCTGGGCATTGGCGGCATCATGCGCGCCCTGCGCACCATCCCAGTTATGTTGGACATCGCTCGCGATATGGAGGAGCTATGTCCCGAGGCGCTGTTCATCAACTATACCAACCCCATGGCCATGCTCACCTGGGCCATGAACGAGGCCACGAATATTAAGATGGTGGGATTGTGCCACAGCGTCCAGGGGACGGCCGCTCATCTGGCCCGCATCCTGGGCGTTCCCTACGAGGAGATCACCTATGTCTGCGCGGGCATCAACCACATGGCCTTCTACCTGCGCTTCGAGCACAAGGGCGAGGACCTGTATCCGCGGTTGCGTCAGGTGATCGAGGAAGGGCGGGTGCCCGACGACGATCGGGTGCGGTTCGAAATGTTCCGCCGGCTGGGCTACTTCGTCACCGAGTCCAGCGAGCACTTCGCCGAGTATGTGCCCTACTTCATCCGCCGGGATCGCCCCGATCTGATCGAGCGCTTCAATGTCCCGCTGGACGAGTACCCACGGCGGTGCGAGGCTCAGATCGCCGATTGGGATGAGATGAAGGCGGCGTTGGAGGACCCCGATCCGGAGGCCATCGTCCGTTATGAGCGCAAGAGGATGGAAGAGCGTCTGAAGCGCATCGCCGAAAAGGATCCCGAGCGAGCGGAGCAGCTCCGCAAGGAGTGGGAGCAAGCTCAGGCCGAGGGCAAGGTACGTCATTCTGGTGAGTACGGCACGCTCATCATCCACTCTATGGAGACAGGGCAACCGCGGGTCATCTACGGCAACGTGATGAATTACGGGCTGATCGATAACCTGCCGCAGGGGTGCTGCGTGGAGGTGCCATGCCTGGTAGACAGTGCGGGCGTGCAGCCCGTCCGCATCGGCGCGTTACCGCCTCATCTGGCGGCGCTGATGCGCACCAACATCAACGTGCAGGAGCTGACCGTCAAGGCCGCGCTGGAGCGTAAGCGGGAGTACGTCTACTACGCGGCCATGCTGGATCCCCACACGGCGGCCGAGCTGACGCTGGATGAGATCTACGCCCTGGTGGACGAACTCATCGAGGCCCACGGCGATTACATTCCGCCGTTTGAGGATTAGCGCCCCCTACCCCCTGTAGTTCCCCCTCCCCAGCGAAGCGGATTGGGGAGGGGGAACTAGAAAAATGGAGTGGTGCCGGCGACGCAGCTCTACTGCGCCGCCGGCACCACTACAATTTGATCCTGGTTATCGCAACCGGATGATGTACGTGCTGTAGGGCTCCAGAACGTCCAGGGGGATGTATCCCTGGAAGCCGCCGCGCTCATGGACCGCGGGAGGGCGGACCGGACGTCCAGTCAGTATCTCTACCGGCGGCTCTCCTGTCGTCCCTTCCCTTAAGGGGCCGGCCTCCAGATCAAGGCGATAATCAGTGATCGGCTCCCCGGCTAGGTTGATGAGCACCAGCAGCGTCTCCGCGTCGCTGTGGCGGAGGAAGGCATAGATCCGCCGATCCTCGACCGTTACCTCCCGCCAGTCCCCAATGCGCAGCGCCTCGTGCGTGTTGCGGGCGTGGATTAATCGTCGATAGTGACTGAGGAGCGATTGGGGATCGCGCGTCTGGGCAGCCACGTTGACCTCCCGGTAATCGGGCTGTGGCGCCCGCCAGGCCATGACCGCGGTGGTGAACCCGGCGTTCTCAGCATCTGACCACTGCATAGGCGTGCGGATGTTCTCGTCCGGCTTATCACCCCGCTGCCCGATCTCCTCACCGTAGTAGATGAAGGGGACGCCAGGACCGGTGAGGAGGAGGCTCGCGGCTACTTTCGCCTTGTCTACCTTCCCCCGCAACTGCGTCATCACGCGGGGTTGATCGTGATTGGTAAGGAAGGTGGCGAACTGATTGGGAGGATAGCGCTCCGTCACCAGGCGATGGGCGCGCAGCACGTCATTACGGCTGCCGAATCGGGCACTGAACAACATCGCCTGCGCCGTATCGAACTCGAAGGCCAGATCCAGTTGATCGCCGATGTACTTGACCACCTCGGTCGTCGAGCTCCACACCTCGCCGACGGTCAGCGCCTCCGGGTTGATGGATTTATAGAACGCATAGAAGTCCCGCAGCCAGGCATGGGTGGAGGGCGTGTTCTCCTGCACACGTCCTTCCTCGATCAGGTGTTTGACCGCGTCCAGGCGGAATCCATCGACCCCCATATCCTCCAGCCAGAAGCGGATCACCTTCTGCATCTCTGCGGTCACGGCCGGGTTCTCGTAGTTGAGGTCGGGCATGCCCTCCCAGAAGATGCCGTAGTAATACCCCGTGGGGGTGCGATGCCAGACGCGCTGCCCCCACGGCCCTTTATAGCCGGGGCCCTCGTCGGACCAGATGTAGAAGTCCCGATAGGGACTGTTCGGGTCGCTGCGGGCGCTCTGGAACCAGGGATGCTTCGAGCTGGTGTGATTCAACACCATATCGACGATCACCCGGATGCCCCGCCGATGGGCTTCCGCTATGAGTCGCCGGAAATCCTCGTTCGTGCCGTATTCCCGGTCAACCCGATAGTAGTCCACCACGTCGTAGCCGTGATAGCTGGGCGATTCCATGATGGGCATCAGCCAGATGCCGGTGACGCCCAGGTCGTCCGTGGTGGAGGGATCGCCATCGTTCAGGTAGTCCAGCTTCTGGATGAGGCCGTTTAAATCCCCTACGCCGTCCCCATCGCTGTCGTAGAAGCTGCGCACGAAGATCTCATAGAAGACGGTATTGTTCCACCACGGGAACGCCTCCTCTTTGGCTGGCTTTTCCGGGGCAATGGGTGTCGTCTCGGCCTCATCCTTACAGCTTGACCCGAACGCCTGCTCTGTTTGGGAGGATAGCTCGGCCGGCGGAGTGGCCGTAGCAACGCCGGGTTCGATGGTATAGGTGGGCGTGGGGGCTGGGGCGACAGGTGTGATCGGGAAGGCCACACAGCCGACCATGATGAGGGTCAGGATCAGCGTCAGGGCGAGGGATCGCCAGGGTCGATAAGTATTCACGGAATATGCCTCTTCTCTTCTAATGTAAGGGCGAGGCATCCTGTAGCGTTGACGCTGCCAGGCATGCCTTCTTCATCAGATGCGCCAGTACGCATCTATATCCGATGCGTCAGTTCGGCGATGTAAACCTCGAACGGTGCGATGAACAACTCTGTCAGGTCATCTACCGTCCCCTCGCGCGTCCGGCTGGAGAAGAGGCACCGGGCTCGCGTCGCCTCCAGATCGAAGTGCAGCCTGTGGGACCGATCGGACATGTTCAGCACGACCAGGCAGGTTTGCCCATCCGCCTCGCTGTGGCGGAGGAACGCCAGATAGTCCTCGGCGTCCTCGTGGAGCGGCTCATACTCGCCGGCGATGAGCGCTGGCGTCTCGCGACGCAGGCGCAGCATACGCCGATAGAAGTTCAATAGCGAGTCGGGATCGTCCAGTTGGTCTTGGACGTTGACGCCCTGGGTGTAGTTCGGGTTCACTGGGAGCCACGTTTGCACGCCCGCCGGGCTGAAGCCGGCGTTGGGCGCGTTGGCCCATTGCATCGGCGTGCGGCACTTATCCCGGCCAACTTGATTGGCGATGGCCAGGGCCTCCTCATGAGACATCCCCATTTCCTGAACGAAGGCGTGGTACGCCCGGACGCCCAGCATGTCCCGGAATTGGCCGATGTCCTGTAGCGGCAGATCGGTCATGCCAATCTCCTCGCCGTAGTACAGGAACGGAGTCCCCTTGAGCGTGAGCATGAGCGCCAGGCAGATGCGGGCCCATTCGGCGTCGTGTTCGCCGTCGCCGAAGTGGCTGATGACCCGCGGCGAGTCGTGATTGCCCAGCGTGTTACAGGGCCAAGCGCCGGGCGGCAGCGCGGCGAGACGCTCCCGCTGGTTGGCGCGCACCCAGGCGGGCGTGAGGCGATCCGTCCGCATCAGCGGGAAGTTGAAGACGAGGTGTAGCTCGTTAGTCCCATCGCCGTAGAAGGCGATCTGATCTGATTCTCCTACCAGCACGCGATCTGGGTACTCATCGACCACGGATCGCAGCTCTTGCATCAGCTCGTGGACTTCGGGCATGTCGCGCTGATATTTAAACAGCTCCTCCCTTTGCGCCCGCAGGTAGGCCGCCCGCTCTTTCTCCTCGCCCCGAAGCGCTAAGAGCGCCTTGTAGAGGTCCAGTTGGGTAAACTGAACCGGATGATCGGGCATCTCCGGGTCCTCGAAGATGGTACTGACGGCGTCCAAGCGAAAGCCGTCCACCCCCATGTCCAGCCAGAAGCGGACGACATCGAACATGGCCTTCTTTACTTCAGGGTTACGCCAGTTCAGATCGGGCTGTTCCTTGAGGAAGAAGTGATAGTAATACTGATCCGTGGTGGGGTCGTATTCCCAGGCGGAGCCGCCAAAGATGGAGTACCAGTTGTTCGGCGGGCCGCCGTCCTTCCCGTCGCGCCAGATGTACCAGTCCCGCTTGGGGTTATCACGGCTGGAGCGGGATTCGAGGAACCAGGGATGCTCATGAGACGTGTGGTTTAACACCAGGTCCAGGATGACCCGGATATTGCGCCGGTGGGCCTCATCCAGGAAGCGCTTGAAATCATCCAAGGTGCCGTACTCGGGTGCCACATCCTCGTAGTCGGAGATATCGTAGCCGCAGTCAAATTGCGGCGATGGATAGTGGGGGGATAACCAGACGGCATCGATCCCCAGGTCTTGCAGATAGTCGAGGCGAGCGGTCATACCTGGGAAGTCGCTGATGCCGTCGCCGTTGCTATCGGCGAAGCTGCGGGGATAGATCTGGTAAAAAACGGCTTTTTGCCACCATGCCAGCATGAGTTCCCTCCTAAACATAGCATTTCCTTGGAGCCTTCGCTCCGCTCCGAAAGGAGCGGGCGCGATTCGTGAATCGCTCCTACCTCCTCCCCAATTCGCTTCGTTGGGGATAAGGAACCAGGAAAACGGGGAGTTATGGTGGCACAGCGAGGCTACGCCGCCACAACTCCCCAAATAAGACCCACTTATAGCAAGTCGTGCATTATATGATGAGGGCCAGGAGGAGAATGAGTAGCTCCCCTCCTATCGTCCAGCCGAACAGACGCCACGAGGCGCGCTGGCCTGCCCGTTTGTAGTGGTATTCGCCGGTCCCGATGATCAGCCCCAGCCACGCCAGGCTGAGGAAGAGCACCACCCAGTTCCCCAGGGAGACGGAGAGCCAGTACTTCGAATCATGTGACGTAGTGCTCCCCACGAGGCGGACGTATATCCGGAACACCATGTCGCGGAGGATCACGATCTCCCATAACCCGACGAGGGCCGTGACCAGCCACAGTAGGAACGTCACCACCCCGATGGGAACCCGTCTCAGCGACATAGGCTCACCTGGCGCAGGTCATTACACACCTCGCAACTGAAGCTCCTCAGCCCGATGGCAGGCCACCCAGTGATCCGGCCTGAGTTCCCGAAACTCGGGGGGCTGCGTCTCACAGATCGGTACCGCGTAGCGGCATCTGGGATGGAAATAGCACCCGCTCGGCGGGTTCGCCGGGTCGGCCACATCGCCCTGCATCAGGATCCGCTCCGACTTATACAGCGGATCCGGCTTGGGCACGGCCGACAGCAGGGCCTCGGTGTACGGATGCAGTGGTGAGGTATATAGGGCCTCGGTGTCGGCCATCTCCACCACCTTACCCACGTACATCACCGCCACCCGATCCGACACATGCTGTACGACGCTCAGGTCATGAGCGATGAAGATATAGGCCAGGTCGAATTGCTCCTGC
This sequence comes from Caldilineae bacterium, assembly GCA_011176545.1. Taxonomy (GTDB): domain Bacteria; phylum Chloroflexota; class Anaerolineae; order DUEN01; family DUEN01; genus DUEN01. The sequence continues at coordinate 13,284 of DUEN01000106.1, read as the reverse complement.
AGGTCCTGGAGCAGGTTCAGCGTCTGAGCCTGGATAGAGACGTCCAGGGCGGAGACCGGCTCATCGCAGATGACGAGCTGCGGGTTGAGCGCCAGAGCCCGGGCGATGCCGATGCGTTGCCGTTGACCTCCGGAGAACTCGTGCGGGTAACGACGCATATGCTCGGCGCGCAGCCCCACGTGTTCCAGGAGTTGGATCACCCGCTCTTCCACTTCAGGCCCCCGCTTCTGGCCGTGGATCTCCATCGGCTCCGCGATGATGTCGTACACCGTCATGCGGGGGTTCAGGGAGTTAATGGGGTCCTGGAAGATCATGGACATCTCCCGCCGGACCAGCTTCATCTGCTCCTTATCCAGGTCCAGCAGGTTCACGATCTGCGGATCGCCGTTGGGCGAGAGCGCGCGCGTCTTAAAGAAGATCTTCCCGGCCGTCGGCTCATACAGCCGGATGATACACCGGCCGGTGGTCGTCTTGCCGCAGCCGCTCTCCCCCACCAGCCCCAGCGTTTCGCCCTCCCGGACGTACAAGCTGACATCATCGACAGCCTTCACATATCCCACCGTCCGTCGCAGGAGGCCGCGCTGGATGGGGAAATGCATCTTCAGGTTCTGCACTTCCAGCAAGATGTTGTCGTGCAATGCCTGTTCCGCCATCTCCACACTCACTCCTCGTACAGCAGGCACCTGACCCAATGATCATCCCCCACTCGCGTCCATCCCGGCTCAATACGGTCGCACTTACCGGGCATGAACTCCGGACATCGGGGATGGAAGAGGCATCCCGTCGGCAGGTGGAACGGATCGGGCACCATGCCCTTGATGGAGGCCAGCCGTTCCCGACCCTTCTTGCCCAGGCGCGGGATCGATTTCAGCAGGGCCTGCGTATAAGGGTGCTTCGGCTCGTAGAAGATCGTGACGACGTCCGCTCGCTCCACCACCTTGCCCAGATACATGACGGCGATCTCCTGGGCCATCTCGGCGACGACGCCCAGGTTATGCGTGATGAACATGATGGCCATGTTGGTCTCTTCCTGCAGCTCACGCATCAAATCCAGGATCTGAGCCTCGATGGAGACGTCCAATGCCGTCGTCGGCTCGTCGGCGATGAGCATCTGTGGCTGGCATGAGAGCGCGATGGCGATCATCACGCGCTGGCGTTGCCCACCGCTGAGCTGATGCGGATAGCTATCCACCCGCTCGGCCGGGTTAGGGATGCCTACCCGCCTCAACATCTCGATGGCGATCTCGCGAGCCTCCTCCTTGGAGACATGCCGATGGGCCCGGATGGTCTCCACCATCTGGTTGCCGATCTTGCGCACGGGTATGAGCCGGTGCAGCGTCACGGCCTCCATGATGTGCGTCCCCGCGGTGTACACCGGCGTCAACGAGCTCATCGGCTCCTGGAAGATCATGGCGATCTCGCCGCCACGGATCTGGCGGATCTCCTCTCCATCCGGGTCCAGGTCGAGGATGTTGATCGTCTCCGTGATCTCCGTGCCGTTCGAGCGTGTCCGGCGGTGATACAGGATCTCGCCGCCCACGACTTTGCCGGGCCTGGGTACCATGTTCAGGATGGCCCGGGCCGTGACGGATTTCCCGCACCCGCTCTCGCCGATGACCCCCAGCGTCTGCCCCCGCTTGACCTCGAAGGTGGCCCCGTCAACCGCCTTGATGATCCCCTCTCGAACATCGAACTGGACCCGCAAATCCTTCACTTCCACCAGCGGTTCACTCATCACCCATCCTCCTATCGGCCACTGTAGGGGTCTAACGCGTCCCGCAGCCCATCCCCCAACATGTTATAGGAGAGGACGGCCAGGATAACGAAGGGCACAGGGGTCAACAGCCAGGGGGCGAAGCGGATGGAGCGCACGTTGCTGACCTCCTGGAGCAGCACGCCCCAGCTCGTGAGTGGTGGCCGCAGTCCCAGCCCTAGCCAGCTCAGCGCCGTCTCGGCCAGGATCATGCCGGGGATGGCCAGCGTGGCGATGACGATGATGTGGCTCATAGCGCCGGGGATCAGATGTCGGAAGAGTACGCGTCTGTCGCTGGCGCCGAAGCTGCGCGCGGCCAGCACATACTCCCTCTCCCGGAGGGAGAGCACCATGCCGCGTACCTGTCGGGCCAGTCCACCCCATCGCACTACAGCCAGGATGAGTGTCAACATGAAGTAGACCCAAATGGGCGACCATTGTGGCGGGATCGCCGCCGCCAGCGCCATGAAGAGCGGGATATCCGGGAACGCGGCCAGGAACTCAGTGGTGCGCTGGACGAACATGTCTATCGCGCCGCCGTAGTATCCCGAGATGGCGCCCAATACGGTGCCCAGGAGGATCGTCAAAATCTGGCCCAAGAGGCCGATCAACAGGGACAGCCGACCACCATAGATGATGCGCGAGAACATGTCTCGCCCCAATCGGTCCGTGCCGAAGAGGAACACGTGGGCTTCCGGATCGTTGGGGTCCGTGCCGAAGAAATGGATGTCCATGGGGATCAGACCAAACAGCTTATACGGCTGCCCGCGGACGAAGAAATAAATGGGATATCGTTTAGAGGTATCCACCACATAAGTGCGCTTACGTAATATCGGGTCTACCTTCTTCTCCAGGCCGTAGACGAACGGCCGCAGGTGGAAATTGCCCTCTTCGTCGATGAAATGAGGCCATTGGGGACGGGCTTCCAGGTAGTCGGACTTATACTCCAGAAGATACGGGGCGAAGAACTCAGCGAACAGAGCGCAGACCAAATAAAAGGTGAGGACGATCACCCCGCCCACTACGGCCATCCGATTCCTCTTGAATCGCCACCATACCAGGTTCCAATAGCTCTGGCTGATCTGCTTTCGCTCCTGATCCTGGGAGCGCTCGGGGGTCTCGGGCGATTCATTCACGGTCATCTCCCACTCCCTCCATTAAGGCTCATTCAAGGCGAATGCGTGGGTCGGCCCATGCCAACATCAGGTCAGCCAGCAGGTTGCCGATCAGCAGGAACATAGTGTAGAAGACCAACCCGGTGCCCGCCAGGTACATGTCCTGGGTCTGCAGGGCCTCCACGAAGAGCGGCCCCGTCGTTGGCAGGTTGAGCACCATGGCGACCAGCGCGTTACCGCCGATGATGCTGGGCAACGCCTCCGATCCCAGGATCACGATCAATGGATTGATGGCCACGCGCACCGCGTGCTTCCAGACGACCGTGCGGTTGGGGAGGCCGCGGGCCCGGGCGGCCTCCACGAAGGGCTGGCCCAACGTATCCAATAGGTTCCCTCGCATGATGCGGATCAGGCCGGCCGCGCCGGTGACGCTGCCGATCAACGCCGGGATCCACAGATGCTTGAGAAGATCGATGACCTTCCCCAGGCTCCAGGGTGCATCCTGATACTCACGGGAGAATAGGCCGCCGATGTCCTGCTTCAGGATGACGGCGGCGAAGAAAAGGATGATGAGGGCCAAGAGGAATCCCGGCATACCCAGGCCGATGAAGCTGATCGTCGTGACGATCTGATCGCCGACGGAGTATTGGTTGACCGCGGAGTACACCCCGAGAGGGATGGCGATGATCCAGGTGATGGCCAGCGTGGCGATGGCCAATACAGCCGTCAGCATGAGGCGTTGCTTTAATAGATCCTTAACCGGCCGTTCATATTTGAATGATTCCCCGAAGTCGCCGCGGATGAAGTGCGTCGCCCAGATCCAATATCGGGTCAGCAGTGGTTTATCGAGTCCGTATCGGGCCCGGTACTCGGCGATGCGCAGCTCGGCGCTGCGATCGCCACGGGACTGTAACTCGGCCAGCTTCTGGGTCAGGAAATCCCCTGGCGGCAGCTCGATGATGAGAAAGCCAACGAAGGATACCAGCACGACCAGAACCAGCGCGTAACCAACGCGTCGCACAAGGTAGGTGAGCATGCACACCTCCGAACTTCTTACCTAACTTGAGTGTCGTACACTACCCTCTCACCGCATCGTAGAGGCAAGATGTCGCTTATGTTGGGGGGGCGTAGCGTAGCTCCGGTGCACTGCCGTAAACCCCACGATATAACCCCACAATATTCAGCCGGAGGTAGGGGCGACGCATGCGTCGCCCCTATATCTCTTCCCCTATATCTCTTTAAAAGAACATGGCGGGCGGGACACACCGCCCGCCCGCCACTCACGAGCGACTCGCGCTCACTGCTCGATCCAGTATTGCTCCGGATGCTGGTTACCAGGGCTGCCGGGCGCCCATGGCCCAAGGATGCCGTAGTTGGAGACGTTGTGGAAGTTGTTCTTGACTACCACAGGCATCGGCTGGTCGCCCGCCGCACCCAGCGTGAACGGTCCTTCCTCGATATGGATGCGGATGGCCTCCCAGACGATCTTATGGCGCTCCTCGATGTCAGGCTCGGCCAGCCCCTTCTTGTACAGCTTCAGCAGCCGATCGGCCGGGCTGCCGGGCTCAGGCGGCCATCCCTCCTTGCCACCGGTCTGGTTCCACTTGCCCACCATGGGCCAGGCCCGGTTATCGCGGGTGGGGAAGATCCAGTCCGGATAGGTCCAGATGTCCACCTCCGAGGCGTGGGCCGCGCGCAGCATATACCGACCTTCTCGCTGGCGCAGATCCCACTCGGGCTGCCCCTGAAGGTTGTTGAGGATGCACTTGATCCCCACCGCCTCCAGGTCCTCCTTCAACACCTGGGAGCCCTCGACGGGGATCTGCTCACCGCCCCACGTCCCGACGTCGATGATGAGCTCGAACTTCTTGCCGCTGGGCAGCTCGCGCCAGCCGTCGCCGTCCTGATCCACCATGCCCATCTCGTCCAGCCAGGCCTTCGCCTTCTCGGGATCATATTCGGCGTCCGCCTGCTGCCACTCCTTGAAGACCTGCTGGCCTTCGGGGCTGGCGAAGTGCCACGACTGTGGGCTGATGGTGGCCTGCTGCGGCGTGCCGATGCCGTCCCAGACGACGTCGACAAGCCGTTGGCGGTTCAGGGCTACGGAGATGGCCTTGCGGAACCGCTTGTCCCGCAGGACCTCGCGGATTTCCTCGTCCTCGACGTAGTCCTGGTTGATGAGCCAGCATGGCCAGCCACCGGCGCCGTTCATCCAGCCCTGCTGCAGGTGATAGCCGCCGGACTCGGCCTGCTCGGCCAGGAAGGGGATATCCCGCGGGTCGTCCGTGCCGCGGAACGTGCAGTCGTACTTCCCCTGCGATATCTGGAGCACTCGCACCTCTTTCTCCGGCACGATGGCGATATCCAGGCGATCGATGTACGGGAGCTGATTGCCCTCGGGATCGACCTTCCAATAGTAGGGATTGCGCTCCAGGATCGCCCGCTCGCCGGGGATATACTCGACAGTGCGCCAGGCGAAGAGGACCGGATAGTCCGGGTTCTCCCACCAGCGATCGATCTGCTCCAGCGTGTCATAGTCGCTGTCGGGGTTGTACTTGGGATGGAACTGCTTGAGGTAGTGCTTGGGCTTCATCAAGGGCTGCCACTCCCAGAAGCCCTGGGCCAGGATGTAGGGGGTGATCCACTGCGGCGTGTCCCACTTCATGACCATGGTGTAGTCGTCGGGGAACTCCACGTCCATGGGCTCGCCGGTGCTCTTCCAGCCCCACCACGGCACCTGGATGACCTTGTAGTCCTCGTTGGTGGCCAGATCCTCCCACCAGAACTTGAGGTCCTCCATGGTGAAGGGCTCGCCGTCGGACCACTTGACCCCCTTGCGGAAGTACAGGGTGACGGTCTTGCCATCCTCGGACCATTCGTACTTGTAGGCCAAGCCAGGTCCGTAGCCGGTGTAGTCCGGCTTCCAGCGGATGGGCGGATCATACAGCCACATCTTAATGTTGGGAAGTTGTGGATCCCACGTCACAGCATGCCAGGTGCCGCCGTACTGGCCGATGGACTCCTGCACCGGGACGACATCGATGTCCTCCGGTAACCGCTCATCCACGGGCGGAAGCTTGCCCTGCTTGACCAGCTCGGCCAGCATGGGTGCCTCGTTGTATTTGGACACCTCCACGGGGACGGGCGTTGGCGTGGCTTCCTCGGCCTTGATCGCTTCAACTGGAGCAGCCGGCGTTGGCGTAGCCTCCTCGACCGGAGCCGGCGTCGGCGTGGCACCGGGAGCACATGCCGCGGACACAGCACCCGCCGTCACGATCGCGGATAATCGCAGGAACTCTCGACGGGAGATCATCCGCTTACTCATCATTCACCTCCTGTGAGATGGATGTGTTTGTCACATGCGAGCGTGTACGTCACTCCGGCGATAGCGTGTGAGGTTTGTGGATCACCTCCTTTCCCGATGGGGTTTTGATGGGGGATAGAATAAGGGTGCTCCCCCAAGCTCCTCAGTGTGTATTGGCATGGGTGTCGAAACTGCGGAGTCGAGACGGAGAAGCCGTTGGCTTCGATCAAGAGGCCTCCGGGCGTTTAGGATTTATGACGGATGCGCGAACTCAGATTCTTCACCCATGATAAGCTATTGGGAAGCGGGGGAGAGCGATGATACCGCGATGCGGAAGCCCTCCTCAAACTAAATTATACCACTTTCGCTCGAGGGTGTCAATGAAACGCCCCTTTTTTCTATGAAAGCACTTTCATGAGAGCTAAATAGCAACGAGCCTTCCCCGATCTCCAGATTGAAATATCTCCCTGTAGATCGTCCAGTTGCCTGAATCCATAAGGTAAGCTAATATGGGCGCACGGAGTGTCATGATAAGTTGATCCCATGGGATCCCTCGGATGTTCCCTTTGTCCGCTAATGGGGATAGGAGTGCTATGCCCATCAGGGCAAGGGACATAGTGAGTCGGCATTGAGGGCTTCCCTCGCCATAGGATATCGGGAGGTTGTCTCCCCCGCTGAGAGGAATATTCGTTTCACATCGAGGTGTTCCATGTTGAGACAGACCTTTGATCGAGAGTTGCAGCGTCTACAGGATGAGATCCTGGCCCTGGGCGATATGGTGAAGAAGGCGCTCCTGGAGTCCGTGGAGTGCCTGAAACGTCAGGATCTCGAGTGCGCCCGCCGGATCATCGCCAACGATCGCGAGATCAATGAGAAGCGCTTCGCCATCGAATCCGACTGCCTCACACTCATCGCCACGCAGCAGCCCATGGCCAGCGACCTGCGCACCCTCGCCGCCATCTTAGAGATCGCGACGGAGCTGGAGCGCACGGGCGATTATGCTAAGGGTATCTCCAGGATCAACCTGTTGATCGGGGGACAGCCCCTGGTCAAGCCGCTCATCGATATCCCGCGCATGGCCGAGAAGGCGTGCGATATGCTTAGCCGGGCGCTCAAGGCGTTCGCCGAGCGGGATGTGGAGACTGCCCGCGCCATCCCCAAAGAGGACGATGAGGTGGACGCCTTGTATAACCAGGTGTACCGAGAGCTCCTGACGATCATGATGTCGGATCATAGCACTATCGAGCAGGCGAGCTACCTGCTCTGGGCCGCGCATAACCTGGAGCGGGCCGCGGATCGGGTCACCAACATCTGCGAGCGCGTGATCTTCACCGTCCAAGGTGAGATGAAGGAATTCGACACCGAGGATATTTAGAAGTGCGGCGAGAAGCACTGCGGAGACGCTGAGAGCGCAGAGGTTTTAAAAATGGATTTCTCTGCGGTAGCTCTGCACTCAACCGTGGTTGGTGCAAAGGTGCCATACCTGTATGTGCAGGGCCGGTTTCCATACCGGTCCCAAGATGGCGGGTAAGAAACCCGCCTTACATGCCTTCCACGGTTCAATGTGGTGCTACCCTCTCTACGCCTTTGGCGTTTTTTCATGATCCCCTAGGAGGTGCGGCCCTTCAGGAGGAGGGGAAGGTAGAGAAGAGACCTCGCGCCGGAGCCGTCTCGCGAGGGGTAGATCGTGTTGCGCCTCCAGTGAGCGACGATGACCTGCATGAGATCGTTCGGGATCACATCAGCGTGATGGTCGGGATCGGGGCCATGTCGGAAGTTGAAGGCGTCCACCTCCGTCGTCCACGGCTCCCACGCGGGATCCCATACCCATACTGCGTAGTTGACGCCACGCTGTTCGAGCAAGTCCATCTGGTCATCCATGAAGTCGGCCGCTCCAGGCTCCCAGCGCATCACGCCGAACTCATTCACGGCGACCGGGACGCTATGGGCGGCCTGGAACGCGTCGATCGTCGAGAGCAGATCGTCCAGCCAGGCCCGGTTGAATGACTCCTCCTCCCCGTCCCAATCGGTGTCGAATTCCCCTGGATACGTGTTGACGAGGGGCGGCTCCTGATGGGTGTAGACGAACGGCTCGTATTGGTGGGCGATATAGATCGTACGCGGATCGTCCGTCGGCTGCAGATAGGGCAGCCACTCGAGGGCGCTGTAGCCCATGCCGCCGATCAGGATGGGAGTGTTGGGGTCTACCTGACGGATCGCGGCGACGATGCGAGGGTAGAGCTGGTTCCAGTCGTATAGGGTGCCCCCGTACTTCGCATAGAATTCCTCCGGATCCCAGATATCCAGCGCGTCGTGAATGGCGTCGCTGCCCACCTCATTGCTGTTGGGCTCGACCATCAGGTCGTATCCCACCACGATCGGGTTGTTCCGATAGCGCTCGGCCGTGTAACGCCACATGGCCACCCACGCGTCCTGCGCCTCCTGGTCCTGCCACATGGAATCGTTAAGATAACTCTCATCGTACCAGGTCCCGACGTCCTCCAGACAGCAGACGCTGAACTCGGCACGGCCTGGCCCAGTCCGAAAGGAGATGACGGCGAACATGTTCGCCCGGGCGATCATAGATAGCAGGCGATCCAGATTGGCCTGGATACCGGGGTCCACGACGTAGGGCGGGGTCTCGGTGAACAGCCCCGGATGAGAGATATTGACATAATTAGCCCCCAGGGCGGCCAATCGATCGAAGTCCGCCTGGGTATAAGGTGGGCCGACGGGCCCTGGCCCCATGAACTCCGTCCCATCCAATTCGGGGTAGACACGGCGTTGATAGATGTTGGCCCCGCGTAGCTTCGTGCCCCCAGTCCAAAGGGCCCATTTATCCACAGCGGTCGTGCTGGTGGGCGAGACGCCGGGGCCTGGCTGATGGCGAGCTTGGGCCGAGTCCGGATGGACCATCAGCGAGGAGACGTTCACGGCCTCGAAGTCGGAGCCCTTTACCCGGCGCAACTCCGAGACCAACATGTCATTGTCCCACCGCTCATCGGGCACGCCGGAGATGAACCACGGCCCGCCGTTATCTGCTAGCATCATCCCGTATTTCTTGAGCGCTCGCAGGATGACCTGCACCTCGGGCGAGAAGCCGGAGATATCGAAGTCGATCCGCAGTCGGAAGCGCTGTCCCATGGGCGGGTAGCGGGCGTCGGTGAGCTCCGACGCGAAGTGACGGGCGGGCCACACGTAGGCCCTGCGCGTGCGCGGCGCGGTGAAGCGGAGGGCGTGCCGGATCTCGCCAGCGGCCACTTCATCGTAGCGCACCAGGCCGGGCAGGATGGGCAGTCCCGCCGCGTCGGCCGAGGTCCAGCCCGCCGGACGGAGCGCGTTGGACTTCAGATCGAAGATGGCGCCGGAGCCCGCATGCCAGGTCCCATCGGGTTGGGGCCAGGCGTAGAATAGCTCATAGAGCACGCAATCGTCGCGATCTAGAATCAGGATGTGACGGTCGCCGTCGCTTTGTGGGCCGCCTTCGATGGGCGGGTCGGGCGGGATAGGGTACGGGCCGGGATCGCTTTCGTCGGCGTAGTCGAAGGTGACGGTGATACCCGGCTGGGTGTCCGGTACCACGGCGTACGGGATGCCGATGGGGCTGCCGGAACCCGGCGGCCAGTCGCCAGAGCCGAAGTCGGGATGGAGGGGTGCGTCGGCGCCGATGCTGGCGACGTAGGCGTCCGAGTTCGGATCGACCGGTAGCGTATCCACGGGCACGTTCCAGATGTTATCCGCGGGAAAGACGTCGCATCCGGCGATTTGGGGTGGGGATTGGGGGAGAGGCCCAGCGCGGAGCACAAGCGGTAGGTAGACATCATCCGGCGACGTCGTATCAGGCGCCGCCGGATGTGTCCGCAGGCGACTCATCTGCGTCCCCGAGGCACAGGTCATGAGCGACAGGCTCAGGACAAGGATGACAATCCAGATGCCCCTGGCACGTTTACCCACCTCGACGCCTCATTCCCATACCCTGGCATGCATGAGAGACCGTCCTTTAGCCAGCGCAAGCGAGGAGAATCGTCCCCATCGCCAGCATTTATCGCACAGATAGGCTGGCTAGTCAAGCTTTGTTCCTTGGCTCATAATCGGCATGCACGACGGAAGCGCAGGCAACATTTATCTAATCGATGAGCGTCCCCCTTCCGCCTCCCCAACCCCTTTGCAGCCCTCTGGGGATCAGAGAGGATGCCATGCGGATGGCTCTGACGATCTCGTCTGGACCCGCGTCCTTGAAAAAGAAAGCAGCGTCTCCTACTTCTTCGGCCCAGGCCTGGAAGGCCTCGCTGCTGTGCAAGGTGAGGATGATAAGTTTCACCTCTGGCCATCTCTGCCGAATCCTCTGAGCGGCCAGCAGGCCATCCTGTTCCGGCATATCGATGTCCATGAGGATCACGTCAGGCCGGAGCCGAGCACTCTTCTCCAGCGCTTCCAGGCCATCCTCGGCCGGCTCCAGCATCACCATCCCTTCATCTTGCTGCAACATACGATAGAGGCTCTGGCGATAGATGGCATTGTCCTCAACGATAAGCACCTTTATGGCATCCACATCCGTCTTCATGTTCGCCCCCACCGGCCAAGGAGCATCATACCTTTCGAGTCGCCTTCCCTACCGGGTAGTCTCCCTTATATGATGTGGGTGAGATCACAAGAAGTCGTTTGCGGCTCGGCGTCACATAAATGACGGCGCCTGGAAGCCTTTTCCCGCCGACTGCATGTCGGCAGAAGCACCAACACACATGAGGGAGGCCATCCACTATCGAGCATACGGGAAAAGCGGTCTCGTTGTCATGAGGCCATGGGCCTGTTTGAAGGCAAGAAAAAAGGCCTATCGTTAGATAGGCCTGAGGACCCAGTCTTGCCGCCCGGAGCGGGAGTGGAGTCCTAATCCCTGGTCCCCCAGTGCGGCCTGCAGAAGCAGATCCAGAAGAGCATCGCGCCCAGGGTGGAAAGCGACGCCCCGAAGAGGAAGAGGCCGCGATAGCCCAGTATAGGGATAAGATAGCCGCCGCCTATCGAGGCCAGCGCGATCCCGGCCCCGGCCGCCAGGTTCGTGGCACCTGACATGGCCGCTCTCCAGCGTCTGGGGACGCTCTCTTGGGTATACACGGTGAAGGCGGGACGCCGAATGGCCATCCATGCCGTGGCTCCCATGAAGCCTAGGCCAGCCCCCAGCCAATGCGGAACCAGGGCCAACGGCAACAGGAAGAGGGCGGAGCCCAACGTCCCCAGGATCGTCGTGTAGCCATTGCCCCAACGCGCGGCCACTAGAGGCATCATCAGCGCGGCTGGCACCCCCATCAGCCGCGCCACGCCCATCAGGGTCCCGATGTGAGCGGTGGATACATGTAGTCCCGCGTCCAGGTAGACATTGAAGAACGTGCGGGCGACCCCTTCGCCGACGATCTGGAGCATGCCCACGAGCGCGATCACGCCGATCAGAGCGACGGGGAGGGGTTCTGTCTCGGTGGGATCAGAGCGCTCCTTTCGCAGCCTGACGGAGCGCGTGGGAAGCATGGCTAGGATGCTCGGAATTGTCAGCGCCCCGGCCAGGGCCAGCGCGTAGCGGAAGGGGGCCGGATCGTCCAGTGAGGTGTGCAGGGCCAGCGCGAAGAGCCCGGGCGTGATCCCCGCGATGATGCTGCCCGAGAAGTTGGCGATGGGGGCCAGCGCCGAGCTCATGGAGAAGACGTGATTGCGCTCCGGGGGGGTCGTCGCGCTCATCAGGAATGGGCTCGAGTTCACCCAAAACAACGCCAGGCCCAGGCCCATGGCCGTCCACGTGGCGATGAGCCATCCGAACTGCCAGGCCGCGGGCACGTGCTGGGTGATGGAGAACAGGAGGGTCCCGCTCATCGTCACGAACAGGCCGATCAGCATAATCCGACGGATGTCGAATCGCCCGCCGAGCCACCCGGCCACGGGGGCGAACAGCGCGTAAGCGAGAGGGGCGACCCCGTTGATCAGGCCGATCGCCTTCGTATTATAGCCCAGGCGTAGCAGGTATAGATTGGCCAGCACGGTCACGATGCCACCGTAATTGACCAGCGAAATCAACATGTTGCTGAGCAGATAGAGCTTGGCGTCTCGGCTGAACAGGCTCAACGTATGCACATAGCGCTTGAGGGCATCCATATGTCGCTTCCTATCCGTGAGTCAGGTCTAAGGCCGAACCTTTTCATGAAGCGCCGCTGCTGCTGTTGCCTCCGAAGGGGATGTATTAGGACCTCAGTATCTTCCAGATGCCGGGATTCTTGTTCCTCACCCTATCCCGAACAGATCGATCGACTGGCCCGTCATCTCCCTGGGCGTGTCGCACAGCAAGTAGATCACCGCGGCGGCCACGGACTCCGCGCTCATCATCGGCGGAAGCTCCTGGCCGGGGAAGAACGTGGTCAGGAACCGTCGCTGTCCGGGGGTATCCACCATCCCGGGGGACACGGCGTTCACTCGCACGCCATATGCCTTCGTCTGCAGCGCGGTCGTCTGGGTCAGCGAGATGACAGCGTGCTTCGCCGCCGGATAGGATCCCTCCACGGCCGTGGGCTCCCGGCCCAGCCGAGAGGCGATGTTCACGATGTCGCCTTGCCTTCGTTCGATCATGTGAGGGAGGACGGCTTTCATACAAAGGAAGACGCTTTTCAAGTTCGACGCGATGATGCGATCCCAGGTGGCCTCTTCGATCTCCCATATGCCCTTCGGCATCCGGAGCGGGCCAGGGCGATCATACAGCTCATAGGGGATGCCCCCCGCGCTGTTGACCAGGATGTCGATATGCCCGAACTCGTCAAGGGTTTGCTCCACGAGCTGCTCGACCTCCTGGGCCACGGTGACGTCGGCCGGGATCGCCAGGGCTTTGCGCCCCAGGCCCCAGACCTCATCAGCCACGGCTTCGATCTCCGACCGCGTGCGGGCGGCGATAACAACGTCGGCGCCCTCTCGCGCCAGGGCCTGCGCGATGGCCCGGCCGATCCCTCGCCCGCCGCCCGTGACGATGGCGACCTTTCCCTCTAATCGCATTGCTCCCTCCTCAAGCTGGTAGAGTGAGAAATAAGATGCGACGCACCTGCCAGGTGCGTCGCATCTCAAGGAGTCAAGGCTTGCGTCCT
>DUEN01000105.1 GCA_011176545.1 Caldilineae bacterium | reverse complement strand
TCTCCCCCACCACCCCCAGCGTCTGCCCACGCCGGATGGTGAAGGTCACCCCGTCCACCGCTCGCACCGTCCCCTCGTCCAGGAAGAAGTACGTCTTCAGGTCCTTCACCTCCAACAGGAGGTCCTTTGCCCCTTCTCCCATCTTCCCTTACCTCGCATATGGATCTGCTGCATCCCGTAAACCGTCGCCCATGAAGTTAAAGGCGAGGATGGCCACCACCACGAAGAGGGCTGGTATGAGGAGCCACGGCGCCAGGGCCACGGTCTGCAGGTTCTGCGCCTCCTGCAGGAGGACGCCCCAACTGATCGTCGGCGGCCGCAGCCCCAGGCCCAGGAAGCTCAGGCTCGTCTCGCCCAGGATCATGCGCGGGATGGCCAGCGTGAGCGACGCGATGATGTAGCTCAGAAAGGAGGGCAACATGTGCCGCAGGATGATGCGCATCTCGCTGACGTTCAACAACCTCGCCGCCGTGACGAAGTCCTCCTCCCGCACGGCCAGGAAGCGGCCGCGCACCACGCGGGCCAGCCCCGTCCAGCCGATGAGCGAGAGGAGCACGACAATCGCGAAGTAGCGCTGCACGGACGACCACTCGCGGGGCAGGGAAGCGCTCAGCGCCATCCACAGCGGGATCGTGGGGATCGAACGCAGGAACTCGATCACGCGCTGGATGATGATGTCCGGCATACCCCCCCAATAACCCGAGATCCCTCCCATCAGGATGCCGATGATGAAGCTGAGGAACACGCCGATCAACCCGATGGAGAGGGAGATGCGAGATCCATAGAGGATACGGGAGAACATGTCCCGCCCTAAACGATCCGTGCCCAGCAGGTATATCCGCATATCCTTCACATCCGCCCCCAGGCCGAACAAGTGGATATCGGTCTCAAAGAGCCCCCACATCTTGTATGGATCGCCGTGCACGAAGAAATAGATCGGGTATATCCGCTCCGGATCGCGCTCATAGCGGATCACATAGGTCTCGGGGTCGCGGGTGCGCTTGAGCCCATATACGAAGGGCCGCAGGTGGAACTTCCCCTCGTGGAAGAAGTGGATCCTCTGAGGCGGCACGAAGGTGAAGCGCTTCTCGTAATCGTTCGGATCATACGGGGATAAGAACTCGCAAAAGGCGGCGAGGAAGTAGAAGATGATGATCACGACCGTGCCCAGGTTGGCTAGCTTATGCTTGCGGAAGCGCCACCACATAAGCTGCCACTGGGAGGCGACGAAGATCTTCTCCTCTTCCTCTATCGGCTGTCCGATTGGGGATGATGGCTCTCTCTGTAGAACCTCGCTGACTGCGGGTGGCATCTTCGTCGATCACTCCTTATCTGGATTCCACATGCTCGAAGCGGATCCGCGGATCGATGATCACCAGCAGGATATCGGAGATGAGGGTGCCGATGACGGTCAGCACGCTCAGGAGCATCACGAAGGACCCCGCCAGATACATATCCTGCGACAGCAGCGCCTTCAGGAGGAGCGGGCCGGTGGTGGGCAAGCTTAACACGATAGCGACGATGGTGGTGCCGGAGACGAGGCCGGGCAGCATCCAGCCGATGGTGCTGATGAAGGGATTGAGGGCCAGGCGCACAGGATACTTCAGGAGCAATCTGGTCTCGGAGAGGCCGTTGGCCCGGGCCGTGATGACGTAGGGCTGCCGCAGCTCGTCGAGCAGGTTGGCCCGCATGGTGCGGATCATGCCGGCCGTGCCGCTGGTGCCGATGATGATCATGGGCACCCAGATATGCTTCAGGGTGTCCGCGATCTTGGGCCAGGTCCAGGGCTGGCCGGTGAACTCGGGGCTATACAGTCCCCCGACATTGACGCCGAACGTGTCCCACACCCACCACAGGATCACCAGGGCCAGGAGGAAATCGGGGATGCCGAGACCCAGGAAGCCGATGAAGGTGAAGATGTAATCGCTGATGGAATATTGATGAGTCGCCGAATAAATGCCGATGGGCATGGCCACGGCCCAGATGAAGATGGTGCTGGACAGCGAGATCAGAGCAGTCAGCCCAACGCGGTCGAGGACCAGCTCCCGTACTGGCCGATTCCACTCGAAGGAGATGCCGAAATCGCCCCGCACGAAACGGCTGACCCATTTCCAGTAACGCACATAGATGGGCTGCCCGAGGCCGTACTTCTCTCGTAGGGCCACTAACTCCGCCTCGTTCAACTGCTCGCCCTGTTCCTCCAATTGCGCCACGTAGCTGCTCAAATAATCACCGGGCGGCAACTCGATGATGGCATACGAGACGATAGAGATGAGGATCAGCGTTGGGATCAGGTAGATGATACGACGCACGATGAATTCCAACATATCCGTTTCCTCCTGCCAAGGCCCCGCGGGTCACCCCTCCGACCATCAGGGAAAGTGGAGGGCATCATCCCTCAGTGGGATGCGCCCTCCACTCTCAGATATCGGGAAAGACGACCCGCTTCCCTTAGCACATGCGATCTCCGCCGCGAGACGAACTACGTCTGCTTGATGAAGTACTGCTCCGCCCATGCGTCGGAGTCATGCAACACGCAGTAGTTCACCTCCGGCACGTTACGGAAGTTGTTCTTCACGATGCGGATGTTCGGACCGGGGCCAAGGGTCAGGACCTCCCACACGTTCTTGAGATCCAGGCGCTCGATCTCGGTCAGCAACTCCAGCTGCTTGTCCGTGTCCACCGTGACCTTGGCCTCGTCAAACAGCTGCTGAGCGCGCCGCGCATCGCCCGTAGGCTCCACCCCCTGGGTCCCGCCGCTCTGGTACCACAGCCCCCACGCCGGCGCCCAGTACGTGCTGTGGGCGACCGGGGCATAGGAGCGCAGGTACACGAAGCGGGCCAGGCCGCCGATGCTGTCCTTCACGTAGGCGCAGAAGGCGTACTCATGCGAGAAGATGCGCGGCCACCAGAGATCGTAGCTGATCTCCTCCAGGGAGGTTCTGATCCCGATGGCCTCCCAATAGCTAGCGACGAGCTCGGCCGCGTCCATGAGCGTCTTGTTGGAGAACACGTCCACCTTGGCGACCAACTGCTGCCCGTCCGGGCGCAGGCGATAACCGTCCGGCCCGACCTCTAATCCCATCTCATCCAGGAGCGCCTTGGCCTGCTCAGGGTCGTAGGTCAGGTGGGCGAAGAGCTCAGGCTCATCCTGGAGATTGGGGAAGGCAGCCTGCACAGGGGCGCGCTCGCCGAGATAGATGAGCTCGTTCACCTCATCGCGGTCGATGGCCAGGTTAAGCGCCTTGCGGAAGCGGATGTCCTGGATGATCGACAACATCACGTCGTCGCCGACCAGGGTCTGGTTGGGGAAGATGGTGAAGGCCATCGGATGCTCGGCCAGCGCCTTGATGACCCGATAGTCGCCCTTCTCGCGGTTCTCCATGAAGAGGGGCAGATCGCTGAAGGAGAGGTTGCGCCACTGAGCGCTCAGCTCGCCCGCGATCACCTTGAGGGTGATCATCTGCTTGTCCTCGACGGCATGCAGGCGGACGCGGTCGATGTAGGGTAGCTGGTTGCCCTCGGGATCGACCTTGAAGAAGTAGGGGTTGCGCTCGAAGATCCACGGCGGCCCCAGATCCTTCAGTTGCCATGCCCGCAACACGGGCAACTCCGGGTTGGTGGTGGGACTCATCTTGTCCCAGAAGAGCTGGTCCCACGTCTCAAACCCGGCGTCCTTGACCATCTGATCCAGCTTATCCTTGTCCGCGTACTTGGCGTGGAACTGTTTGAGGTAATGCGCCGGGTATTCCAGGCCACCACGGCCGCCCCACACATAAGACATGTAGAGCAGGAGCAGGCCATGAGGCTTGGCGAACTTATATTTGACGGTATAGTCGTCGATCTTCTCCACCACGCCCAGCTCATCGCCGGACTTCATCCAGTGAGGCTTGGCAGGGGAGAGCTCATCGTTCAGGACCACGTCCTCGTACCAGAAGACGATGTCGTCAGCGGTGAAAGGCTCGCCATCGGACCACCGATGCCCCTCGCGAATATAGAAGGTGAACTCCGTGCCGTCCTCGGACACCTCCACCTTCTTCGCCACGTTGGGCCGCCACGTCTGACAGCTCTCGTCGAACGTGATCCACAGCTCGTTGTCGTAGCTCATAGCGCCGTTGACGTCCGCCTGGCCGGTCACCGCCTGCTCCCAGGTGCCGCCGTACTGGCCGATCTCCTCGATGACCTGGACGACGACCGGCTCGCTGGGCAGGCGCTCATCGACGGGCGGCAACTTGCCCTGCTTCACCAACTCGGCCAACATGGGGGCTTCTTTGTACTGCGTCGTGGGAGCAGCGGCCGGAGCGGTTGGGGTCGTGGGCGCCACGGGGACCGGCGTGGCTGTAGGCTCTGGAGCGGGGGTGGACGGTGCGCACGCCGCCGATACAATCCCTGCCGTTACCACCGCGGATAGGCGCAGGAACTCCCTACGGCTAAGCTCTCGCTTGGGCATGATCTTACCTCCTGCTCTTATGCAATCAAAAAGCCTTTCGAACCTACCAGACGGATATCAGGATCCCACCTTGCCCTCATCACCCCCTTTCATTACTGGCCTTCGGTCGAGGGGAATGCGAACGCCCTCACGGCGAAACACACCTAATGTGGAAATAGTGAACACCGATCCAGTCTCAGCTTGTATCTCGGCTCTGTGGGGTGAGACGTACCTTGCCTCTACTTCGTACTCCATAGAATGAGCGAACGATAAGGCACCTTTCGCTCACTGGGGAAATCGACACGAATCCGGCCGCCAGATTGAGGAAATCGGATAGAGAGCCCGATGAAATATACCGACCCGCGTCTCCTTAACACCAGGGGATATCCACGCCCATTATAGCATAGCGAATATAGCGAGTCAATAGATTCCGAAGAGGTGATCCCCCATATTTTACCGTGTCTACGCCCTCTTTCTTGATTTCATGCGATGCACCAGGGGGTCCGTCTCTTTAAACGGCTGTGCAAACAGACGGCGAACGCGCGGAGGATGTTCTCCATGCCATGGCTGGATCTTTCCTCCGCATGACAGCCAGAGCCCTCACTGATCGCGCAGCACCAGAGGCAAAAGCACCTGATACCCCCGCTCCCTTCCAAACACGCCACTGCCGAAGGTCCCCGCGTAGAGGGTGGTCGGGGTCTGCGGATCGACGACCAGGGCCTCAACATAGAGGTTGGTGAAGCCGTCGTTGAAAGTCCTCCAGGAGGCGCCGCCAGATGGCCTCCTTACGGGGACTTCCTGATGACCAGTGGCAGGTATAGTCCGGAACGGCTTCCTTCCTCGTTCAATCGATACCCGGGCGCCAAGGCGAAGCTGACGGTGTCGGCCCACACATCTGGACTGATGACAGATGTGGCCGTGAGTCGGAGCGTCTCCCGAAGCGTCTCACTTATGGTAATCGTGGGTGTATAAACCGCGGTGATGTTTACACAAGGTGCTGGAGGCCAACCGCCAGGCTGTCCAGGTTCTACGGTCACGGTGAAAGGCAGCCCGGGGGCCGGTTGCAAAGGCTGACCCGCCAATCCGTAATAATAGGCATAGTCCCAGCCCTGGGAAGAAGACGCTGTGATGGTAAAGGTGCGCGTTTCCGTGTCAAAGTTGGCCAGCCAATGCGTGTGGCTAAAAGGTACAGTGGGCGTGATATACTGTAAGGGCACGGCAGTCATCCCGGTGCAACCCTGGTCGAATACCACGAGCGGGTTCCCTGGTGGTGGTGGCTCAGTCTCAATAACCAGAGGAATTTGGAAGGGACCGATAAAGGTATACCCATTGTAGAGCAACACCTCTACCGGGCAGCCAGCGCAATCCAGCGCATTCGCGCTGGCGCCAAAATCGATGCGGAACGCCACCTCAATGGCTTTCGGCCATTCATCCTTCAGCTGGAAGGTATCGTCAGGGATGGGAAACCTGTTTCCTTCAATCCACCACACCTCCCAGTGCGAACGTCCATCATCAATGGGATACCGCTCGTTGACAATGCTTTCATAGGTCATCACCCGGGTGACAGTGACGGGAACCGTGGTTGCCGTGGGGGTATTTGGCGGCGAATAGTACGTGAACGCCACCGCATGAGGAGCCCAGGGTGGAATTCCTGGTACAAGCCTGCTAGGCGTATAGGTGGGCGGGGCGTGAGGCACGCGAATGGCCAGATAGCCCTTTTCGGCCAGCTCGTCCAGGTACGCGGGCAAGCCCATCACCCCATCGGCGCTTCCAGGCAGCGTAAGCGCGGGAGAGTATACCCCCGTGATCCCGATATCCACCCATACCTCCATATATCGGGGAGCTGCCGCGTCGACCGCTGCCCGGTAGCTGGTGTACCGCGTCAGCATGGACGATGATGAGGAAGAGTATGAATACGAGGAGGAAGAACAGGAACTCCAACATCCCGTCCCCATCAGGAGTAACGCCAGTGATAGCAGTCCCCCAAAGACAAGCATCTGTATCCAGAGCAAGTTGCCCTTGCGCAGATGCCATGAGGATGGATCTACCGGATAGAGACCTCCTGAACTCATGGCTTTCCTCCTTTCCATGTCCGATGGAGATGCCACAACATCACCGTAGCTGTGGCCCCCATCCCCATCAAAGCGGAGACGTGCATCCAACTGAGCGGCCCAACCATTGGGAAGGCGCCAGCCTGGCGCAGAAAGGCTAATCCGAAACGTTTGAGGCTGTAGAGAAAAAGGCCAAGTAAGACGAGAAAGCCGTCGAAAGGCCAGCCACGTTTTGCACCCGCCCGCTGTGCTCCATACTGTTCAACCGCCAACAAGGCCAAAAAGATGAACAGATTAGCGACAAAGGCCATCAGTTGAGTGGGATAGCGCGTCATCCACACGCCATTTTCATCAGGCAGGTACATCCCCAGCCATGAATCTGTGGGTCTACCGTAGCAGCAACCGGCCGCAAAACACCCCAGGCGGCCAATAGCGAGTCCCAAAGCCGCCGGTGGGGCGGCCATATCCAGCGCCCGGCCCAACGAGATCCGCTGCCATCGGCAATAGACCGCTGCCACGCCAATCCCGCTGACCAGTGCCCATACGATGCTGACCCCCTCCAGGCGTGCCAGGAGACCACTGCGGGCGAGACGCACGGCATTGATGAGGTAGGTCATCAGGAAGGCTCCTGAAAAACCGCTCAAGATCACCAGGAACATTCCCAGAATGACGACACTCGGTGGAGAATCAAGCGCAAGCAGTCGCCGGAAGGTCCACGTTCCACAGAAGGTTAATGCCAGGGTAGCCATGATTTGATAGGTGCTGAGCTGCCAGGGGCCAATCTCTATAGTCGGTAGCATACCATTGATGCCTTATATACCATTGATGCCTTATATATGGGACTTATGCACCTCATGGCCAAAGATGTCTCGTTCGAGAGGCAGGTCGGCTGGGGTGACGATCAGACGATGTAATATGTGGCCACTGAATGTGGAACTGTCCTAGCACATAGCAGAGACTCTGTCCCCTTTTGCACGCTATTGTACCCGAAGGAGGTTTCTGCGTCAACACAACGAGCGTCATTATGATGGAATACGCATGTTCCGCTGCATCTGATCGTGATACGGAAACCCCAGAACCGCTGACGGTCTGGGGTTCTGTGTGGTCAGTCCGTTCGTAAGCATAAGCCCCCAGCTTCTCAGAGAAGCTGGGGGGCTTGCTAACGAAAACCTACTCGGCACGTCTATCCGCCGCCACGATCTCCCCGCGCTCGATGGTGTACACGACGTCGGCAAGGGCGGCGACCCGCCGCGGGTCTGAGTCGGTCACCAACACGGCCGCGCCCCGCCCGGGCAGGCCGCGGATCACGTCGGCCAGCCGCTGCGCCAGCGCGGGCG
>DUEN01000104.1 GCA_011176545.1 Caldilineae bacterium | reverse complement strand
GGATTGAATGACTTCCTCATCCGTCCCGGTCTGAAGAAGACCGCAGTTCACATTGCCTATGAGGCATACTTTATCACCCACCAACCTTTTCACCTCTGCTATATCCACTCCTTCCTGGGGATCTAAGGAGTGAAGGGCGTGAGGATTTGCTTCCACAAGTTGATCCAGGTTTCTCTCCAGAGGGGATCGCATGGGTTTTCTTTCCAAAGCCAGAATGAATTTTTCTCTTGGAGTCATCTTGTTTTTCCCCTCACTCTGCATTCTTGGAAGGATTCTTTAACTTGGCTCATCTATGAAATGTGTGCCAATGGGGCCAGCACACTGGACCCCATTGGTGTCAAGTTAAGCCCTACGAGGGTATGCTCCCACATCCCCAGGGGAGGCTCGGAGGGGCGCAGCCCCTCCGAAGAAGCCTATTTCAAGCCCTTTCACCTGCCTCGTGGGGCCGGAAGCCGTAGGCTGGAGCCCCAACCGGGCAGGTAAGAGGCTGAAAAGGCTCCTTTCTGCGGAGCCCGAACTGAGGCTGGGTACTGCGCCCTAATCCTTATATCCCCGCTGGCGTTGCCTTGATGGTCACGATCTTCTTGGGTGCCAGGTTGACGCTGATCTGGTGCTCGCTGTCTACGGTTAGTGTTTGTCCCAGCGGTTCCTCGTTCAGGTTGACCAGTTCCGCGTTGGCCAACGCATTGGCGAAACGCACAGTGGCCGTCGTTGGTTCCGTGCTAGGATTGAACAGACGGACGATCAGGGCGTCCTCTCGTTCGGCTCGCTTGACCGCGCTCAAGACGGCGTTGTGTCCCTCGACGGACAGGAAGCTGTGGCGATCACGCGGCAGGACAACGCCAGGCGGCGTGGGCGATGTGGGCACCGGGAAGTCGGGTTCTCTCTCTACGACGATGGCCCGCGGCCGCACACTATGCGCATGGGCTTCCCGCCACACCTCCGCCTGCTCCCAGGTGCCAGCGTGAGGCATGATCGCGTAGCGATAGGTGAGGGTGCGTAGACACTGGGCGCCCGGCGTGAGGATGTACGGGCCGGCACCGCGCTGGGCGGTATACAGGTTGTGGTTACCACCTAGGTAGGCCACCGCGCGCAGCAGGGTGATGGCGACCTCACGGCGAGGGCTGTTTATCACCTCGTATTCCGGCAGACCGTGGTTCATCACACACAGCCCTCGCTGCCCATCGCTCACGTCTACGAACGTCTGCTGCGGATAGGTGACCGGCTGATCCTCTACCCAGACATCGCGCGGGGGTTGCTCGGGGTGTACCGGATGTGGCACCACATCGAATTGTGCTTCACTGTAGGACACGTCGGTCTGCACATCGCTGGGGAAAACCACTCGTAGGCGATGGTCCTTAGCCCGATTCTCGAAGGTCGCCTCGAAATTCACCCGGCGGGCGTGAGCCCCCAGCGAGACGGAGACGATTAGCGGACAGCGCACGGTATCCGTCCGTCGCCGTTTGCGGTCCTCGGTCAGGCCAACCGGCAGCTCCAGATCGTACTCAATCCGGTAACGTTGCACCACCGGCCCATCCGACAGGCGGTAGATACGCGGCCGCGCGCTCAGGGTGGTGATCACCGCGTCGTGCGGTGGGTATGAGTAGGTGTAGCCATCGCCGCAATCGCCGCCGTCCTCGAAGTAGCCCAGGTCTGTGAATCGTTGCCCGGTGGCCTTGTCTGTGACGTGCAGCGTGCCGTTGGGTTGGATCTCCACCCGCAGATATTCGTTCTCCATCACATTGGCCGGGGGGCGTGGGACATCGTATTTGTTGGGTTTGGCCGTCAGGCGTCCGGCAAATACTTGATAGCCATAGGCTGGTAGCTTTTGCACCGGGAAAGTCGCTCGGATGCGGATGACCCCCTGGATTGCGGTCGGTTCCACCTCTTCCTCGTCCCCGAACTCCAGCACCCGCACCTCTATGTTCCCCCCTAAGGTCATCCGTCCCCGGACGACTTCCTTCGCCTCGACCAGTGTAATATCCCCGTCCGGAGGGGGCTCCACAGGCTCGAAGTAGTCCGCTCCCCGGTCCACCACGGATGTTAGGGTGCTTCGCACGTTTCCGTGGCAGTGGACGTGGACCAGGGCACCGGCCCGATGGATCCGGGAGATGATCTCCTCTTCCGGTCCCTGCACCAGTTCCTCGTAGAGCTCAGGAGAGCCCATGGGAGGCGTGAGCCATTCGCATCCGCCCATCCACACTACCTCTATCCCCGGCTGGGAGAGCAGCACCTCCAGGACCGACAAGATCCGCTCCTTGCACTCCTCGGTTAGCTCCCGCATCAGGTTACGTTCTGTAGCACAGAGGAGCAGGAAGTCCTGATAAGGCATCATCCCGGCCACGCACACGAAGGGGGACGAGATGTGGGTGTATACCACCATCCGTCCTTCCCCGTCCGGGGGGAGGGTATCCAGAGGGGCGAGGTCCTGGGGAAGCTCCCAGGGGATCGAGCGGATCTTCTCTATGTCCTTCAGGTCCTCGACCGGATACTTTACGGTCCAAGTGGTGAGGCTGGCGCGATCCTGGCGGGTGACTGCCCGAAGCTTTCCCTTGGGGGTATCGATCTCACAAACAACCGTCTCCCCGTCCTGGTCCTTCCGGCGCTCCACCTCCCGGATGCGCTGGGGGGGCGTGACGAGGTACCGGTTGATGTGGGAGGGGATGGAGTAGACCCATATGGTGTGGGGGGAGATGCGCTCCGCTATCTCCCTTCGGGCTGGGTCTTCTAAGGCCTTTATCTGCTCTTGGTTTTCGAAGTTGAAGCCCAGCACGTGCAGGGGCACCCGGTCCACGGGCTCGCCCCGGAGCGCCTTCAAGAACCGTTCCCTCGGACGCATGTCTATCTCCTCTCGTAGTCTTCTTCTTTTCTGCGAGAGTACGTGAACTCCCGACCAATCGGAGAGTGAGGGAGGTCAGGCATGAAAGCAACCGCCAGGTCGCCACCAACAATGCAAAGCTTCTCGCAGCCAGACGAGAAGTATAAGGAGGTCACAAAGTGAAAGCAACTGCCAGATCGCCACCAACGACTTGAAGCTCCAGCACTCCTATGCGGGACCAAGCAAGAAGCAAAGGGGATCATAGCATGAGAGCGAGGTAGGTCAGCGGGCAGCTGGTAGCGGATAGCGGGCAGCCGAGAGTATCACCTCTTCATCTCCAACCGGATCTTGTCCACACCCCAACCGGGGTGTTGGCGCTTCAATCGCAAGGCCACGTACTTGACCAAGGGCGAGAAATGGCCCAAGGGGCCCACCCGTGGTGGCCCCTTGGGTTTGGGCTCCAGTCCCGACCATCCCTCTTGGCGATAGCGGCGCCACCACTTCCGGACGGTGTAATCATTGAGCCCCAGGTCCTGGGCAATGGCCTGCAATGTCTCGCCTGCCTGGTGACGCTCAACGATGGCCACCCGGTCCGCATGAGCGGCCTCTCGCGGATACATGGGGTCTTCCCTCCATAAGGGTGCGTTTTTAGAGAGATACTCATGTACCCGCTTCTTGTCTAATCCATGGGTACGACTTAAATGGACATCACTTATGGGGTCGCCTTCAACGGACACAACAGGGGACCAGCCCCTCCAGAGAAACGCTTTTTCGGCTCTTTACAAGCTGATATCGTACGGTGATGCCGTACTTGTGAGTGGAAACTTCTTCCACTCGTCAGGAGCGAGCGTGAGGCTCCTCCAATCGCGGTCTTTCGCGTCCCGTTCCCGCCAGGAGAACTGGATCGATCGTTCTCCTCCATTGAAGAAGAGAACTTCACCAGGTCCCTTTATAGGTGGTCTCACGAGGGAGAGGATCTCTTCGGGCAACCGGGCTTTCCCCTCTGCATCCCTCACCTCGATGGTAGGGATCACGTTGCTCAGTATCTCTCTGGTGCCCAGGAGCAATGGGCCATAGCAGCCCGTCACGGCGCCTTGGCCCCAATTTCGCCCATGTCCGGCGGCCACGGAGCATATGGCTCCGCCCATATCGGCGTGTTCCCGCCCCCCGCGCAGGACCCTTCGAGCCATCATCAATCGGATAGCGGCGCTCTTAAGCGCCCGCTTGGCGAACCTCAGTTCACCCGTCATCTGGTAAGCGAGCGTCAAGGCGGCGGTTGAGGGCTCACATATCGGTCTGACTGAGCCGTCATCCGACCATTCCCCCCAGTAGATCATGTCGCTTCGCTTCCCTACTCCAGGCTCTCGGCGACGACGTTCCTGGGGAAAGACCATCGCGAGCTCGGAGTTCGGTTCGGGCGGCATCCCTTTTAGCACCTCGCGGATGCGATCGTCCAAGGAATCGTCTTGGAACGTCCAGCGATAATATCCTACGGCTGCCGCTCCCGGGTCGGCGTAGGGATCGAGCAGTTCATCGATCAGAGGCTCGACTATCTTGAGCGCCGCTTGTTTGAATATTTCGTCGCCGGAAAGCATGAACAGATCGCCAAAGGCGTAGATGGCTCCGGATGCTAGCAGATTTTCCACCCCGGCCGACGGGTCGCCCGGGACGTGATGTTCACTTCCGGCCATCGCCCTCTGTTCGCGCGTCGTCAACTCGGACTCGTAGACGCCCCTACCGTTGAAGTCCCATAAGACCGGCAGCGGGCCCTCCCCCGCTTCGACGATCATCCGGGCGCGGTGCCTTCCATATCGAAGGGCCCAATCCAGGTAGCGCTCCTCGTTTAAGGCTCTGTAAGCCGCCAGGGCGATATGGATAAATCTGATGTGTTCCGCGACTTCATAGGCGTAACGGTCGTCCTCTCTGACTACATGGGTGCCCAAGTAATAGCTGCGGAAGCGGTCCTTCTCGTAGTCATACCATGGTGGGATGTCCTCGACCCAATTGCCGATGTGATGGGCGGCATCCTCTAACAGTCCTTTCGCTACATCGTCTTCCGGGACTAGACCGAGATATCTTGGCAGGAACAGCAGGAAGGGTTCCGGGCCGTGATGAGCTTCGGCATCTGGCGGATAGCCATGGAAGCACTCGGTGTCAACCCACCTTGCCAGGTCGGCCAATAGCCTTTGGAAATGCTTCAGTATCTCCTTGTCGCCAGTTACCAGGTAATGTGGGAACCAGGCGAGGGCGTAATTCGCCTCGTCTTCGCCTCCGCCATGCGGCCCCGGGCCATCCATCCAGATGCTTTGTTCCAGCCACCTGGTCATCTCCGTTCGAAGCCGGAGGTAATATTCGTAGCACTCTCTCATAGTCCTTCCTCGGAGCGCGATCAGTTCACCGCGGGTGGATGATGAATAGCGGATAGCGGACAAGGAATGGCGAATGGTGAGTGGCGAGTGGCGGACAGTCGGTAGCCGTTAGCAGACAGCAGATAGCAGACAGTATGGGCTACGATCGCTGGCTTTGGCTCGTGAGGACTGCATCTGTCTCTCGTCTGCCCTTTTATTCACATCATATTAAAGACGCTACCTGCTAACAGCTGCCGGCTAACGGCTAAATGCGTATCCTCGCGCGGATCGGATGAACAGCCGACAGCCGTTAGCAGTTAGCAGA
Organism: Caldilineae bacterium; assembly: GCA_011176545.1. Classification (GTDB taxonomy): domain Bacteria; phylum Chloroflexota; class Anaerolineae; order DUEN01; family DUEN01; genus DUEN01. The sequence goes on along the minus strand of DUEN01000104.1, from coordinate 361 downwards.
CAGCAGGTAGCAGTTAGTGGGGTTAGCGGCTCGCAAGTGGAGGAAGTGGTAGGGGCTCTTGCTACGTATTGCGGTCACTGAACCTCAAAGCAGAAAGCCAGGAGGAGCTAACGGCTGACTGCTATCAGCCAACGGCTAAATGCGTATCCTCGCGCGGATCGTAGGGGATTGAAGCCTGGCAAACTCTGCTGCCACCTCTTTGAGGTCGCGCTTTCAGTATCCTCGCGCGGATCGTAGGGGATTGAAGCTGTGCTGATTGCGCGCGGGATAACATTGAGGAGTATCTGAGCCTTTCAGTATCCTCGCGCGGATCGTAGGGGATTGAAGCGCCACACGTATCCCATCGGATGCCATGTCCACG
>DUEN01000103.1 GCA_011176545.1 Caldilineae bacterium | reverse complement strand
TGGTATATTTTCAGACGCACTCAGAACTTGAGGATATACACCTTGGATCCAGGCGTCTCCGGGGCGAAGTGGAGCCAGAGTTCCCGGACTTCCCCGGGAGCTAGGCGGATCTCAGCGTTGCCGGAGTGGAACGGGGTGCTGGCGGTGAAGGTGATCCGCCCCGGATCCAGCTCGATGGTGATGCTCTCCCCCGGCTGCAGACGCCACTCGTTCGGGCTAATGGTGAAGGTCATCTCCCGCCCAGAGACGTTGTGGGCGATGAGCAACGCCTTGCCGGGTGAGGGGCGCGGCTGCGACGGCGTCGGCGTGGCCGCGACTTGCGGTGCCGGCAGCGGCGTCGGCGTGGGAGCCAGCCGGCCGTCCGTCACCTCGGCTAGGGGCAACGTCATCACGTCGCCATCGCATCGCACGAAGGCCTCATCGCCGGAGATCCAGCCGCCCGGCGCGATCCGCTCATCCACGGCCAGCCAGGTGCCGTCCGGATTGCGCCCATGTACGCTGATCAGCCCCTGCGTCTGATCAGCGCGCCGGATCACTGAGATCACCAGATATCGCAGGCCCGGCCCGGCGCGCACGTTCAACGCGGCCACCTGTAGTCGGCAGACGAGCCGCGGTGGTGGCATCGGCGTGGCGGTGGGGGTGGGCGTCGGAGAGGGTGCTGGCGTGGCGGCGGAAGTGGACTCCTCAGGCAGGGGCAAGATCCGTTCCAACGTCATCATGGTGACGCGGCCGTGAGGCACGGCCATGGGCCTGCCCGACTCCATCAGCGCGTAGTAAACGCCAGCGGTGACCGCTCGCGGCAGCCACTCGCAGACGGTCTTCCCCCGCAGCGTCAGGCAGTGACGCAGGTAGAAGATGGGGAGGTCCTGGCCCCGGATGATGATCTCCTCCACCGCGCCCGCGGGGATCTCGTATATCGTGTCGCCGTAGATCACCGCCTCCTGATGCCCTGTGCGATTGTGGATCCACACCTGGTCACTCGGGGGCGGTGCCGCGCTCTGCAAGATCAGTCGAACCGGCTCCCCCGCCGCGGCCCCGTTTACGACCTCGTAGAATCCATCCCGCTGTAGCAGATAGGGATCCCAGAAACACGCTTGCTCCGTGCGCTCCGCCTCACAGTTGTACAGGGCTAGCACGGACGTGGCGCGAGGCAGGGCCACACCCAGCGAACGCCATCCCTGCAGGCGATAGGTTCGCCCTTCCAGGAAGAACGTGATGGTGAACGCCGTGCGATTGGCGATGATCGTCCCGGAGGGGATGCCCGTCCCGGTGATGACGACGGTCACTTCCGGCGTCACAGTAGGTGGGGCGGGCGACCTCGTCGGCTCGGTGATGACAAGCGTCCCTGTTATGGTGGCGGTGGGCGTAATGGACGGAGTGATAGGGGAAGGGGATATTGGCGTGGTTGATGTGATCGTCGGTGAGGGAGAGGGTGTCCCCGCGCGTTGCCACGTTGCGACGAGAGGCGCGTCCGCCAGAACCCGCGAGAGGAGTCCCAGCGCCAAGCTGCTGAGCGCCAGGGCAATCAGGAAAGCCAGGGTAAACCGTAGGCGGATCATGATCTAAGAACTCGCTCAAGAGATGCGTGGCACCCCGCTCGAGACACCGATATTATCATAACTCAGATCGGCCTTTTCGGCCACTTGCTGATGGAATCGTTCATATCGGGATAGCTCTACGCTCAACCGAGGTTGTTGCAAGGACGCTATTCCATAGGAGGGGGCGCTCATTGGCATCAAGTTAAGGATACAAAAGCATGGCCTCGCATCCCTGGAGTAGCTCGGAAAGACGCCGACCTCGGTAGGGGCACGGCGCCGCTGGCCCAAGCCTCAACCAGGCAGGTGAAAACAGGAGCGGCGGATTCTATCCGCCGTCTGGGCGGGTAACCCAGGCCCCATCATTCATGCGGCGCTGGTTGATCTGGCGGAGGAGCTTCCCCTCCGCTTATGAATCGCCCTTGCCTAAGTGACAACGATAGCCCACGCGCAACCTGCTCTTGCACGTTGAACGGGAGGATTTTTATAAGGTTGTAAGCCCATTTTATTATGATACATGTTAAAATAATTGGCGCAGGCAACTCGATGAGTTGCCACGCCGGAGGACACTTTTGGGGGAGAGTGCCCTCCGGCGTTCTCTTTTATCACCCCTGCAGCGCGGCCTCGTAGACCTCCACCGTCCGGCGGGCGGTTTCCTCCCATGTGAACCGCCGGGCCTGAGCCAGGCCAGCCCTCCGCAGCTTCCATGCCAGCGCCGGATCGCTCAGCACGCGTCGCATCGCCGCGAACAGCCCCGCTACATCATCCGGATCGACCAGGATGGCCGCATCACCGGCGACCTCGGGAAGGCTCGAGGCTGTGGAGGTGATCACCGGCGTCCCCGAGGCCATCGCCTCCAGCACCGGCAGCCCGAAGCCCTCATGGCGCGAGGGGAACACGAAGAGGTCCGCGCGGCGGAAATATCGGGCCAGCGTCCCCCTGTCCACGGAGGGGATACACGTGATCCGAGAGGGATCCAGGCCGGGATAGGCGTTGGCCAGATGGCGTTCATCACGCGCGTCCGGCCCGATCAGCACCAACCGATGGGGTAGATCCGTCTCTTGACATAACCTGGAGAAGGCCGTAAGCACCGCGTGGCGGTTTTTGTTGGGGAAGTCGCCGCCGACGAAGAGGATGATGGGAGGATCCGGGCGTGGTTCAAGGGCTGGATGGAACAGAGACGTGTCCACACCCTCGTAGATCACCACGCATCGCTCAGACGGCACGTTCAGGAACCGCACAGCATCGTCACGGGTGGCCTGGCTGACGCAGATCCATCGTCGAGCCCACCGCGCCCAGGATCGCTGTCGGGCGTACCACCAGTGATTGATGCGCTTGCCGTGCAACAGCTCCGGCATGTGCAGCGGCGTGAAATCGTGAAGGGTGACGACGAACGGGAGCGGGACGCGCCACGGCAGACCGGTGACGCTGAAGTGGGCGGATATCCCGGGGAAGTGCGCCAGATCGGCTCCCGAGCGCAGGAGCCATAGTGGCATCAGGATCTGGTGGGTGACGAACGCTGTGAGTCGCCCCAGGGGCGGACGAGGCAGCCGGATGACCACGGACCGCGATGGCCGTTCAGGCAGCGCGTCCGGGGCATGTGTGATCAGGATCCATGTGTGCGGCGTGTCCAACGCACGCAAGCCCTGGAGAAGGCCACGGACATAAGTCCCTATCCCCCGAGCGCTATGGCCCGTATCCAACGGCGTCACATCCAGAAGGATCCGCACCCTGCCTACACCTCAGCCACGAAGCAGCCCGCGCTCTTGGGCACCCGAAAGATCCCCTCTCGGGCGATGATCTCCCGGATGCGTTCCTCCATCAACGCCAGCAGACGGGGACGGTGCGAGCCGTCCGCGGGCAATTCCTCGATCCGATCGATCATGCCGCTGGCGTAGTAGCGGAGGGCCGAGTCCACGTCGGGGAACAAAAACGCGTCCTCCCGCACGTATACCCGGGCGTTGGGGAATACCTTTCGCACCAGGGGCAGATCATCCAGGGTGAAGCGGGCGCTCATCGCCTTCGTCACGCGGTACCCCAGCGATTGAGCTGCCTCCGCGTGTAACCGCGCCAGGCGTTCATTGGTATCGGCCGCGTTGGTGGCCAGGATGACCCGGCCGTCCGGCCGTAGGACCCGACGCATCTCCCGGAGGGCCCTCAGCTGATCCGGCACGTGATAGAGCATGTGATTGGCCATCACCCGATCGCAGCAGACGTCAGGCAGCGGCAGCGCCTGGGCGTCGGCCTGGGCGACCCATACCTCCAGTCGCCGCTCTTCCGCCCCCCGGCGTGCCTCCCGCACCATACCCCATGAGAAATCCAGGCCGATGACGCGCACGCCCTGTCTGCAGAGCAGCGGGTGATACGCCCCAGGGCCACAGCCGATATCTACAACCACCAATCCCGGTCGCAAGTCCGCATGGGACAGGACCCATTCGAAGAAGTCCCCGGGATTTTCACTGTAGCGCGCGTGGCTCTCCTGGCGCACGCGCAACTTCTCGGCATCGCCGTACTGATACCGCAGATACTCCCGATCGATCGCCCAATCGCTCACGGCCTCTCCTTGATGGAACCACTAAGGCACCAAGACCCTAAGTAGGATTAAAGGGGACCAGAGGCGGAGACCCTCGCCTAATGCCATCCACTCATATCTGGAGTAGACAACACCCGCTTCCTTAAAGACGTGTTTTGTAGGGGCGCACGGCCGTGCGCCCCTACAATTCGGCCATTCTAGCAGGCTAGTAGAGGCGGGGCATGTCTCGCCCCTACGTGTGTCGTGTATGCCAAAATGTGAGCGATGCCGTTAACGAAAGGGCGTAGCGCTGCGCCCCTACTTCGCAGAACAGCCGCGTCTCAACTTCCCTCAGCGCCTTGGTGACTTGGCGACTTCGGGGTGTATTTCCAGACGCGCTCCTGGCTCCCGATCCCTTCTGCGTCCTGCATCCTGTATCCTGCATCATGCATCCTGCATCATCTCATAAACGGGACAGAGCGCCTCATAAGCGGCCTGGAATATCGGGAACAGCCGCTCGTATACGGTCGCCGTCGCCGGGTCCGGCTCGTGGCGATCGATGATCTCGATGAAGCGATCCACGACGTCGAAACTCTCGAACAGCCCCACGCCGACGCCCCCGGCTACCGCCGCACCAAGGGACGTTGCCTCCTCCAGGAGGCGCGGCCGCAGGATGGGCAATCGATAGATATCGGCCATGAGCTGACGCCAGAAGCGCCCGCGCGCGCCGCCGCCGATGACGCGCATCTCCCGGATCTCGGCTCCAGCGTCCAAGAACGTCTGCAGGATGAGCTTGAGGTTGAAAGTGATCCCCTCCAGCGTGGCCCGGATGATGTCCGCCCGGGTATGCCTGACCGTCAGGCCGATGAACGCCCCGCGCGCTCGAGGGTTCCAGTGGGGGCTGCGCTCGCCTAGCAGATAGGGCAGGAAGATCAGGCGATTGGCCCCAGGCGGCGATTGCTCCGCCTTCAGGTTCATGATCTCGTACACGTCGACGCCGGCCGCCTCGGCCGCCTGCTCCTCCGATATGCAGATCTGACGGCGAAGCCATTGATATGAGCCGCCGGCCGATTGCATCGTGCCACAGGGGAAGAACTTGCCGGGCACCATGTGGGCGAAAGTGAAGACCTTCATCCCGGGGTCCAGGATGGGCTCAGGGGAGGTGAAGGCGATCCAGGAGGAGGATCCTATGTAATTGTAAGCCACTCCCTCGCGCACGGCGCCAGCCCCCACTGTGGCGCAGGCCCCGTCCCCTCCACCGATGACGACCGGGGTGCCCGGACGCAGGCCCAACGCCTCAGCCGCCTCCCGGGTGACTTCGCCCACGACGTCCGTCGAGTCGTGGATCTCCGGCAGGAGCGCGACGTCCAAGTCGATCGCGTCCAGGATATCGCCGGACCAGGTGCCCGCTTTGAGATCATACAGGTTCATCCCGGACGCGTCGGAGCGATCGGTCACGAAGCGGCCAGTGAGTCGAAAGGCGATGTAATCCTTGACGTGCAGGAATTTGTGAGTCTGGGCGAAGACGTCCGGTTCGTGCTCGCGCACCCACATGATCTTCGAGCCGGAATAGGTGGGACTGATGCGGTGGCCGGTGATGCGGTACACCCGTTCCATTCCTAGCTTTTCCTCCAGGGAGGCCGCCTGGGCCACGGCCCGTTGATCCGCCCAGATGATGCAGCGGCGCAGCGGACGTCCCCGTTCATCCACGGGCAGGCACCCCTGCATCTGGCCGCTGAAGGAGATGCAGGCCACGTCCTCCGGCGCCACCCGGGCCTCAGCCAGCAGCCGTCGTGTGCATACCTCCACCGCCTCCCACCAGTCGGCCGCGTCCTGCTCCGCCCAGTTGCCGTGCGGGTGATATGTCTCATATCCCTGGAAAGCGCGCGCCACGACCTGACCATCGACATCGTAGAGGGTGGCCTTGTTGCCGGTGGTGCCCAGATCATGGGCGAGGATATATGGGGCCATCGTCTCCCCCCTTAGATTATCGAGCCAGCCAGCCGCCATCGACAGGCACGATGGCGCCGTGCATGTAGTTAGAAGCCTCCGAGGCCAGGAACACGGCCGCTCCCTTCAAGTCCTCCGGCTCCCCCCAGCGCCCGGCGGGGATGCGGGCCAGGATGGCGGGATTCCGCTGGGGATCCCGGCGTAGCGGCTCCGTGTTGCGCGTCGCCATATACCCGGGCGCGATGGCGTTGACGTTGATCCCGTGAGGCGCCCACTCATTGGCCAGGAGGCGCGTGATCCCCGCCAGCCCGCTCTTGCTGGCCGTGTAGGAAGCGACCAGGATGCCTCCTTGGAAGGACAACATGGACGCGATGTTGATGATCTTGCCGCGACTGCGCCCTTCGGGGATGTCTGTGCGGGAGACGAAGTGGCGGGCGGCCGCTTGCGCCAGGAAGAAGGCCGATTTTAAGTTGACCTGCATCACCTCATCCCAGTCGGCCTCGGAGAACTCCAGAGCGGGCGTGCGACGGATGATGCCCGCGTTGTTCACCAGGATATCCAGGTGCCCCATCTCCGTCACGGCCCGATCCACCAGCCCCTGCAGGTCACCAGGGGTGGTCTGAGAGAGATCAGCCTGGATGGGCAGGAAACGGCGACCCAGCACCTCCACCGCCTGCTGGGTCTCCTGGAACGACTCCCGATAGACGCCGACGATATCGGCGCCGGCCTCGGCCAACCCGATCGCGATGGCCTGCCCCAGACCGGTGCCCGGGCCGGTGACCATCGCCACCTTCCCATCGAGACGGAACAGGTCTAGGATCATGCTTCACCTCCCAGGCCTATGGCCCGAGACAGCTTCTCAGGCTCGAGGATGCGTAGCAGCCCTTCGACGAAGTAGTAATCGCCGTATGTGAGCGAGACGTCGATCTCACGCCCCAGCGGCTTCGCGCCCGTGGCGTGAAGCAGGATGCCCTCCTCTTCCGGGTGATCACGACTGGTGTAATGGGTGGCCAGCGAGGTCAGGATCTCCAATCCGGCCTCCCGATAGCGCGGCTCCCCGGCGGCGATCGCTAGATCGAGCAGGCCACAGGCGGCGATGGCTGCCGCCGACGAATCCCGCACCTCGTTGGGGATATCTGGCGCGTTGAAGTCCCAGTACGGCACATGGTCCTCAGGCAAATGGGCGATGAACCAATCGGCGAGCTTCCTGGCCGTGGCCAGGAATGCCTCATCGCCCGTGCGGCGGTAGCACGTGGTGAACCCGTAGATGGCCCATGCCTGTCCCCGTGACCAGCACGACGTCGGGCTGTATCCCTGGTGGGTATTCTGCCCGATGGGTTCTCCCGTGTCGGGATTGAAGTCATATACGTGCGCCGTGGAGCCATCCGGCCGCACGTGATGGGTCTGGCATGTCCGGGCATGACGGACAGCGATGTCCGAGAAGCGATTTTCGCCCGTCTGCGTGGTCGCCCAGAAGAGCAGGTCCAGGTTCATCATCGTATCGACGATGGTACGACCGCGTCGCCGAGGGTCGTCCAGGGGACCCCACGCCTGGATAAAGTTCCCTTTCGGGTTGAACCGCCGGGTGAGGGTCTCCGCCGCGGCCAGGGCTCCATAGCGCAGCGCACGCTCGTCCGTCAATCGATAGCCTGTGACATAAGACGGGTAGAAGAGAAACCCCAGGTCATGGGTGGTCGTATCGAACTCCCGCGGCGCCAGGCGCACACACCACTCGCGGGCCGCGGTCGCGTATCGGCCTTCCTCCGTGACCAGATAGGCCAGCCACAGACGCCCCGGCCAGAAGCCGCCTGTCCATCCGCCGTCCTCCGTATATCGCCAGCGGCCATGCTCCGTGGCCTGGGGGAATCCGATCGCCTTCTCCATCAACTGCGTGATCCGAGCGATGGCGTGATCCAGCGCTTCGCGAAGGGGACGTTCGTTCTCTACCGCCATGATCGCTCCTTAAACGCCTGAGGTGGGATGAGGCTTTGGTAGCGGCACGGCATGCCGTGCCGCTACCAGGAACGGATAAAGCGTGGGGAAGCGATTATGAACTGAACTCGGGCTGGGTGCGTACGGCCGTCCAGCTTCGATCCACCGTGGGCCGGAGAGCCGCCAGGATCCACACGAAGTTGATGCGATGCCCGGGCGCGGCGACGTTAGGATGATACCCCTCTTTGAGTACCACGGCGTCGCCGTCATACACTGGCTGCACGAACTCCATGTTCTTCAGGTCCGTATAGGCGAACTGGACGCCGAAAGCCGGTGTGGGCATATCGCAATAGACGTAGATCTCCTCTTTGGTGTCGGCGTGCTCATGTGGCGGCCACGATGTCCAGTTGCCCGGCTCGCTGAAGGTCACGCCTACCAGCAGACGGGAGGCGTCCACATTGTCATCGATGATCTTATAGATGGTACGCTGGAAAGGCACCTCACCGTACACCCCCGCCAGCTTGGGATCATCCTTCACGCTGTCGAAAGGCACGAACTGCACGGTGCCCTTCTTTTCCGTCGGGGCCGCGCACTCCAGGAAGTCCACGGAGCTCTCGGTGCTGAGCTTCAGGTCAACGCCGGCCGCGGCGAAGAGGGCGTCCCACTTCTTCAGGGTATACGTCTGCCCGCCGGCCTCGATGGTGCCCTCTCCGTTCATGCAGAGGAGGACGACCTCCTCATCGCCAGTGTTGAAAGTCACGGGCTCATCGCCGGCCTTCAGGATCGTACGCCCGTAGGAGAGATACTCCAGATCGGAGTTCTCCGGCGTGATGACGCGCTTACGCCCCGTATGGGCAGCCGTGTTACGGAACAACATACATTCTGTATTCATCATTCATCCTCCTCGTGAGGTTCATAATTAGACCACAGCGAAGGGCTCAAGGTAGGTGCGCATGGAACCGTGGGGTAGGGCGCAGCATGCTGCGCCCCTACTTGCAGATCAATCGTCATCCGCCCTTCGTCCCTTCCCCCGTCCAAAGCTCGCGCAAACGGTGCGCGGCCAGCTTGGGACGGCGGTCGCGGGTGAACACGCCCTTATAGTTGAACCCGCCCATGCGACGCACCGACTGTCCCGTCTTAAAGTCGCACATGTTCCAGACGTGCTGGCCCACGACGTAGGGCTTGCTGTTCAATATCTCGATATAGCGGGTCAGCATCTCCGCCTGATATTCCTCGCTAAACATCTCCGGCGGTTGGGCGTGGCATCCCGGGATCGTATCCGCGCCGAACTCGGTCAGGATCAGCGGCTTGGGATACTTCGCATGCAGCGCGTCCAGCTCCTCCGAGAGCTTCCTACACCCCTTATCCAACTGCCCGCACTCCGTGTACCATCCATAGTATCGATTGAGGCATACCACGTCGCAGAACTCGAAGGCCTCCTCGGTCTCCCCCAACATGCTGACCACGGTCACCGGCCGGGTGGGATCCAGCGACTTGGCCAGGTCGTACAGGTCGCGGAAGAAGGCCTTGGCCGCGGGCCGCTTGGAGTGCGGCTCGTTCGCCAGGCTCCACATGATCACGCTGGGATGGTTCTTGTCGCGGGCGATGAGCTCCCGCACATACTGGCGGCACAGTTCCAGACGCCGCTCCAGCCCTTCTTCTCGGAAGAACAATCCCACCGCCGGCGTCTCGTCGATCACCAGGAAGCCCAAACGATCGGCCAGGTCCATCATCTGCTCGGAGTATGGATAGTGCGATGTGCGGAAGGAGTTGGCGCCGATCCACTTCATCAGCGCGTAGTCCTTGACGATGACGGCGGGCACCAGCCCCCTTCCCGTGATGGGGAAGTCCTCGTGGCGGCCGAACCCCTTGAGCATGAGCGGCCGACCGTTGAGCAGTAACGCGTCGCCTTCTACGGCGATGGTGCGGATGCCCACCGGGAGCGTGTAGCGATCGAACGCCTCGCCGCCGCGCATCAGCTCGACGGCGAGCTCGTACAGGTTGGGCTCTTCGGGGGACCAGAAGGCGGCGCCGGGCACCGTGAGCACGGCCTCCACCGTCTCCTCGGCGGCCGGCAGCTCGGCCATAACCTCAGTGCCATGTCCGCGCAGCACGAACCGCGCCGTCGCCGAATCCGCCGTCGTGCGGTCCAGGTGCACGCGCACGATGCCGCGGTTTTCCACGATCTCCGTGACCACCGTGAGATCCGCGATGGCATCGTAAGGGACGGCGTAGAGTAACACAGGGCGGTGGATACCGCAGAACGGGAAGAAGTCGAAGGTGGTGTCGGGATAGTTGATGCCCGCGAACGTGTCCAGAGGGTCGGGTGGCACATTTCCCGGCGGCACGCGATCAGGCGCCAGCTCCCCTTCCACGCGCACGACCAGGAGATTGCCCTCTCGCTTGACATGTGGGGTAATATCGAACTCGAAGGGCAGGTGTCCCCCCTCGTGTTGGCCCAGACGTACGCCGTTGAGCCATATCTCGGCCAGGTAGTTGACGGAGCCGAAGCGCAGATACACCCGGCGCTCCTCCCATCCCCAGGGCAGGTCGAAGCGGGTTTGGTACCACGCCGGCCCCAGGTAATCGCGCCAGTCCTCGAACTGATCGTTCCAGCTGGCCGGGACGGCGATAGGATAGCCCCCCGTGAAGCCATTGGCCCATCCAGCCGAGAGCCCAGCATCCTCGGGATCGAAGCGGAAGTCCCAGAATCCGGAGAGGTCAATACTCTGGCGTAGAGGATTCGATTGTGGATAAAGCATAGCTCACCTCTGCATCATGATATCAGATATAGGACGGATACACGACAGAGGCGCAAAAAAAGAACGGGGAATGTTCTCCCTGATCCGGCATCGTGCGAACTAATCATGGTGTCTTTCGTGGAAGAAGAACGAACTCCAGTCCAAGATGACTGGAGCTCACCGAAGATGGTGGGCCCCCTCGGATTCGAACCGAGGACCAACCGGTTATGAGCCGGCCGCTCTGACCGCTGAGCTAGGGGCCCGAAAAGGAAGCGGGAGACGGGACTCGAACCCGCGACACTCGGCTTGGAAGGCCGATGCTCTACCACCTGAGCTACTCCCGCGTGGTCGGGGCGAGAGGATTTGAACCTCCGACCCCAGCGTCCCAAACGCTGTGCGCTACCGGACTGCGCTACGCCCCGGCATGTTGCAGTATACACACAAGGGCAGCGAGCGTCAAGAAGAAACGGTTGCCACTCATGGCCTTTCCATAAGAAGAACCCCGGCTTCTTCGAAGAAGCCGGGGTTCTCTTATCTTACCCATCGTTAGCACTCACTAAAGCCGCATGAGAGGCACTTTTTGCACCCCTCCTCGAACACGAGGGTCGCCTGCCCACACTCAGGACATAGATCGCCCGTGGGGCGGTCCAAGGGCAATGAGAGCTGCGCCACTTCGACCTCTTCCGCCGGCTTCTCGGGGGCCTCGCCCTTCAGGTACTCCGCCAGCACTTGCGAGATCGCGTCAGGCAGTGAGCGGACAGCGTTGGGACCGAAGCCCAACGGTCGCCCGCCGCCGATTCCAGCCAATTGCTCCACCACCTCTTCCAGACGTTCCCGTGGGGCAAGCGAGGAGGGAAGACGCAGGATCAGCGAGATCAGCCTACCCAACGCCTCGGATACCGCGGCAACATCCGAACCCGCTTTACCCACGTTAAGGAAGACCTCGAAGGGCTGCCCACTACTGTCGGAGTTGATCGTCACATAGGCCGTGCCCAGTGGCGTGGTCCATCGATACGTGGTACCATGTAGGACTCGCGGCCGGGGCTTCTTCTGATAATACCCATCCGGCGAGAGCTGGCCGAGCATCGGGACAGGGGCCTTGGTCACGACCTTCTTCGCCTCTTGCTCGTCCTCGATGGCGCCCTTATCCGTGCTCTTGGTGCCCGCGTGGAGCACCTGCGTGCCCTTGCAGCCATCCCGGAACACCGTGATCCCCAGGCATCCTTCCTTGTAAGCTAGCAGGTAAGCGTTGGCAACATCCTCTATCGTCGCACTGTTGGGCAGATTGATCGTCTTACTCACCGCGTTGTCCGTGTGGGCCTGGAAGGCGGCCTGCATCCTCACATGCCATTCGGGGGCGATCTCGTGGGCGGTGACGAAGACCCGCCGCACATCCTCTGGAAGGTCCGTGATCCCCTGAAGAGTCCCGGTCTCCGCGACCTTTTCCATCAGCTCCTCGGAGTAGAACCCGCGCTCGCGGGCCACCTGCTCGAACACGGGATCGATGAAGGTGAGATGACGTTCGCCCACGATGTGCGAGAAGGCGAGGGCGAAGAGCGGCTCGATGCCGGAGGACGCGCCAGCGATGATGCTGATGGTGCCCGTCGGAGCGATGGTCGTCACCGTGGCGTTACGCAGCGGACGATCGTCGGCGTAGATCGACTGGGGCCAGTTGGGGAACGGCCCGCGTTCCTCGGCCAGCCGCGCCGACTCGTCATGTCCGATCTCATTAATGAAGCCCATCACCTGGTGGGCCAGCTCCAATGCCTCCTCGCTGTCGTAGGGGATGCCCAGGGCGAAGAGCACGTCCGCCCAGCCCATGACGCCCAGGCCGATGCGTCGATTGCCCTCGACGGCCTTCCGCACCTCTGGGAGCGGATATGGGTTCACCTCGATGACATCATCCAGGAAGCGCACGCTCAAGCGTACGACGCGCTCCAGCTCCTCCCAGTCGATCCCGGGATGGCGCTCCGGCTGGTGACCGTTTTGGTGCTTCTCCCTCTGCCCCGCCGGCTTGACGAACCGCAGCAGGTTGATCGAGCCGAGATTGCACGCCTCATTCGGCAATAGAGGCTGTTCCCCGCAATTGTGCACATACAGGCCATTAGCATCAAAGGCGTGCACGCCGGGGACGCGCACGTCATACACCTCTTCGATTCCGTCCGGCTCCACAGCCTCCACCCGGGCGATAAACCGCTCACGGTTCAACAAGCGCCTGTATGCACTCAACAGCCGATCCAACGCCGCTCGCTTCGCCGGATCGGTGAACCCTATCTGCTCGGCGAAGAGGAGGATGTTGTCGTTCGAGATGATGAGCTCGTATTGCGGCTGCGTGGGATAGAAGCGCGCGCCATCGTGGCCCTCGGGGAGCAACGCTTCCCCGGCCTCGCGCCGCGAGTAGATGTGCGAATGGATCCCCAGCCTGAGCAGCATACGCTGCACGCCTTCCAGGACGTTGCGATCGCTCTGGCTGAGGCGGATGGATACGCCCTTCTCTCGGGAGCCCTGTACGGAGCCATCCGCGTCGAACAGGCCGCGCAGAAAGCCGCGATAGAAGTTGCTGGAGGTACGCTCGATGGTCGGCGTCCATGACTTGTGCCCAATCCCCATGTCCAGGCGGAAGGCCAGATCCCGCAGCGCAGTGGACTCCATCCGCCATTCATCACGTCCGGCCACCGGATGCCATCTAGCGGAATCCGACCGATGCGGCAATGTGCGGATGTAACGCTCCGCCTGGGCCAACACGGGCTCTCGTTCGTCCTCAGCCCCCCATACGCTGAGCACAGCGGCTTCCTTTTTCAAAGTGCCATCGCCCAGGAGCAGGCCGATCAGATAGCCCTCCTCCTCCGTCCCGGGGCCTTCCCAGCCTTCCAGATTGCGGTGATTGTGCAACACGATCTCATCACCGGGCTTCAGCTCCCCAGCCTCGGCCCACTCCACCTCCAGCGTCCAACGGGTGCGTCGCGTCACCCGCGCCACCAGGTGGTTGGCGGTCAGACGAAGGGTATGCCCCTCCTTCGTCCGCAGGCGCAACACCGGCTTCTTGCCCGTCGCGAAGAACCCCTCGGGGCCGGTGTTCCACGCGTATCCCTGGACGATCACCCGACACGGCTTGCCCACTAGCTCGCGCACCTGCCGCGGGCCAGATTCCGTTAAGACCCACGTGTCGCCGGCCACGCAGGGATTGGTCGCTTCGATCTGGCCCAGCGCTGGCGTGGGGTTGGCCGGGGAAGCGTTGATGCGATCGATGAAGATCATCCCCGGGTCGCCCGTGCGCCAGGCGGCCTCCACGATCTTCTGGAAGACATCCCGAGCGCGCTTGCGGCCGATGACCTCGCCACCCTGATATCGGCCCCCCTTGCCGTCCGGCCAGCCAGGCTGGGCCAGGATCTCATATTCAGTATCCTCCATCACCGCGCGCATGAACGCATCCGTGGCGGCGACCGAGATGTTAAAGTTGGTGATGCTGCCATCCAGTTTGCAGGTGATGAACTCCTCGATATCGGGATGGTCCACCCGGAGGATGCCCATGTTGGCCCCTCGCCGCGTTCCGCCCTGCTTCACCGCCTCGGTGGCCGCGTTAAACACGCGCAGGAAGCTGACGGGGCCGCTGGCCTTGCCGCCGGACGAACGGACCAGGCTGCCCGCGGGACGCAGGCGGCTGAAGGCGAAGCCCGTCCCGCCCCCCGACTTGTGGATCAGGGCCGCGTTCTTAATCGCGTCGAAGATCTCCTCCATCGAGTCCCCGACCGGGAGGACATAGCAGGCTGAATATTGCAGGTTGTTCCCCTTGCCCGCGTTCATCATCGTGGGGGAATTAGGGAGGAACTTTCGCTCTACCATGAGGTCATAGAATCGCTCGGCCCAGGCTCGCACGGTGGCCTCGTCCGCTCCGTGCTTCGCCTCGCCCTGAGCGATGGCCATCGCGACCCGCCAGCACATGTCTTCTGGCGTCTCGATGACCTCCCCGGCCTCGTTGCGGAGCAGGTAGCGTTCCCTCAAGACGCGCAGGGCCGCCTCGCTCCACTGGCCGACCTTGGCCGGGCGATCAGCTTGCACTTTGAGCGTGTTGATGATGTCGGCGGTGCTCATTCTGGCTTCTCCTCCTAAAGTGGACACCGCGGCTTTCCAAGGAGATGCGGCGCCCAAATCTCTGATGTTGAAAGATCGTTTATGATCCTGCGTCCGATGGGTTGCCCCACCCAACCCACCGAGCAAGAGTATGTTCGGAATTCTGCTTTGCTGAGGTAGCAGACCCGCCTAGCGGTGCCGATGAGGACGGCTACCCGCCGACGGCCTGGCGCTCTAATGGCCGGACCGGCTCAGGCTCCCCCTCCAGAAGGCGATCGATCTCCGCCCGTAAGGCGTAGAGATCGGGCAGATCCAGATACACTGAGGCAAAGCGAATGTAGGCCACAGGATCTAGCGTCTTCAATCCCTCCAAGACCTTTTCACCCACAACGCTGCTGGGAATCTCCGCCCGTCCTAGGCTCAGCACGTACTCTTCCACCTGATCCACGAGCCCCTCGATGTCCGCCATGGCGACGGGCCTCTTGGTACAGGCGATGCGAATGCCGTTAAGGACCTTCTGGCGATCCCAAGACTCGCGCCGGCCATCCCGCTTGATAATGTTCAACGTCGGCGCGATGTTCTCATACGTGGTGAAGCGCTGACCGCATTTCTGGCATTCCCGGCGACGACGGACGCTATTCCCCGTGGCCCGAGTGTCGATCACTCGCGTATCGCTTTCACCGCAGTGTGGACATCGCATATCCTACCCTCGTCACAGGATTTGGGGGCGCCTCGGATGGCTTCCTGAGGGTCAGAGCTGGCACCTTCAAAGGTACCGGTCACCCGATCTTACCGTATTCCCCTAGCCTGCCTCATCGAACGACACTCATCAGCGAGAATTCACATAACTATGATCCTCATGGCAAGAAAAGGTTAATCCTCTCGTCATGGTGTCGCTCAGCGTGGCGCCATCTGCTGTCAGATAATTTTTAGAATACCACCCTATATATAGTGTGGTATTGACAATAATAACACGATATGTAGTAGAGGCGATAGGAAAAGTATACCACATACTTCAGAACATCCTCTGCCTCGTCGGTTTCTCGGACGAAAATTTTAAGCTTAAACCTGTGGTCAGAGGCTAGGCCCGGGGGCTCAGCGATGGTACGAGATGGCTTCTCTGAGAGCGCAGGTCACTTTGAGATGGCAAGATGAGCTATGCTGAATATCCCTTCGATGAGTCGATGATGGCCCACGCATCGCGTGTATGTTTGGCCATATTTCCCTCACCGCAGAGACACGGAGAACGCCCGGGATATACCGTATCCCTTCGCGCTCACCGCATCTCTGCGGTGAGATGTGGGTCATCCTCGATGCATGGCGGCTGCTGAGCCCCCGAGTCGGTCCTATCAGCCACGGGCGCGGCGTAGAAAGGCAGGGATATCGAGGTCGTCTCGATCGAAGGTGCGAACCGGAAAGTCGATGGTCTTCCCATCGCTGCGACGAGGTTGACGCTGCTCAGCGGCGGTGTCGAAGCCGGTGGCGATCACGGTGATCCGGATCTCATCCTGCATCTCGGGATCGATGACGGCGCCGAAGATGATGTTGGCCTCGGGATCCGCGGTGGCACGGATGATCTCGGCCGCCTCGTTCACCTCGAAGAGGCTCAGGTCGTTGCCGCCCGTGACGTTGAACAGGATGCCGCGAGCCCCGTCGATGGTGACGTCCAGCAGCGCGCTGCTGATGGCTTGCTGCGCCGCCTCCTGGGCGCGCCCCTCGCCTTGAGCCCGCCCGATGGCCATCAAAGCCGACCCACCTTCGTTCATGATGGCGCGCACATCGGCGAAGTCTAGATTGATGAGGCCAGGTACCGTGATGAGCTCGGAGATGCCTTGGATGCCCTGGCGCAGGACATCATCTGCTACCCGGAAGGCCGTCTGGATGGATGCCTTCTTATCCACGATCTGTAATAGCCGATCATTGGGGATGGCGATGAGGGTGTCCACCGCCTGTTTGAGCAGTTCCAATCCTTCCTCAGCGACCTGTCGTCGCCGGCTGCCCTCGAAAGTGAACGGCCGGGTGACGACCCCGATGGTCAGGGCGCCCAGCTCCTTGGATATCTCGGCGATGATCGGCGCGGCCCCCGTGCCGGTCCCGCCGCCCAAGCCGCACGTGACGAAGACCATATCTGCGCCCTTGAGCAGGTTTTTGATCTCCTCCGCGGACTCCTCGGCTGCCCGGCGGCCGATCTCGGGATCACCGCCCGCGCCCAATCCCTTGGTCAACTTGTCCCCGATGCGAAGCCGTTGTGGCGCGTTGGACAACATCAATGCCTGGGCATCCGTGTTCACGGCGATGAACTCCACGCCCTGTATGCCTTCCTCGATCATGCGGTTCACGGCGTTGGATCCACCGCCGCCCACGCCAATGACTTTGATCTGTGCCGGGTTCTCCACGTGTGTCGTCTCCATTCTCCGAGCCATCTCTTCACTCCTTTCCGTGCGCAGGGCGCAGGACATGCCCCCATTGGTTTGATATTCCGTGCGCGGTGACCGCGACAGGACCTCCCCTTCGTGCCAGTGCATGCTTTGGCCAGTCAATGGGACCTCCCTTCGCCGGATGACGTGCGACGATGCAGCCAGCCATTCCTCGCGTCCCCGACTGTCGGATCGTCCTGAGCTCAGCCAGGCAATAGCGTACGCAGCCAGGCGATGATGCGCTCGAGCAAGGGGGAAGTGGCCGTCCGCCGCAAGGGGCGAGACCGCCGCTGCTGAAGCCCCCACTGAATCAGGCCGACAGCCGTGGCATAAGCGGGGTTAGCCAGCTGGGCCCCACCCAGCCCGTTCGGCAAGCCGATACGTACAGGCAATTGTAACACATCTCGGCTGAGATCGCGTAACCCGGCGGTCTGCGCGACGCCGCCGGTCAGCACCACCCCAGCCGGGAGTAGCCCATCATAACCCGATCGTTTGACCTCGCGCAAGATGAGCTCCAGAATCTCCTCCACGCGGGCCTGCAAGATCTGCGAGAGGAAGCGCCGGGACACGGACTGCGCGCCGTTCTCGCCGAACAGGGAGGCCGTGACCTCCTCATCAGCCGCGACTCGTTCGGGCAGCACGTGCCCGTACCGCTTCTTGAGCTCCTCGGCCGTCTCGAAAGGCGCACGCAGCCCCACGGCCACATCCTGGGTCATGTGGTTGCCCCCCACGTCCAACACCACGGTGTGCCAGAGCGTGCCCTCCAGAAAGATGGCGATATCCGTGGTCCCCCCGCCTATGTCCGCCAAGGCGACACCCATCTCTCGCTCGGCGTTGGTCAACACGGCAGTACCGGAGGCCAGCGGCTGTAACACCAGATCGTCGATGGCGATGCCGTGCGCCTGCACGCAGCGGATCAGGTTCTGTACCGCCGAGGAGGCGCCGGTGATGATCTGAGCGTCCACCTCCAGGCGATAGGCCACCATGCCGATCGGATCCCGCACGCCCTCTTGCTCATCCACGGTGAACGAGCGAGCGAGCGTATGGATGATCTCCCGATTGTGAGGGATCGCGATGGCGCGCGCCGCCTCCAGGGCCCGTTCCACATCATCGACGGTGATGCTGCGGCCGCGGCCGATGGCCACCACGCCGCGGCTGGGCGTCGCGGCGATGTGCGCGCCGGAGATGCCCACATACGCGCTTTGCATGGGCATCTGAGCCTCGCGTTCCGCTTCCTCCACAGCCTCGCCGATGGCAGCCGTGGCCTCGGCGACGTTGACGACCACGCCCCGGCGCATCCCCCGGGAGGGCACCTCGCCCACGCCCAGGATGTACACCTGGTCTTCCTCGTCCACCTCGCCGATCACGGCGCAGATCTTAGTTGTACCGATGTCTAGACCAGCGATCAGCTCAGTCATCGTATGAATGGGCTCTCTGGGTAGCGCACGTCGATCAGATGGACGCTACGGCCTTCTATCCTCGCCTGACGGCGTATGGCATCGAAGAGCTGGACCTTGTATGCCATATCCTGCCCATCGCCCAGACGGACCTCGACCCCATCGGGGGTGGTGAAGTGCAGCCCATTTAGGCGATTGTAATAGAAGAGGTCCACTTCCGGCAAGAGCTGACGAATGCCTCGTATTCCCAGGATGATGTTCGGATCCAGATGGCCGTCCGGCCCCACGGCCTCCGCCAATTCATCCTCCAACCGGATCAGGCCGGGGAGATCCCGGATCGGCTCCATGGTCACGCCATCCCAATCTGCCCACAATGCCTTGCCCTTGGTCCGCCACAGGAGCATCGGCTCCCGCTCCTGGATAGTGATCTCTACCCGATTGGGAAGCCAGCTGCGTACTCTGGCCTCTCGGACGTATGGCAGAGCCTCCAGGGATGCCTCTACAGCCTTGGGATCGATCCAAAAGATGCTGTACCCGTCGATGCCGCTGGCCTCGTATAGCACTTCGTATGACAGTAAATGGTTTCCCCGGATATCGGCCTCGTATACGAAGAATGAGTAGCTCATGAAACATTCGGCCAGGATCGCGAGCAGCCCGACCAGCAAGGTCAGGCTCACGAAGCGGCCAGCCTGCCTGCTCTGCGTGATCAGCCGACGGAGCCCCAGGCGCCGGGCCAGCGTGTTGATAGGCCGGCCACGGAGCTTCCCATCGACCGGATGGACCAGGACCATCGATGCTCGTCGCCGACGACGTCTGCTCATGGGCGTCAAGCGTGCTCAATATCTCGCGCCGGTCCGACCGCCGTCTCGCATCGCGACCGGTCCGCGTGTCGTTCCAATGCCAGCTCGATCAGACGATCGATCAGGCGGGGATAGGGCAGCCCGGTGGCCTCCCATAGCTTGGGATACATGCTGATGCTCGTGAACCCTGGGATCGTGTTCACTTCATTGACATAAATGCGACCGTCGTCTCGAGAGAGCAGGAAATCCACACGGGCCATGCCAGCACCGTCCAGCGCCTTGAAGGCGGCTACGGCCAGCTCCTGGACTAACCGCGTCTGCTCCGCCGAGATGGGCGCCGGGATCAGCAATTTGGAGGCGTTGTCCAGGTATTTGGCCGCGTAGTCGTAAAACTCCCGGCTGGGGATGATCTCCCCGGGGAGGGATGCCTCGGGTTGGTCGTTCCCCAGGACGCTACACTCGATCTCCCTCGCCCGATCGATCCCCTCCTCGACGATGAGCTTCCTGTCATAGCGGGCTGCCTCGGACAGCCCGGCGATCAGCTCATCCCGGTTGTGGGCCTTGGTGATCCCCACGCTGGATCCCAGATTCGCAGGCTTCACGAACATGGGGTAAGGAAGCGCGTCTTCTATGTCCCGGATCACGCGATCCGGATCCGCCTCCCAGTCCCGACGCAGGACCACTCGATAGTGCACCTGAGGCAGCCCATAAGCCGCGAACGTGGCCTTCATCAGCGCCTTGTCCATGCCCACGGCTGAGCTGGCGACCCCGCATCCGACATAAGGCACGCCGATGAGCTCCAGAAGTCCCTGCACTGTGCCGTCCTCGCCGTAAGGCCCATGCAGCACAGGGAAGATGACGTCCAGCTCGGCCAGCGCGGCCAGATCTGGGAACGGGCTCGCCTCGGCCTCCAGCCTAGCCTCGATCTCCGCGGCGCTGACCTCGCTGCCCACGGCCGCCTCAAGCATGTCCAGAGAGCGCCGCGATGTGATCCATCGGCCAGATCGAGTGATGCCGATGGGCACGATCTCATACCGGTCTGGATCCATGGCATCCATGATCGAGCGCGCGGACGCCAGGCTCACCTCATGTTCACCGGAACGTCCACCGAAAAGCACCCCCACCCGCAGCTTCGCCATCCCCAATCTCCTAATCTCTAATCTCTAATCTCCCAATCTCTTATCCCCCAATCTCCAACCATCTGAATCTCCGGCTCCAATCGCACGCCAAACCTCTCATAGACGGCGCTTTGGGCCCTCCTGATGAGTCGGATGACGTCGGCCGCGGTGGCGCCGCCTAGGTTAACGATGAAGTTCGCATGTATGGGTGAGATCTGCGCCGCTCCCTCTCGGGCCCCTTTCAATCCGGCCTCTTCAATCAGCCGTCCGGCGAAATCCCCAGGCGGATTGCGGAAGATGCTACCAGCGCTGGCGTCCACGGGCTGCGACTTGCGTCGGTGAGCCAGGTAGGCTTCGGCCCGCTCACGCAGCACCTCAGGCGCCTCGGGGAGCATCTGGAACGTGGCGCTCAGAATGACGCCCCTCAGCTCTCCCGTCTTCAACCGGCTACTGCGATAGCTCAGGCCCAACTCCTCGGCCGGATAGACCGCCCGCTCCCCGGTGGGATGGAGCATCTCGATGGCGTGCAGATGATCCGCGATGCAGCCGCCATGGGCGCCAGCGTTTCCGACGATCGCGCCGCCTATCGTGCCTGGCACGCCGATCGCCCACTCCAGCCCGCTGAGGCTGGCCTGGATCGTCTCGCGTGCCAGCCCGGCCAGCGGCGCGCCCGATTCCACATATATCCGGCGGTCAGCCCTGATCTCGACGCGGCGACAGCGATTGAGGATGGTCAGGCCACGCACGCCAGCGTCACTCACCAGAACATTGGTGCCGCCGCCCAGGACCCACCAGGGTACACCATGCTCGTGGGCGGCGATCAGCGCGCGCGCCAAGTCATCGATGGTGTGCACGGTGATCAATAGATCGGCTGGCCCGCCGATACGAAAGGAGGTATACAAACGCAGGGGGACACCGCGCTGGGCCGTGAGACCCGCACGCTGCAGGGCCGTCTGAAGGTCTGTCAGCCTCATCGCGGTCGCCACAGTCATGACCGAAACCTCCGGAGGGCCCCTTCAGGCATGAGCGGCTTCTGCCGGGCTCTCTTCCGTAGGGCGGCCAGCACGCGTTCGCCTATTTGATATCCATCGCCTGCTCCTAACGTCAGCAGCACGTCGCCGGGCCGCAACTCCTCCAGTAGCGTTTTCACCGCGTCGTCCAGCCCACCGACGTAACGGACATCCGGGTGCTTCCGGCCGGCCAGCTCGACCAACTGTGACGCATGCACGCCCTGCGTATCCCGCTCGCGTGCTGCGTATATGTCCGTTACCAGGACGTGCTCCGCCTCTGCGAAGCAATCCGCGAACGCCTCCAGAAGCGCTCGCGTGCGGCTGTACGTATGAGGTTGAAAGACCGCCCAGATCACCCGCTCAGGATATCGCTGTCGAGCGGCGGCGAGGGTCGCTTTGACCTCGCTGGGGTGATGGGCGTAATCGTCTATGACTATTATATCATACATCATTCCCTTGAGTTCGAAGCGACGGCGCACCCCTGCAAAATTCTTAAGGTTTGAAGCAGTAATTTCTGGATGAATTCCCAGGTGATCGGCCACCGCGAACGTGGCCAACGCGTTGAGCACGTTGTGGCGGCCGGGTATGCTGAGCCGCAATGTCGTCACCTGTTGGCCGTGGTGCCATATCTGGCAATCCGTGCCCCCCTCCCGGTTGGCCACCAATATGCGGGCCTGCCACGCGGCCTGCCAGCCGAAGCCATAGGTGGTCACCGGGCGTCTGGCGCTGGCCCGTTCCGCCGCCAGCTCGCGAGCGACGGGATCATCGATACACGCGACGAGGAGCCCATCCCTTGGCAGTTGATCGACGAAGGCGCGAAAGGCCTGAAGGAGATCCTCCGGCGTCGGATAGCAATCGACATGATCCCATTCGACGTTGGTGACGACAGCGATCTGGGGGCGCAGCCCCAGGAACATGCGATCGTACTCGTCGGCCTCAATGACGAAATAGCCCCCGCGGCCGGCCCGAGCGTTGCGTTCCAGGCCGGGCAGCGTCCCGCCGATGATGAAGTCGGGGTCAAGTCTCGCGGCCAGAAGCGTTGTCGCGATCATGGCCGTCGTGGTCGTCTTCCCGTGGGATCCGGCGACGGCGATCCCCGTACGCCCTCGCATGAGGGCGCCCAGGAATTGGGCCCGCTTGACCACGGGGATGCCCCGACGCAGGGCCGCCTGTAACTCCGGATTATCAGGCGGCACCGCGGACGAGATCAAGACCAGGTCGGCTCCTTCCACCTGCCCGGCCTCATGTCCGATGTAGACCCTCGCCCCCGCCTCCGCCAATCGCGCCGTCGTGGCCGTATCCCGCAGATCGCTGCCGGAGACCCGATAGCCGCGCTCCAGGAGGATCGTCGCGATGGCCGAGAGGCCAGCGCCGCCAATGCCTACCAGGTGGATATGCGCATCGGGTCGGGATAGGACCTCCTCCGCGACCTTTGGAAGGGCCAGTCGAATCGGTAACTGTCCGCTCATTTGCGAATCCTCAATAACGTCAGGATCCCGATGAGGCCGATGAGCATCGTCGTATCCAGGACGCGCGGCGGTAGATACCTGACCATCTCCTGGGCCAAATCCGTCAACGGCGGCTTAAAGAGATCCCACCGTTGTATGGGATAATCGTATTTATCCAGGTAATACCAGAGCGTGCCGTTGATCAGGTATCCGTTGACCAGGCCGTTGGCGATGCTAATCAGCATGCCCACGCCCCCTCTCGCGGGTTGGCCTCTGAACGTCAGCGTCTCCCCGGCGTAGGCCGCGAAGACGACGGCGAGAAAGAACCCAGTATAGATGAGGTACTGGATCAGGTTGCTGTCAGGCTGCTGCAGGATCTGTACCCCCAGCAAGGGACCCAATTGCTTGTCGAGGAGGCTCATCAACGGCGTACCGAACCGCTTCAGGACGAGGATGGCGATGAGCATCACCGTCGTCACGCCGAGTTCGCGCGGATAGCCGCGCGCCGCGCCTATGAATCCGAAGGCGACCGTCAAGGTGATCCAATAAAACTCGATCGGGCTCATAGTGGCCTCTCCATAGCCCACACACCATCCTGCGCCGGTTAGCCTTTGCCCCCTGATTGTCCACCCTTCGCGGGCTGAATGGATCCCACCACCCAGATGAGGATCACGCCGACGATGGCCAGAACGACGTATGTGTCGTACTCGCTGAGGAGGTGACGTACCGGCGCGGTCATCGCCCGGATCTCTTCGTCGCCCGCGGGGGAGGGACGTCCCATCAAGATCGAAAGCGGCTCCGGCAACCTCCGCGGCAACAGGCTCACGAAGAACTGGATGATGATGTATCCGTTGACCAGGCCCAGAAGCATACCGATCAGCGAAGATCCCGCCCGAAGCAGGCGTCCGATGGCGTAGGCCGCGATGACGACCAGCACGGTGAGTCCGACCAGGAAGGTTGGTTTGAAATCAGCCGAGATCAGGGGCTGCGCCGAACGCACCGTGGCGAAAACCCGGGACGGGTCCTCGGCGGTCAGGCCACCGCGTCGAAGGAACAGGAAGGCCTGGTACAGACGGTTGATCCAGAGGACGAGCTCATCTCCCCGTCGCTCGAGCAGCCAGCGCAATCCCAGGATCAGCGCCAGGGTGGTGAGCTCGGCCCGGGAACCATGCCGGAAGCCCAGATATCCGAAGATCAATAGGATCGCCCCGAGAGCGATTAGAGCTTCCGTGCTATTCACCGTCTCTCCTTTACCATGCTGCTCATCAGATCGATGATTCGCCTCGTTGCATCCGTGCGTGCCAGCGATCGCGCCGCTTCGGCCATCCGCTGACGGACTGCCGTATCCTTCAGGAGCTCTAACACGGTCGGGACAAGTTCATGTGCTAGCGCCTCATCCTCGACCAGCCGGGCCGCGCCTTGTTCTACCAGGAAGGCCGCGTTAATGTGCTGATGTCGGCCTGCATGGGGATAGGGCACCAATACCGCGGGCAGCCCGACCGCGGGTAGCTCGCCGAGGTTAGACGCCCCCGCCCGGTTGACGAGCAGATCCGCTGCCGCCAGCGCATCGGCCAGCTCCTCGTGGAGATAGGGATAAGGGTGATAGTCTCCACGCAAGGCGGCGGGCAGGCACTCTCCCTCGCGGCTCACCCATGGCCAGTCTAGATGACCGGTGACGTGGATCACCTGGGCATGCTCCAGCAGGGTCGGCAGCGCGGCGCAGACAGCTTGATTGATGCTGCGCGCGCCGTGGCTCCCCCCCATCACTAGCAACACGGGCTTCCCGTCATGGAGCCCCAGGCGGCGCCTGGCAGCCGCCGGATCCGCGGCCGCCGCCACGAGCTCGGCGCGCACGGGATAGCCGGTCACGACGGCCTTCCCGGGGAAGTACCTGGCAGCCGGCTCAAAGGAGACGGCCACCTTCTGCGCCAGAAGGCTCAGCCAGCGCACCGCTAGCCCGGGTGTTAGATCCGGCAGGTAGATCAACAACGGCACATGGGCCATGCTCGCGGCGATGGCCACAGGAGCCGTCACGTATGCTCCGGTGATGAACACCACGTCAGGGCGGAACGCGCGTATGACGCGCCTGGCCTGACGGACGCCCCGCTGGATGCGCCACAGGCTGGCCGCGATGGCCCACGGCGCCCGGCCTCGGAGCTGGCCGCTGTCTACGGCGGCGAAGGTCAGGCCGGCGCGCTCGACCAGGCGCTTTTCAACGCCCCTGGGATGGCCCGCGTACAGGATGCTATGCCTCTTTCGTTCGAGGCTTGCGGGAGCGGGCGTTTCGCCGTGGTGATCGTCGAGTAGCGCGCGAGCGACCGCGAGCCCCGGATAGACGTGGCCCCCAGTCCCTCCGCCCGAAAGCAAGACGCGCAAGATCCTCCCCCTTCCAACGCGTGCCGCGAGATACGCTCAACAGCAGCCCGATGCCGGTCATCGCCGCGAGCATGGAAGAGCCGCCATAGCTGATGAACGGTAAGGGCATGCCGGTAAACGGTATGATGGCCGTGATGACGGCGACGTTGATGATGGCCTGAAACACGAGCCAAAAGGTGACCCCGGAGGCCAGCAATGTGCCGAAGTTATCATCGGCATGGAGCGCGATGCGGAACCCGCGATACATGAGCCCGGCGAAGAGGCCGAGGATCAACAGCGTCCCGATCAGCCCCATGTCTCGCCCGACGATGGCCAGGATAGCATCGCTCCATGAGAGCGGGATCTGCGCCTGGGGATCTAACTGGCTGGCACCAGGTCCTCCCGCCCCTATCCAGCCTCCCTGCATGAGCATGCGTATGGCCAGGTTGGTGTGATAGGTCTTCTCGGAATCGTGGCCCGAGCCCTGCCAGAAATCCCAAAACGCCATGACGCGATCCCGGGCGTATCCCGATTGGGTGACCAGCAAGGCGAAGGTGATCGCCATCACCGTGATGGCGATGCCGACCTGCTTGAGATCCGCCCCGGCGATGAAGAACATGGTCATGGCGGTGGCGATGATCACGGCTGACGTGCTGATATCCGGCTCCGCCACGATCAACAGCGTGATGAGGCCGAGCAACACGGCGAAGGGAATCAGGCCCAGCCGGACGTCCCTCAGCACCTTTTCACGGCTGGCTAGCCAGGCAGCGATATAGATGATGACCGCGATCTTCGCCAGCTCGCTGGGCTGCACCCTGCCATGGAGGAGCGTCCGCCTCGCTCCGAAGCGCTCCTCGCCTATGATGAGCACAAGGACCAGCAGGATGAGGGCGAGGATCATGATGGGGATGGCGAGCTGACGCCATATACTGTAGTCTATGGACGCGGCGACGATCATGGCGACCACCCCGATTAGCGCCCATATGAGCTGCCGGGAGAAAAAGTAGGTGGGATCGCCCACTAAGCGTTGCGCCGCCGCATAGCTGGCGCCATACACGGAAAGGATACCGAGGGCCAACAGGCTGACCACGATCGCGAGCAAGGCCAGATCGACGCCTCGTTGCGCACGAGCCTGCCTACTCATGCTCAGATCCCTCACAGGTCTTGTACGAGGCGGCGAAAGTGCTCGCCGCGCTCAGCGAAGTCTCGATAGGCATCAAAACTGGTACCTCCCGGTGAGAGCAGCACGACCTCTCCCGGCCGCGCTACCCGGGCCGCCAACCGCACGGCCGCCTCCAGGCCATCACACACGGAGACCTCCCGCAATCGGCCGTCGGTTACACGCATGGCCTGCGACTGCACCTGGCGGGCGATCATGGGGCCGGCCTCGCCAAAGCAGATGAGATAGCGCACCCTCCGGTGGACCTCCCTGGCGAACGCGTCCCAGGGCAGCTTCTTGTCCCGTCCGCCGGCCAGGAGCACGATGGGCTCCTCGAAGGATCGCAGCGCGGCGATAGCGCGCTCAGGAGCCGTCGCGATGGAGTCGTTGACCCACATCACGCCATCACGCTCTCGCACGACCTCCAGCCGGTGCGCGACGCCGCGGAAGGAACGCACAGCCTGGGCCATCGCCCATGCGGGCGCGCCCGCGGCCCCCGCAATGGCGCAGGCGGCGAGGATGTTGAGCACGTTGTGCCAGCCGCGCAGCCGGATATCCGTGATGGGTAACACCATCTCCTCGACGTCTCCGGCCCGCCAGATGATCCACCCATCGCGCGTGAAAGCGCCATGAGGCACATCCTGATGGCCGCTGAATCCGACGCGCCGGGCCGCCAGGGGAAAGGCGAGCGCAGGCTGTCCCCGGCCCGCGGGGATATCCACCTTCCCAAGGCGCCACCACGCGCCGGTGATCTCATCGTCTACCCCTAATACAGCTACATCCTCCGCCCGTTGCCAGCGCAGAATGTTGGCCTTCGCCGCCATATAATGGTTCATGGAGGGATGGCGGTCCAGATGATTGGGGGTCACGTTGAGTATGGCCGCGATGTGGGGGCTGAGCGTGCACAGCTCCAATTGGAAGCTGGACATCTCCAAGACCAGCCAGTCGGTCGGCGCCACATCCTCCAGTCGATCGATCAGCGGCGTACCGATATTTCCTCCCACGTGCACGGTCATGCCCGCGGCCCGCAGGATCTCCCCCACCAGCGTGGTGGTCGTCGTCTTCCCGGCCGATCCGGTGATGCCGATGACGGGGGCCAGCGAGCGTTCCAGCGTGAGCTGGGTATCGTTGCTCAAGGGGATACCGCGCTCCCGAGCGGCTTGGACGATGGGCAGGTCCGTGGGCACCCCGCCGCTGAGACAGAGCAGGTCGCAGTGGTCGAGCAGGCTTTCCGGATGCCCCCCCAGCACGTATCGGATGGGCAGCCCTTTGAGCGCGGCCAGGGCCTCCGTCAGCGCTGAGGCGGGCTTCTGATCGCTCACGGTCACCCGGGCACCCTGCGTGGTGAAAAAGCGGGCCAGCGCCATGCCCTGGCGAGCCAAACCCAGGATGACCACGGACTTCCCATCCCAACTCATCATGACATCCCCCGCGCTTGCCTCATCACAGCAAGGCCAGGGCGATCCCCAGCATCGCGCAAAGGATCGAGACCAGCCAGAATCGCTGGACTACCTGGGTCTCCGACCAGCCCAGGAGCTCGAAGTGATGATGAAGGGGGGCCATCTTAAACAGGCGGCGGCCCTCCCCATAGCGACGCTTCGTGTATTTGAAGTAGACCACCTGCAGGATGACGGACAGGGCCTCGGCCACCGGGATGATGGCGATGATCGGAAGCAGAAGCCACTGCCCGGTCATCAGCGCGACCACGCCCA
The DNA here is from genome assembly GCA_011176545.1 of Caldilineae bacterium. Taxonomy (GTDB): domain Bacteria; phylum Chloroflexota; class Anaerolineae; order DUEN01; family DUEN01; genus DUEN01. Next base: position 44,092 of record DUEN01000103.1, on the reverse strand, counting down.
GGGTGGCCCCTACGGCCAGGGCCCCCGTGTCTCCCATAAACAGCTCGGCCGGGTGGGCGTTGTACCATAGGAACGCCAGTAACGCCCCCACGACGGTGAAGGCGAACGCCACGAGCCACGTCTGCCCCTGCAGGTGGGCGATGATCCCATAGGCGACAAAGGCGATGGCCGACACGCTCCCAGCCAGGGCGTCCAGCCCATCGCTCAAGTTCACCGCGTTGGATGCCCCAACGATGATGAAGATCGAGATCGGCAGCATCACCGGGCCGATGTGAACGAATTCCCGTACGGTCGGGATGCCCACGTAATCCAGCTCGGGCGGCCCGAAGTACAGCACCAGGGCGATCACCGTGGCGAATACGACCTGCCACCACGCCTTGGAGCGAGCCATCAGCCCTTCGCCCCTGGCACGCTTCCCGCGGACCCCTTCCAGGTCGTCGATGAAGCCCAGCAGCCCGAACATGAGCATGCAGCCCATCAAGAGCAGCGTGGACTGCCCGATATAGTTGAAACCCAACAGGTTCGCCACGTTGAGAGCGCCCGTGATGAGCACGACGGGGATGATGATCATCAACCCTCCCGTCGTCGGCGTGCCGGTCTTCACCTGGTGGCTGCTGGGGCCCTCGATCCGGATCTGCTTGCCGATGCCGTAGCGTTTCAATAGATTGATGAGAGGCCGCCCCCAGATGACGGCCAGGAAGAAAGAGATCGTCCCTAAGGTCAGCGAATAAGCCATCAGCCGTTACCCCGTCGGCTGAGCGCGTTCACGATCTGTTCCATATGCTGAGCACGCGAGCCTTTGACCAGGATAATGTCCCCATTATGCACTATGTCCCGCAGAGTCGCCAAAGCCTCCTCGTTCGTATCAACGATGGTGACGTCGGACGGATCTAACCCGGAGGCGATGGCTTCCTGGCCGATCAGGTGAGCCCTCCGCCCCACGGTGATAAGCTTCTGCACCACGTCGGCGGCCCGTCGTCCGACGATGATGTGTCCCTCCTCTTCGTAGCTCCCTAACTCCAGCATATCGCCCAGTACGGCGATGCGTCGGCCGTCACCCTCAGGCGTAAGATCCGCCAGCAGGTTCAACGCTGCGATGGTCGAAGCTGGACTGGCGTTATACGTATCATCGATCAATGTAGTCCCGCGGATGCCCTGCACGACCACCAGCCGCAGCTGGCCCGATACATCTTGCAGACCGGAGATGATCTCGTCCCAGCTCAGCCCCTCGACGAGGCCGACGGCGGCGGCGCGCAACGCGGTGTGCACGCTGTGCCTCCCCAACAAGGGGACCTTCACGTGTAACGTCTCACCGCGGTGGTGGAAGCGAAAGCGGATCCCCTGTAACCCGGCGCTCTCGATCTCATCGGCCCATAGATCGCAATCCGGCGTCAGCCCGTAGAAGAAGACGCGCGCCTGGGTCTGATCCGCCATAGCTCGCACCAGAGGATCGTCGTGGTTCAGCACAGCGACGCCCTCGGGCGCCGGAGGCAAAGCCTGGACCAACTCCGCCTTGGCCTGGGCGATGCGCTCTATCGTGCCCAGACGTTCCAGATGGCTCGGGCCGACGTTGGTCACCACGCCGACGTGGGGCCTGCTGATGGCGCACAACTGGGCGATCTCCCCCAGCGCATACATTCCCATCTCCAGGACGACTCGCTCGTGATCCGGCTTGAGGGAGAGCAGCGTTAATGGCAGGCCGATTTCATTATTATAGTTACCCATACTCTTGAGCACGCGATACCGTCGCTTAAGGACGCAGGCGATCATCTCCTTGGTCGATGTCTTCCCGACGCTCCCGGTGACGCCGATCACGCGCGGCGAGAACCGGGCCCGCCAGGCGGCCGCCAGCTGTTGAAGCCCAACGAGGCTATCCGGGACCAGGAAGAGGATGGCGTCCCGGCCGGGATCCGCGAGGGGCTGCAGCCACTCGCCGGTGGTCGTGTCCAACACACTTGCCAGGCGCTCCGTCCCCTGGGGAATCCGTTGTATGAGGGCGCCGATGGCGCCGGCCTGGAGAGCCTCCTGGACGTAGTCATGCCCATCCGCGCGCTCCCCGCGCAGCGCGACGAAGAGCGCCCCCTCCTTCACTAGGCGAGAGTCGATAACGACCTCAGTGACCTTTCTCGCGCTCAATTGCTCCGGAGCTGGTCGCTGGCAGAGGGCCGACCAGACGTCCGCCAGGGTAAGCTGCGTCACGGCATCCCCCTATCCTCGATTCGTCTACGGTTGATCAGGCGGGATCTCAAGCAGACGTACCAGCTTGGTCGCGATGCGCTGGAACACCGGCACGGCTACCTCGCTGGCCCACGTGGCGCGAGCAGGCTGATAAAGCGTGACCAGGACGATGGCCTGCGGATCGTCGGCTGGTAAGAAGGCGACGTAGGAGGTGATCACTTCGTCACTGTAGCCGCTACGTGTGGGGATCTGTGCTGTGCCCGTCTTCCCAGCTACCTTATACCCCGGGACAAGGTCTTCGTCAATTCCGCGGGCTGTGGCCTCCGCCATGAGAGATCTCATGGCGCGGGCGGTTTCTACCGATATGGCCCGAGGGTAGGGTCGCGGATGCAACGGGATGATCTTCCCCTGATCGACCATCATGCGGACCACTCTGGGGTGCATGGCGACGCCGTCGTTGGCGATCGCGGATACCGCCGTGATCAATTGTATGGGGGTGACGGAGACGCCTTGACCATAAGCGTTCGCAGCCAGATCCGATAAGCTCCACTCGGGATCATCCGGCGTCTTAAGACGGCCCGAGACCTCGCGAGCCAGATCGATCTCCGTCACTCTGCCGAATCCGAATCGATGCAGATATTGGTAGAAAACATCCGGCCCCATGGCCAGGCTCACTTGTGCGGCGCCCACGTTGAGGGACTTGGCCAGGATATCAGTCAGGGTGACCACGCCATGGGCGCGACGATCGGAGTTTTGTATGGTGTATCCGCCTACCTCCAGGGAGCCTTTGTCTACGAACGTCTGATCCAGCGTGATGGCCTTTGAATCCAGGCCGGCCGCCAGTGTGAGGACCTTGACGACCGAGCCCGGCTCAAAGATACGTCCTATAGCCTGGTTGAGCCACCACGCGAGATCACAGTTGTTGTAGTAGTTGGGATCGAAGTGGGGCTCGTTGGCCATCGCCAGCACGTCCCCGGTTTTAGGGTCGAGGACGATCACCGTCCCCCCTTGAGCCTCATACTCCGCCACGGCCTGTTGTAACTCCCGCTCTACCAGATACTGGATCCTGGCGTCCAGAGTCAAGATCAGATCTCGCCCCACCGGCGAAGGGACGAAGGGATAGAAGTAGGACGGCAGGGCGACATCGCTGTATTCAACATGACGTAAAACGCTGAGACCTGTCAGGAATTCCTGGTAAAACTCCTCCACGCCATAGAAGGATCTGCTGTCCAAAGTCACGAAGCCCAGGACGTGGGCGGCCAGGGAGCCCTGGGGATAGTAGCGCCGTGGATACGGATCGGCGCGCACGCCGAGCAGTCCCATATCGACGATCTTCTCGCCAGTGGCTTCATCGATGCCTCGGGCCAGGGGGACATATTGAGGCATCTCCGCTTCCGCCATCTCATTTAAGATCTCATCAGACGACAGTCCCAGCAGGGGGGCCAGGGTCTGGGCGATCTGCTCCCTGTCCTCTATGAGGTTCAAGGATACCGACACTTCCCATTGATAAATGTCCGTGGCTAGGAGATACCCGCTGCGGTCCAGGATGTTCCCACGGGAGCGGTAGGTGGGCGGCTTCGTGCTCTCTTCTGTCGCTGATGGCGTTGAGGCGAGAGGGGGCTCAGGTGTGATTGGGACCAGCCCACCTCCCAGCGCTTGGATGGAGATCAGTTGCGCTGCGAGGACGAGTAATATTCCCGTCAATATGACGATGATAAGGAGGACCCGGCCTTGTAGGCGCTTGGAGGAGTCCTCAACGATCATAGGACATCCTCAGCGTTTCACCTGGGCGTAGGCGGGAGCGCGAGGATATAACTGCCTTGAAGCCCAGTCTAAAACCTCCTGCCACCATGAAAGGTGAGAGGCCGACTCAGCGGCAACTGGAACGCTCGCGACCGCATTGTCGATCCTTTGGACCCGAACGAGCATCCGCTCCTCCGGTGGCCCATAGCCGAGGGCCTTCGCGCGTTCTTCGATGCGGCTGATACTGATGTAGGGCCCGATCTGGCGGACGAGTTCGGCGTTCTCCCTCTCCAGACGTTGATACTCGGCCTGAAGTTCGGCAATATGGGCTCGCGTCGTCGCGATCTCGCTTGCGATGCGCACATAGGCGTAAATGGCGCAACAGAGGATGGTCAGCACGGCCAGGAAGCTAAAAAAGAGGTAGATATCCTCTGAGATCGCTCTACGTCGTAAACCTGTCCACCAGGTTAGCGCTGGGAAAGGGTTTGAGGTGCGTTGCAACATATCCCTTCTCCTGACCAACTTCCCACCAGGGAGTGTAAGCCACCTCAGGCTTATCCTTGTGGAGCTGGCAGCCGCTCCGCGATGCGGAGTCGCGCGCTGCGGCTCCGCGGGTTACGAGCCACCTCCTCCGTGCTTGGGCGTTGCGGTCGTCGGGTGATGATGCGCAGCGTTGCCTTATGGCCGCACGTGCAAACCGGCATTCTAGGAGGGCAGATGCAATCTCGCGATTCTCGCTGGAAGAAGCGTTTCACGATGCGGTCCTCCAGCGAGTGGAAGGCGATGACCGCCAGCCTTCCTCCCGGGCGTAGCAGGGCGACCGCCTGCGGGAGTGCGGATTCCAGCGCTTCCAGTTCTTGATTCACCGCGATCCGCAGCGCCTGAAAGGTACGGGTCGCTGGATGGATGCGCTCCCGCCAGCTCCCGACAGCAGCAGCGATCACCTGGGCCAGATGGCGGGTGTTCCGAATGGGACGTGCCTGTACGATGGCGCGCGCTATGCGACGCGCGTGGCGTTCTTCGCCGTAACGATATATCAGATCGGCCAGCTCTCGCTCAGAGAGCCTGTTGATGAGCACGCTGGCCGGAACCCCTTGAGATGGGTCAAAGCGCATGTCGAGGGGGCCGACCATCTGAAAGCTGAACCCTCGCGTCGGATCGGTCAGGTGGAAGGAAGAGAGCCCCAGATCGAAAAGAACGCCAGCTACGTTGGCGAAATCGTAGGCTTGAGCGATTTCGCGAAGTCTGGTAAAATTCGCATGGGCCAGTATGACACGCCCGGCAGAGATCTCCTCCGCGAACCGCTGCTGGCAGCGGGTAATGGCGTCTGGATCCGCATCCAAACCTAAGAGGCGCCCGTCCGGGGCGATCGCTTGAAGCATAGCCGCCGCGTGTCCTCCTCCCCCTATCGTCGCATCGATCACGTCATCACCCGGGCGAAGGGCTAGGCCCTCTAATACTTCAGCCACCATCACCGGCTGGTGATGGGTCATGTTCGGTATATCTTCAGGCGTCACAGTTAGATGTTCAACGTCTCGAAGTATTCCCTTTCGAAGGAATCATCCTCAAGTGCGGACTCGACCTCGCGCCACATATCGGGAGCCCATAGCTCGATGTACGAGTTCAGGCCCACGATGAGGACTTCGTTCTCGATGTGGGCGAATTCCCGCAGGTGCGAAGGGATGATGATCCGGCCTTGCCGATCCATCGTCAAATCTTCGGCGTAAGCGTACACGAGGCGTCGGATGTTGCTCGCTCGCCTGTCCAGTTTTGGAAGCGCATCGATCCGTTCGCATAACGCCTGCCATTCGCGTAGCGGATAAAGGACGATCTGTCTCTGGTTGCCGCGTGTAACCACCATACCCTCGGCCAAATCCTCACGGTATTTGGCGGGAATGGTCAGGCGTCCCTTATCATCAAGGTTGTGGATGTGGTGTCCGAGAAACATTTGTTCGGTCGAATCCTAAGTAGTAGAGAGGGTTGCGCCCCACTTGGGGCTACAACCCTCCCATACCGCACCACTTTGTCCCACCAACATTATAACATGATCCACTAGGCCGAACAAGCGTTTTTTGCGAAAAGATCCAAATTTTAAGGTTCAATTGCGTGGTACTGTAGTACTATTTATTTGACGATTTGGGCGCGGTCCACCTCGGGAAGAGCAGCTGGGGAATCCTGGCTCTCGAAAAGCTGGAGGGCCTTTCTTACGTGGGCGTGGGGATGGTCGAAGGCGTGACCTTCTTCGTTAAGTGGGGAATAAGCTCAGCACATGCGTTGCTTGGTAGCTCCACACTTAACCGTGGTTGTTGTCAAAGCGTCCTATTTGCATGATGGGGAATACTAATGTAGGACTGGTTTCTATACCGGCCATAAGATGGCGGGTAAGAGACTCGCCTTATTGGGTGGAGGTGGTCGAAGGTACGACCTCCGTAACAAAAAAGCAGCGGCCTAACATGCTGGGCCGCTGATCCAAGCTCTTCCCTAGATAGATCGCAGGCTATTCGGTGTCCATCTCCGATTCCTCGCCGAATAGGCGATTCTCCAGGATCCGATCCGGCGTGAGGTCATCGAGTTGCAGGTACCACGCGGCCGCATCTAATATCGCCTGTTGGGGGATAAGCCCCACCAGCTCGCTGCGCCGAATGGTGACCCCATATCGCATCGCCTCGCGCCGCACCATCTCCACGACCCGGTGCAATGGCGTGTGCCGGAAGTCGGTGAGGTTCATCGTCACCTGGGCCAGCCCGCCCACCTTCACGCCCAGCGCCTTCACGTAGCGCAATCCGCCGCTGGAGTGGCGCACCGCCCGGGCGATGGCCTTGGCGATGGACACGTCGTCCGTGTTTAAGTAGATGTTGAAGGCGATGAGCGGCTGGCGCGCGCCGATGATACAGGCGCCGGCCGACCCGACGCGGCAGGGGCCGAAGTCTGGTGCTCGATCTGGGTTCGTGACGATCTCCTCCTTCAACCGCTCGTACTCGCCGCGACGTACATCGGCTAGGTTCACGCGATCTGGCCTGGTAGCGGCCGCCTCATACAGATAGACGGGGATACCCAGCTCCTCGCCGACGCGCTGCCCCAACCGTCGGGCTAATGCCACGCAATCGTCCATGGTGACGCCGCGGATGGGGATGAAGGGCACCACGTCGGCCGCGCCCAGCCGGGGATGTTCGCCGCGGTGCTGTTCCATATCGATAAGCCGGGCCGCCGTGGCGATCCCCTGAAACGCGGCCTCCAACACGGGTTCGGGTGCCCCAGCGAACGTGATCACGGAGCGATTGTGGTCTACATCGGAGTGGATATCCAGGATGCGAACCCCTGGAACGGCGGCGATAGCGTCTCGGATCGCCTGGATCACCTCGGGACGTCGTCCTTCCGAGAAATTGGGCACGCATTCGACGATCGGCTGCATACCTCCCCTCACTTACGCTTTACTCTTTACGTTTTACTCTCTTCCACCCCTCTGCCATGCGTAACCGCTCGCCGATGGGCGGGTGGCTATGCAACAGCCAGACGACCCAGCGCGGCGGCTCGGCCTCGGTCAGGTTCTGGTTCGCCAGGCGCGCCATCGCGAAGGTGAAGGCGTCAGGGCGGCCCGTCGCTTCCAGGGCGTACCGATCTGCTTTGCGTTCTCGCCAGCGAGACCAGGCGTTTTGCAGGGGCAGCGTCACCAGGGCGAAGCCGCCCATGACCAGGGCGAACCAGGGGATGGCGGCCAGATCGGCCATGCCCTGAAAGCCAAAGCGCTCGATCCCCCATCGCAGGGCCACATGCGCCAGATAGAACCCTACCAGCGTGAGCGCGGAGAGGACGAGGATACCCTTCCCCAGGTCGCCGTGGACGTGGTGACCCAACTCGTGAGCCAGGACCGCCTCGATCTCATCGGGCGTATAGCGATCTAACAGGGTGTCTCCTATGACGATGCGACGCGTGTTGCCCAGCCCCATCAGCCCCGCGTTGGCGGCCGTGGTGGTCCGGCTCATGTCGAAAGCGTAAACCCCGCGCACCCGCGTCCCCGCCCGCTCGGCCAGCCGGATCAGGCGCTCCGCCAGCGCGCGATCTCGCTCCTGCTGCTGGGGATCGTCGGACCGTTCGCTGAGGGGTACGAACTTGTAGAAGAGGGGAGCGATGAGCACGGGGGCCAGGTTCGCCAGGAGCACGGCGAAGACCAGATAGACCAGGGCCGCCCACAACCACCACCGGTCCGATTGAAGGCGTAGCAGAGCGTAAATGGCCTCCAGCAGGAGGAGCAGGATCACCCCTCCGACGAGAAAACCCTTCGCCTCGTCGGCGAGCCATGAGCGGAGCGATTGCGTGGACAGTCCATACCGATGAGGGAGGACGAAGCCGCCGTACCAGCTTAATGGGAATCGCAGGATGGCGTAAGCGCCCCCCAGGGGGATCATGTAGAGGATCAAACCCAGCCAGGCGGGAAAGCTTGCTACAGCATCGCGGAGGAGGAAGGTGAGGCCGCTGAGCCACCAGGCCAATAGAAAAGCCAAGCCGAAGACCAGGTCAATGAGCAGTAATCGACGCTGAAGACGGGCGTATTCACGAGCCTGTCGCTGGCGTTCCGGGTCCAATCGCGCTTCGGTGATCGGCTCGTCCATGATTGCGGTCCCCTGGATCATGAGTCTCATTCTAGCATTGAGCATGGGCTCTGTCAACGGTTTGCTGGCCCTCTGGTGGTATGGTAGAATTTAACTGACGGGGAGGATTGAGGAGGCTTGATCTCCCTGTCAATTCACGGGCCGGAGGATAGGTTGTCCTGGCTGATCCAGCCGTTAGGGCCGGCGCTCATCTTGGGCATAGGGGCGCTGGCCCTTGTTCTGTCGCACGCCTTCCCGTGGCGACGTCCCATTCCGGTGATAGCCTCCCTTGCCCTCGCGGGTGCCGGGGGCGTCCTGATCGCGCTCCGCACCCCGCGCGCGGCCATCCTCGTGGGACGCCCCTGGACGTCCATCCTCTTTGACATCGAGGGCGGGCTCGTCTGGCGGATCGACGCATGGGCCTGGTCCGGCGGGCTGGTGGTCCTGTTGCTCGCGTGGGTGCTCTTCTTGCTGGCATGGGACGAAGGGGGCCGGCTGGCGCCTTACTATCGGGCGGCTGACTTGGCTTTGACCGCGACGACCATCTCGGTCCTCTTTGCGGACAATTTGTTGACGCTGGCCAGCATGTGGGTGCTGATGGAATCGGTGGCCCTGGCTCGTCTCGCGCTGGAGCCCACGCAGCGGGTGGAGACGGGCCGTGTGGGGCTGAGCGCGGCCAGCGCTCTCTTCATGGCGCTGGCTTGCTCGCTCTCCGGGCCCGCCCTGGTGATGAGCCCGCTGTCGACGGCCGCCTTCACTCCGTTAGTGCAAGGGATGCTGATCCTGGCGATCGCCCTGCGCGCCGCGGTCTATCCGTTTCACGGTTGGCTGACGCATAGTCGGCTGTCCTTTATAGCCGGGCGTCTCCCGATCTACCTGATCCCCGCCATGGTGGGGCTATGGTTGCTGGGGATGCTTAACCTCGCCTCGATCACCGCGTGGCTGGACGGGCTGCCGTGGATGGGATTCCTGGCCCTTTCCCTGCTCGGAAGTGCCCTGGCGGCCTGGATCGAACCGGGTGAGGGGCGATCCCTGGACTTGATCGCGGCCAATCGCGCTGGCTTTATCCTTCTGGCCGTGATCCTGTGGCCGGGACAGAGCACGCTCGCCGTCGCTGGCGGGTTGTTCGCCTTTGGCCTGGGGATGGCCTTGCTCTATGTGGCGCGCCTGGTGAATGAGGATTGGGGCGGGCGGTGGCCTGCAGCCATCGCGATCCTGACGTTGTTGGGATACCCGGCGACAGTGGGCTTCATGGAGCTGGTAGGGGTGGCACGTTCGGCGCCATTACGGGAACACCTGGGGTTTTGGGGGACCGTGACGGGGGCGGAGATCTTGTTGCTCGCGACGCTGCTGCGAGGCTGGCGACAGCCCTTGAGGCCGCTGCCGAGGCGCGTGTCTGGCCCTCAGACTCGCCTGCTCATCGCCTCCATCTCGTTGGCCGTCCCGGTGTTAGCCATTGGCCTCCAACCGGCGATCATGGCGCATCTGATCGGAACGGAAGAGGCCCCCGGCGGGATTCTGGCACTGGCGAGGGGGATGCCCCTTGCGGCCTGGATCCGGCTGTTGGCCGTTTCCCTGTTGGGTTTTGGGTTAAGCCGCCTTCAGCGGCCGGCCTGGTTCGGATGGCAGGAGATGCAGCGTGGCGTCGCCCGTGTGGCGCGCCTGGACTGGGTATATGGCCTGATACACGTGGTTCTGCTGGCGATCCTGGCCTTCTGGCGAGAGGTGTTGCGAATCACTGAAGGCGAAGGATATCTGGGCTGGCTACTACTGTTGTTGGTACTCGCTTGGTTCTTGTTAAGCCCTGTGGGTTGAAGTGATGGAGTCCGCCTCGTTTCTGCCCTGGTTGAATCATTTGGTCACGCCTCTGGCCTTCTTGAACGGCCTGGCGGGGGTGATCCTTCTCGCCCTGTTAACAGGGCTGATGGCGATCATCGCCGATTGGCGCGTGATCGTGGTGGGCATCATCGGCCAATCGATCATCCTCACCGTGTTCGCGACGCGCTTCCTGCCGCCGGAATGGGCCTTCCTCCGGCTCATGATCGGGACGCTGATCGCGATCATGTGGTTCCTGTCGGCACGCATGGGCGGATGGGGACAACGGCCCGTGCGCTGGCTACGCTGGCGGTGGCCCTCGCCCTCAGCGCGAGGGATCCTCCGGCTGGTGATGGTGGGATTTATCGCCGGGTTGCTCATCTTCCTCCGCATCCGATTACCGCTCTATGGTCTGGACCCTGACCTCGTCTTCGCAGGCACCTGGCTGGTGGCCATGGGGGTTCTGGTGCTAGCCCTGGGCAATGAGCCCTTGACGTCGGGCATAGGGCTCATCTGGTGGCTGGAGGCGTTGCACCTTTATTACCCCGCCTTGGAGCGCGACGCGATGATCGAGGGCACGATTGGGACCGCCAAGCTGCTAGTCGGCTTGGTGTGTGCGTATCTCATGACCGTTGAAGGGTTACGGCTTCAGCCCGATAGAGGGGGGAACCGGTGATCACCGGCGCGGAGTTGATTGTGGGAGGGCTGACCCTTTTGGCCGTCCTCGTTTATCCTCTACGGAGGTGGGCGTTTATGTCCGCCCTGGCCGGCGCCGTGGCAGGAATCCTCTTAGCCATGCTCAGCTTGCGCTGGCCTCTGGATCGGGTCGTCTCGGTATGGGGGCATCCCGTGCTCCTCAACCGGCCGCTTGAGGGTTTGGGCTATACGTTAGTGGTGACTGGAGCCGAGCGCCCGGTGCTGACTATGCTGGGGTTGGCGGCGTTGGCCGCCTTTGCCGGGATTCGGCTGCGTTCATCGGGGCGTTCCTTCGTCCCTATCGGCCTAGTGATCCTGGCCCTGTGGGCTGGGGCCGTCATCGTGCACCCGATGATGGGGACGTTAACTGGCCTGCTCGCCGCGAGTTGTCTCTCTGCCTTCATCGTGCAGGCTGGGCGCACCGCGCCGACGCGGGCGGCCTTTCGCCAGGTCTGGTGGCCCCTTGCAGCCTTCATGTTGATGTTGGTCGCGGGGTGGCATGTCCAGGAGATGGCCCTCCGTCCTGATGACGCGACGTATCTGCGGATGGCCACCTGGCTGATCGGGATCTCCCTTCTGGTGTTGTTGGCGCCGGTGCCCCTACACGCGCCTTTCGTCTCCCTGCTGGCCGAGGCCCCGCCTGTTGTGGGGGCGTTCCTGGCTGTAGGGGGGCAGGTCGTCGTGTTGCACCTGATCTGGGACGTCTTCCTGCAGTGGCCCTGGCTATCGGAACATATGGCGGTCAGCCGCGCGCTGACGGCGACGGGGCTCATCACGCTGCTCTGGGGGGCGATGGGCGCGCTGTCGGCTGGCCGGGCGCGACGTCTCTGGGCCTACGCCGCGCTGCACGATTGGGGCGTCTTCCTGGTAGGGTTCGGCCTGGGTGCGCCGCTGGAGTGGCGCATGGCCGCGGCGCTGTTCGTGGGAAGGGCATTGAGTCTCTTCTTGAGCGCGTACGGGTTCACGAACCTGGAATCCCATGGGATCGCGGACGATCTGGAGGCGGTGCGCGGGCTGATGCGTCGGCTTCCGTGGACGGTCCTGGCCATCTTGGTGGGAGGCCTGGGGCTGGCTGGCTTTCCCCTGACCGCCTCGTTCGGGCTCCGTTGGACGTTGATCCAGACGCTCCTGCGCACACGTCCCGTCTGGGGCTTGCTCATCGTAGTCGGGCAGCTGGGAGTGAGCCTGGGCTATCTCCGGCTCCTTCAATCCTTCTGGGCTCCTCTCCCTCCATCCAGGCGGCTCATCCCCAGGGAGCGGCTCTCTTCTGGGCTTCTGCTCATCGTCGGCGTCGTCCTCTCGGGTGGCTTAGCGCTGATTCCCCAACTGCTCGACGGCGTGGTTCGGATGATGATCGAGATCGTAGTGCAGATATCGCGGCCTGGGATGTAGATAGTCGGGGGTCGGCTTCGATCTGGTGGGAATTGGAAGGGATCTGATAGATTTTGACAGCGCGCGTGGGGTAAAGTGTCGAGGCTCAGGTCGCCTGGAACGATAGGCGGGCGATGAGGCTGGGCGAAGATAGAAGGCAAATGGGCTCCGATCATGGGGCCTTTTGTATGTGGAGGGACAAGTGCCATCGTCTCGATTGAGCGGCTTCTACAAGCTAAGCGTCGAAGAGCGTACGCGGATCGTCGCCGAGTGGGCCGGGCTTGACGAGGCGGAGACGGCGATGTTGCGCCAAAGCCTCACCCTGGCTCAGGCGGACAAGATGATCGAGAACGTAATCGGCCTGCACGCCCTGCCGTTGGGCATCGCCGTCAACTTTTTGATCAACGGGCGGGACTACCTGATCCCCATGGCCATCGAGGAGCCCTCGGTGGTGGCGGGTGCCAGCTACGCCGCTCGACTGGCGCGTGAGGGGGGAGGCTTTCACGCCGAGACCGACGAGCCGGTCATGATCGGTCAGATCCAGGTGCTCGATCTAGAGGATGTGGAGGTCGCCCGGGCGGCCGTTCTGGCCCAAAAGCAACGCCTGTTGGACTTGGCGAACCGGACGGATCCGGTGATCGTTCGCCTGGGCGGGGGCGCGCGCGATATCGAGGCGCGCATCGTGCCGGAAAGCCCCGTGGGCCCCATGCTGGTGATCCACCTGCTGTATGATTGTCGCGATGCTATGGGCGCCAACACGGTCAACACGGCGTGTGAGAGCCTGGCCCCGGTGGTTGAGGAGATCACCGGAGGCCGCGTGAACCTCCGCATCCTCTCCAATCTGGCCGATCGGCGCATGGCGCGGGCGCGTTGCGTGATCCCGCCCCATGCCCTGGAGACGAAGGACTTCCCGGGGCCGCTGGTGGTCGATCGCATCGTCGAGGCGCACGCGCTGGCCGCGGTGGATCCTTATCGCGCGGCGACGCATAACAAGGGGATCATGAATGGCGTGGACGCGGTGGTGATCGCCACGGGGAACGATTGGCGGGCCGTGGAAGCCGGCGCGCACGCCTACGCTGCCCGCGATGGCCGATACCGGTCCCTTTCGGTCTGGGAGAAGGACGCGGAAGGCAACCTGGTGGGGCGCCTGGAGATGCCCCTCGCCTTGGGCACGGTGGGCGGCGCCACCCGCGTCCATCCGACGGCCCGGCTGGCGCTGCGCATCCTGGGCGTTGAGACGGCCCGCGAGCTGGCGGAGGTGACGGTCGCCGTGGGACTGGCGCAGAACCTGGCCGCCATTCGGGCCCTGGCGACGGAGGGGATTCAGCGCGGGCACATGGAGCTGCACGCGCGGCAGGTGGCCATCGCCGCGGGCGCCGTCGGGGACGAGATCGACTGGGTGGTGGATCGCATGGTGGCTGAGCGGGTCATTCGGCTCGATCGGGCGCAGGAACTGTTAGCGGACTATCGGGGTAGAGATTAGAGATTGGGAATTGGAGATTGGGGGATGTTAAAGCCGATCCGGTCCGTGGGGGTTGTAGGGTATGGGGCGTATGTGCCCCGTTATCGCCTGCCGGCCATTGAGGTGGCGCAGGTATGGAGCAATGGCCAGAGCCCATTGCCGATCGAGGAGAAGGCCGTACCCGGGTTGGATGAGGACACGGCGACGATGTCCATCGAGGCCGCGCGTAACGCACTGGCTCGTGCCGGGATCGATCCCACCTTGATCCGGGCCGTGTGGGTGGGCAGCGAGTCGCACCCCTACGCTGTGAAGCCCACGGCTACCATCGTGGCGGAGGCCATCGGCGCGGTGCCGTTCACCCAGGCGGCCGACTGGGAGTTCGCCTGCAAAGCCGGGACGGAGGCGATTCAGGCGGCTATCGGGCTGGTGGGCTCAGGCATGGCGGATTACGCTCTGAGCATCGGCACGGACGCGGCCCAGGGGCGGCCGGGGGATGCCCTGGAGTATACGGCCGGCGCCGGCGGCGCGGCCTTTGTGATCGGGCCGGCTGAGGAAAGCCTCGCCGTGTTCGAGGGGTCCGTCTCATATGTCACCGATACGCCGGACTTCTGGCGGCGATCGTGCGCCCGATATCCCAGTCATGGTCAGCGTTTCACGGGCCAGCCGGCCTATTTCCACCACATCATCTCAGCCGCGCGGCAATTGCTGGCCGAGTTGGATCTTAAGCCAGGTGATTTCCGATACGCCGTGTTCCATCAACCCAATGCCAAATTCCCCCGGCGGGTGGCCAGGATGCTGGGCTTTCGCCCGGAGCAGATCGAAGCTGGCCTGCTGGTCGATCACATTGGCAACGCTTATGCTGGCTCGTCGCTGCTGGGCCTTGCAGCTGTATTGGACGAGGCCAAGCCGGGGGATCGGATCCTCCTAGTCAGCTTTGGCTCTGGGGCCGGTAGCGACGCCTTATCCCTGGTCGTGACGGAACACATCGAGGAACGTCGTGATCGGGCGCCGTTGACCAGGGAATACATCGCTCGGAGGCAGGCGATCGACTACGCGACATACGCGCGCTTTCGGGGAAAGCTGCTGACGAGGTGAGACGGGATGCGTGATGTGGCGATCATCGGCATCGGCCAGACCCCTGTAGGTGAGCATTGGGAGCGCTCGCTGCGACATCTCGCGCACGACGCGGTGCAGGCCGCGCTGGAGGAGGCTGGGGTGGAGCGTCCCGATGCCCTGTATGTGGGGAATATGCTCTCTGGGGAGTTGACCGGACAGGAGCACCTGGGGGCGTTGATCGCGGATTTCGCGGGGCTGCGCGGCATTGAAGCTGTGAAGATAGAGGCGGCGTGTGGCTCAGGGGCGGCCGCGTTTCGCATCGGCTACATCGCCGTGGCCGGCGGGCTGCACGACGTGGTCGTGGTCGTCGGCGTGGAGAAGATGACGGACAGCCCATCGGAAGTGATCACCTCCGCGCTGGCGATGGCGGCGGATCAGGAGTACGAGGCTGGCCAGGGCGTCTCCTTCGTAGCCCTGAACGCTCTGCTGATGCGGCGTTATATGTACGAATATGACGTGCCCCATGACGCCTTCGCCGGCTTCGCCATCAACGCGCATCGCAACGCGGCCGGGAACCCTAACGCGATGTTCCAACGTCCTATCACATTGGAGGCCTATCGCCAGGCCCCCATGATCGCCGACCCCATCAACCTGTTGGACTCATCGCCCATCTGTGACGGGGCCGCGGCCGTCGTGCTCGCCCCGGCCGACAGCGAGCTCGCCCGGCGAGCGCGACAGAAACATGGGCTTGTGCGCGTCATGGGCTCGGCCATCGTCACGGATTCCGTGGCCATTCACGACCGACGGGATCCGCTCTTCCTGGAGGCGGTGTTTCTATCGAGCCAGAAGGCATACGCTCAGGCTGGCGTGCGGCCTTCCGACATCGACCTGTTTGAGCTCCATGACGCGTTTAGCATCACAGCCGCGCTATCCCTTGAGGCGGCCGGGTTCGCCCGGCGGGGCAAGGGGACCCTGCTGGCGATGGATGGCGAGATCTCCATCGAGGGCCGCATCCCAATCTCCACGATGGGGGGGCTTAAGGCACGCGGCCATCCCGTCGGGGCCACGGGCATCTATCAGATCGTGGAGGTGGTGCAGCAGTTGACCGGCCGCGCCGGCCCCAATCAGGTGCAGGACGCGCGGATTGGCATGGCGCAGAACGTCGGTGGCAGCGGCGCCACAGCGATCACGCATATCCTGGAGGCCCTTGATTAGGGGGCATGGCACCACCATGTGTGTATCCCTGTGCAGCATGGCAAATGTAAAAGCTGTCAAAAACTGCCAAAGGGGAACGACTCTCTGGAGTGATAGTTCATGAGAGTCGTTTTTCGGTAGAATAGGGACAGCCTGAAAATGCGAATCTCGAGGAGGATGCACGGTCATGCACATCGCACGTGAATGGCGCGTTCGCCAGCAAAGATACCGATTGGTGGGAGAGGTCTGCGATACATGCGGCCGCGTGCTGTTCCCGCCGAGGGATACATGCCCGCATTGCGCGGAGCAGGCGCAGACGGCCCACGCGCTGAGTGGGCGTGGGGAGGTCTTCTCCTTCTCCACCATGTATGACGCCCCCGAGGGATTCGAGGAATACGTGCCGTACACGGTGGCCCTCATCAAACTGGAGGAGGGACCCATGGTGACGGCGCAACTCACGGATGTCCGTCCGGGGGAAGTCCAGATCGGCATGCCGGTGGAGATGGTCACGCGTAAGCTCAAAGAGGATGGCCCTGAGGGCCAGATCCTGTATGGTTATAAATTTCGGCCGCAGTTGAGATAAGGCTGACCTTTCCCGCCGTTGTCCTGGAGTTGGTCACAAACGGCCGGAGTCAGGGAGACACCTGATGTCCGGCCGTTTGTCTGTGTTACCGCCGATTTAGGATGGCGTGATAGGGGCATGAAGATGCGGAAGGACCGAGCTGACTCCATCGAGCGGATCACCCTACGCCCCATGACGTTCCAGGATATCCCTCTAGGGATGCGGCTCAAGGAGGCGGCCGGCTGGAATCAGCTCGAAGCCGACTGGGAGATGCTGCTGCGTGCCAGCTCTCGTGGATGCTTCGTGGCAGCGTATGACGGCGTGGATGCCGGGACGGTGACGACGGTGACCTATCAGCGGCGTTTCAGCTGGATCGGCATGGCGCTCGTGGATCCAGCCTACCGGCGTCGCGGCATCGGCACGGCGCTGCTGAAGGCAGCCATCCGTGCGGTGCAGGATATCGGCCCGGTCCGCCTGGACGCAACGCCGCTGGGCAGGAAACTGTATGACCTGTTGGGGTTTAAGGAGGAATATCGGCTTCTGCGTATGGGGTGTCGGCCCAATGCCCTGACGCTTCCCTCCTCGCCCGCCTGCCATCAGGTGACCGAGGACGTGTTCCCGGCGCTGGTTCGCCTGGACGCCTCCGTCTTCGGCGCGGAGAGGGAGATGATCCTGCGCTCGCTCCTGCGTCGGGCCCCGCAGTTCGCCTTCCTCGCGAAGTCAGGGGAGGAGATCGTCGGCTATTGCCTGGGCCGCCCAGGGAGCCGCTTCGATCAGATCGGCCCGGTGGTAGCCGAGGGTGAGGAGGCCGCGCGGGCTTTGCTCCTGGCTGCCTTGAGCCATATCGGAAGCAAGGGGGTCATCCTGGACGTCCCGCTGTACCAGCAGGGGTGGATCGCCTTCCTCCGGGATCTTGGGTTTACCGAGCAACGCCCCTTCGTGCGGATGTATCTGGGAGGCTCTGGACCTTTCGGGCGGCCCGAGTGGCAATTCGCCATCGCCGGCCCTGAGATCGGGTGATTTCAGGCGGTGGAGGGGCGATCCACGAATCGCCAGCGCGTTGACAGCTCACACCAGCAGGCGTATACTGCGGCGCACAACGCACAGGCCTACGTTAGAGTCTCCTAAAAGGACCGCCAAGACGCAGAGGACGCTGAGAAAATTTGCCGAGGAGATAAGTTTCGTAACTGAAAGTGCTTTATGCATGGGAATTCCTAAATCAGGACTTCGAAGTCTCTGCGCTCTCGGCGTCTCTGCGGTGCTTTTATGGATCACTAGCATCTGTGAGGAGGGGAGATGGGCTTTCCGATCTTTCAGGTGGACGCCTTCACGGATAAGGCTTTCTCCGGGAATCCAGCCGCCGTCTGTATCCTGTCTGAGCCCAAGGAGGCGCGATGGATGCAGGACGTCGCCCGCGAGATGAACCTGTCCGAGACGGCCTTCCTGCGCCGGGTGGACGATGGCTTCGAGCTGCGTTGGTTTACGCCGACCGTCGAGGTTGATCTGTGTGGCCATGCCACGCTGGCCAGCGCCCATGTGCTATGGGAGGCGGGATACCTAAAGTCGGCTCAGCCGGCGCGCTTTCATACGCGGAGCGGGCTGCTCACGGCCGAACGCCGCGGGAAATGGATCGAGATGGACTTCCCGGCTGAGCCGGAACAGCCCACGACGCCTCCCGACGAGTTGATCGAGGCCCTGGGGGGCTCGCCCGTATACGTGGGGAGAAACCGCTTCGACTACCTCGTGGAGTTAGCGACAGAGGAGGCTGTACGGGAGCTGCAGCCAGACTTCTCCGCGCTGCGGAAGGTTTCGACCCGCGGCGTGATCGTCACAGCGCGGGCGGCATCCCCCGGGTACGACTTCGTCTCTCGCTTCTTCGCCCCGCAGGTAGGCGTCGATGAGGACCCGGTCACGGGCTCAGCGCATTGCTGTCTCGGCCCATATTGGGGCTCCCGACTGGGCAAGGAAGAGCTCACTGGCTATCAGGCGTCCGCCCGCGGCGGGATCGTGCGCGTCCAGCTGGCCGGCGAGCGGGTGATCTTGGGGGGACAGGCCGTCACCGTGCTGCGTGGTGAGCTCTTATGAGTAGGGAGACGTTTGATCGCATGAGATGTCGGGATATCTCGGACGTTCATATCGACATGGACGATATCGTAGCAATGATGTCCTTACGTAGCATTCAGACCGGGGTGCGGATAATGTATGCGTTGTCCCGGCGATATTTCAGATCAGAGATGTAGGGGCGCAGCACCGCTGCGCCTCCCAGATGTAGAGGAGGTCTTCATGGGCACTGTAGCGGTCAAGTGGGTCGCGTCGCAGTTGATGACGGGGGTGGATTCCCTCGGTCACCCGCTCGTCATGGGGAGCTGGCCAGAGCGGGAGCCGGAATGGGATGGGCTGAAACCGTCCGACCTACTGCTCCTGGCGGCCGCCTCCTGCTCCGCCTACGACGTGGTCATGATCCTCACCAAGCAGCGGGAGCCGATGGAGGGGCTGGAGGTCCTCTGCACGGGTGAACAGATGTCGGATCCGCCCTACGCGTTCACCAGCATCCATCTTCACTACATCGTCAAAGGCCCGGTGAACCCGAGAAAGGTAGAGCGGGCCATCCAGCTCTCCGAGGAGAAGTACTGCTCCGTGCTCAACACGCTGAAGCCCACCGTGAAGGTCACCAGTGATTTCGAAATCGTAGACGGCGAAGAGAGATCTCGGAGAGGCTGACGGGAGACGGAGGGGCGATTCATGAATCGCCCCTCCGTGCTATTTCGCTATTTTAGGTCCTCTACCGCCCGCAGGACGCGCTCCAGGCCCTCTGTCGTGTCCCGCTTCAGATGCAGCCGGATCACCCGCCGGCCTCGTGCCCGTAACGATTGGAGATCCCCCAACGCCTGCGCGGCGATCAATGTACCGAACGTATAGGGCTTCCCTGGGATCGGGAGATCCTCCGCCCCGTCCGTGATCTGCACGAACACGCCGCTGTCAGGGCCGCCCTTATGGAGCTGGCCCGTGGAGTGCAGAAATCGCGGTCCGTAACCCAGGGTAGTGGCGACCCGCAGCGCCTCCCGTACCTTCAGACGGATCGCCTGCAATGTATCCTCATAGAGGCCGGCGGAGTCCAGGTAGGCCATGAAGGCAACGTACTCACCCGGCCGCGCCTGGCGCAGATGTGCCCGCAAGGCTTCCTCCCAGGAATCCGCCTGGACCCCCTGACCATAGAGCGCCACGCCGTTCGCGACCAGGGCAGGCTCCTCCTCGGGAAGACGTCCCTCCGCGGTATAGCGCTCCAGCGCCTTTCGGGTATTCTCCTTAGACTCCGCCACATTGGGCTCATCGAACGGGTTGATGCCCAGGATGGCTCCCGCCACGGCCGTCGCTATCTCCCAGCGATAAAACTCAGCGCCGATCCAGGAGATGCCGGGCATGTGCAGGTACACCACCGGATGTCCGGCCTCCTCCAGCGCGGCCACCCGGTCATCCAGACCGTGCGCCCCCTCAACCGTCAGATACACGAACAGGCGATCGTCCCCGTACACGTCCGGCGGCCCCACCTCCTCGCCAGCGATCGGCACGATCCCCTTGCCCTCCTTGCCCGTACTCTCGGCGAGAAGCTGTTCCACCCACAGTCCGAAGCTCGCCAGTTGCGGCGGGACGATGATGGTCAGCTTGTCTCGGCCGGCCAGCGCTGCCTCCCCCATGATGACGCCCAGCCACGCTCCCGGGTTCTCCTGTGCGGGCACGTGTGGCTTGCACGCCTGGATCATCACCTCCGCCTGATCGAGCATCCTGGCGATGTCGATGCCGGCCAGGGCCGCGGGGACTTGCCCGAAGTAGGAGAGCCCGGAATATCGCCCGCCGATATCCGGCGGATTCAGGAAGAGATGCCGATAATGCTGCTCCCTGGCGAACGCGGCCAATGGCGTGTCCGGATCGGTGATGGCGATGAACTGTCGCCCTGCTTCCTCTCCACGGTGCTTACGGACCTGATCGAGGAAATAGGCCTCGAACGAGCGGGTCTCCGTGGTCGTCCCTGCCTTACTGGAGACGATGAAGAGCGTACGTTCCAAATCGATCTGTTTCTCCAGCCTGCGAATGGTGTCCGGATGAGTGGTATCCAGCACCCATAACCGGGGCGCGTTCGGCTGCGGACCGTAGACCTGGCGAAATACCTCGACGCACAGGCTGCTCCCACCCATGCCCAGGAGCAAGACATCCCGAAAGCCCTCCGACCACACCTCGTGAGCCAGGGCCTTCAGCTCGTCAACGCGCTCTCGCATCTTCCCGGCGATATCCAGCCATCCCAGCCGGTTGCGGATAATCTTTTGATGGCTGGGCTCGTCTTTCCATAGACTCGCGTCCCTCGCCCAGATTCGCTCCACGATGTGGGCAGCGTCCTCCAGACGACGTTGGACGGCGGGTTCCAGCTTTCTCAACGCAGCTCGCGATTGGACCATGAGATGGATGTCACTCTGCATCGTTTTCCCCCTCGACGTTGCTCGATATAGGTCTACATTCTGGCGACATGCTACATCGTCATATCTTACCACGCTTGGCGCGGAAGGCGAAGTGAAAGCTGGCTCAGGGGTTTCATGGGGACGGGGAATAAGGGCCCCTTAAAGCCCCTTGCAGCAATTTTCACTGAAAAGGTTACGCCGCCGCATCGTCAAATGCCTTGCGTCGCCTGATGGGTTGGTATATAATGTGCTTGCATCGCTTTTCCCCTTGCCCAATTTTTAAAAGCCACCTTGATAGCAGAGCCTCCTTAATCAATCAGGCGCGTTCGGTCTGTGATCTCCAGAAAGGGGGTGCATCATGGAACTAGGCGGATATGCCAACCGGGTGGCCTGGATCGACCTGACCACAGGCAAAGTCGATTACAGGCCAATCGATGAGGAAGACGCCCGCAAATACATCGGCGGACGCGGGCTGGGCGTGAAGTACGTGTTCGACAACGGCCCGCAGGTAGATCCCCTATCACCGGACAACATCCTGTGCTTCATGACCGGCCCGTTGACCGGCACGGATGTCAACATGAGCGGGCGCATGGCTATTGTGACCAAGTCGCCGCTCACGGGGACCATCGTTGACTCCCATCATGGCGGCTGGTCAGCCGCCCGGCTGAAATGGGCGGGCTTCGATGGGCTGGTCTTTAAGGGCAAGGCGGAGAAGCCGGTCTACGCCTACGTGGAGAACGGCCAGGTCGAGCTGCGGGACGCCAGTGATCTGTGGGGCAAGGGGGTCCACGAGACTGTCAAGATCCTGCAGGAGCGCCATGGCGAGGAGAACCTGAGCATCATCGCCATCGGCCAGGCGGGCGAGAACCTGGTTAAGTTCGCTTGCTGGGTCAACGAGAACGACCGGGCCTCAGGGCGTGGTGGCACCGGCTGTGTGGGCGGCAGCAAGAAGCTAAAGGCCATCGTCATCAGGGGGAAGCATGAGGATCGGCCACGGCCGAAGGACCGGGATGGTTTCCGGGAGGCCCATCGACGGGCGTTGGCTACTATCATGGACGAGGCGAACGTAACCGCGCCGCGCAAGGGCGGCCTCTCGGTCTACGGCACCAACGTGCTGATGAACATTACCAACAATATGGGCGCCCTGCCGACGCGTAACGCGCAGACGACTAGCTTCGGCGAGAAGGGCGAGAAGATCAGCGGCGAGTGGGTGAAGGAACATATCCTGGTCAAGAACCCCACCTGCCACGCCTGTCCCGTGGCCTGCAAGAAGGAGGTCGAGGTTAAGGAAGGCGACTTCAAGATCCATATGGAGAGCTTGGAATACGAGCCGGCGTGGTCGCTGGGCGCGATGTGCGGCAACGATGATGCCTGCGCCATCGCCTATATGATCGATCGATGCAACGACTGGGGCTATGACGCCATTGAGATCGGCGATGTGCTGGCCATGTATATGGAATATACCCAGCGCGGCTACGCCGCTGAAGGCGAGGGCCTCTCCTGGGGCGATGCCCACGGCATGGTGGAGCTGATGCGCAAGATCGCCTTCCGCGAGGGGATCGGCGATATCTTGGCTGAGGGCACGGGCGCGGCCGCGGAGAAGCTGGGCCATCCCGAGCTGGCCATGGCCGTCAAGGGGATGGGGATCCCGGCCTATGACCCGCGCGGCCTGAAAGGCATGGGTGTGGCCTACGCCACCAGCAACCGCGGCGCCTGCCACCTGCGCGGCTACACTCCCGCCAGCGAGCTGGGCCTGATCCCGCTGAAGACCGATCCACTGGCCTGGGAGGGCAAGGGCGAGCTGTTGAAGACCTTACAGGACCTGCACGCCTTCTCCGATAGCCTGGATATCTGCAAATTCTCGGCCTTCGCCGAGGGCGCCGAGGAGTACGCCCAGCAGTATTCGACCTTCGTCGGCGTGCCCTTCACCGCGGACGATGTGCTCAAGACCGGCGAGCGGATCTACAACCTGGAGCGGTATTATAACAACCTCTGCGGGTTCGATGGCAAGGACGATACGTTGCCGGCCCGCTTCCTGGAGGAGCCATCGCAGGAGTCGGGCTCCAAGGGGCATGTCTGCGAGCTGGATAAGATGCTGGAGGAGTACTATCGGGCGCGCGGCTGGGAGAACGGCGTGGTGCCGGAGAGCAAGCTGAAGGAGCTGGGGATCCTATGATGATGGCGAGGGTTCGGCGCCGCTGAGCCCTCAACATATCCGACAGAAACGCAGGGGCGCACGGCCGTGCGCCCCTATTGCATGATAATCGCTCATAATTGGTATACATGACAGAAACGTAGAGACAACGCGCGTATTGCCTTTACATAATGTAGGAGCGACCGGCCGGTCGCTCCTACAGAGGATCGTGTTGCCTACCGATACCTCCAGATTCAGGACAGCCATAAGGGCTGTCCCTACACATGCTGTTAACTTGATGAGCATGAGGCGCAGCGGTGCTGCGCCCCTACTGCTCTCTCCGGGAATTTATCGGCCCGGTGGGAAGATGTTCACCTCATCCCCATCGTGGACGGGCGCCATCAACCCGCCGATGTACTCCAGATTGCGCCCGTTCAGCCGGATGTTCCAGTTATGCCGGGGACGATAGACCCGGTCTACGGTCATCCATGGGGTCCCGCGATCATCGAATCGGTAGCCGTCCTCCCAGTCCACGTCGAACACCTCGGCCCGCGCCTCGGGGAAGTAGTTGAAGAACTTACGCAGCACATGTTCGCTGCGGGCATCCTCGGGCACGCGCAGCGTCACGCGCTCGGCTTGGGCGATGGCGCGCATCCGGCCGTACAGAGTGACCGTCACCTGGATTTCCCCGTCATCCCAGTCCCGCGCCACGCGATAGCCCACGCTCATCAGATGTAGATGCATGGTGAGGAGCTTGTTCCATCCCGCCAGGGCCTGCGCGACCAAGGCCGCGTCGGTCATCTCGGCCGCCAGGTAGCGAGCGAAGCTGGCTTGCACCAGGCTGATCGCGCCGGTCACGTAGATCTCCGGGACGTGGATGCGGCGTGGCCCGTGCCCGGCATGGTATTTGCCGGCCCGAAACAGATACCGGGCCATATCGTCGCTGAGGTCTATGCCTAGCGTGCGCGCCAGCCAGATGGTGAAGAAGCGTCGTCGCTCGGCCAGGTGCTCCGGATCGGCACCCTGTTCCCAACCCAGGATCGCGGCCGTCTCCTCGAAGTGAAGCAGATGATCGTAGGCGCCTACGACGAATTCTGGGCCGTGACGCAGAAGGATCTCGACCGTCTGGGCCATGGCGTCCAGATCGGCCTGGTTGAGATCCAGGAAGCTACGCAGATGATGCCATTGTTCCTCGGGGGGAGCCATCAATCCGGTAAGCTCTATCGGTGAGGGGTGGCCATTCGCTCCGCTCAAATCCGACCTCCTCTCGTCCTGTTCATCCGCCTGCACGCAGCACCTTCATCTCAAACCGGCTCAGGAGCGGTTCGAGGACTTCGGGGGAGCCTTTAAATCGGACCTCGGTCACACCCAGCCGAATGGAGCCCACGTACACCGGCTCACCTGGGGAGATGTATGATTCCCAGCCATCCCCCACAACGTAGCCGGGCATGATCTCCTGACCGCCGAGGTCGATGAGGTATCCGGTGACCAGCCGGACGCCGATGCCTCGCAGTCTTAGCGTGACATCACCGGCCGCCGCCGACCGGCGGGAAGAGGCTGATCTCATCCGTATCCTTGACCAGGGTATCCATCCCGTCGAGGTATTCCAGTAGCCTGCCGTTGAGCAACACGCGAACGAAGCCTGTGGGATTCCCCTGGTCATCCCACAGCTTCTCGGCCAGCGCCGGATAGGCCTCGGTCAGTCGCTGGAGCACCTCTCGCACCGGCGTCTCGCCATCGAGATCCAGGGTGACTTCTCTCGCGCCCAATAGATCGCGCAAAGTGGCGTATACTCGAACTCGCATGGGACTGCTTCGTGGCCGTTTAACGATCCACTTAGCCGATATACGGAGCACGTCTCCATATTACCTTTTCCTAAACATATGTCAAGTCATTCGCGGAGAAATAAGCCGCGCTGTTCCGGTGGATGAAACCAGGGCTTGACAGGTCGTCCTGATCGCTATACACTTAATGTGCCCCCATCGTGAAGTGTGGACGACGTGCTTGGGTATGTAGCCACTGTTCGCTTCGAGTTGTATCCGCTTGGTCGCCGCTTTTGAACTTGTGATCGCTGTTTGGAACCCAATCATGTCATCCATGAAGCATCTTGAGGAAGTGAGATCCGCCGATCTTTTGCTTCGAGCTCCCCCGGATTGGCGGTAGGGGCGCGTGGACCGCTAGCGCGCTCTGGGATCATCGGCCGGTCCGGACAGCGAGTGGTCCGGGCCTAAAACGTTGTAGAAGGAGGGGCAGACCATGTTGCGTCACAAGTCCGTCCTGTTGCTATCCCTGATAGGCATCCTGGTCCTGGTGGTCAGTGCCTGTCAGCCTATGGTGACGCCGGCACCGGCGGAAGTGCCAAAGGAGGAGGCCGCGCCGGCCGAAGAGGCCAAGCCCTTTGAAGGGATTGAGGTGAACATCGTCACCTTCACGGGGCCCCAGATCGCCGAGCCGCTGCAGCGGCGCGGTCCAGACTTCGAGAAGCTGACCGGCGCGAAGATCAACGTCATCACCGTCCCCTTCAGCGATCTGTATCAGAAGATCCTGACGGATCTGGCCACGGGGACGAACAGCTTCGACGCCTTCGTGTTCGCCCCGCAGTGGATGGTGGACTTCATCATCCCCGGCTATTTGGAGGACCTGACCGACCGGATCGCGGCGGATGAGGCACTCCAGTGGGAGGACATCGCCCCGTTCTTCCGCAACTTCAGCGCCACCTATGAGGGCCGTATCTACACGATCCCGCTGGACGGCGATTTCCAGATGGTCTACTACCGGAAGGATCTGCTGGAGCAAGAGGGCCTGGCCCCGCCGGAGACCTGGGAGGATTACCTCAACATCGCCAAGACCTTCCATGGCCGGGACCTGAATGGCGACGGCGAGCCGGATTATGGTTCCTGCATCTCCAAGAAGCGCAACGCGCAGGCTTATTGGATGGTGTGGTCCGTGGCGGCCGGGTTCCTGCAGAGCAAGGGCACGCGCCAGGGCTCGTTCTTCCGGCTGGATAACATGGAGCCGCTGACCAAGAACGACGCTTTTGCCCGTGCGCTGGAGATCTACAAGGAGACCACGAACTACGGCCCGCCGGATGAGCTGAACCTGGACGTGGGGGACACGCGAGCCCTGTTCACCTCCGGGCGCTGTGCTCTCTCCATCGACTGGGGTGACATCGGCACCCTGGCCATCGATCCGGAGACCTCCAAGGTCATCGATAAGGTGGGCGCGGTGATCCTGCCCGGCACCACCAAGGTGCTGAACCGGGAGACCATGCAGTTCGAGGAGTGCAA
The DNA here is from genome assembly GCA_011176545.1 of Caldilineae bacterium. Lineage (GTDB taxonomy): Bacteria > Chloroflexota > Anaerolineae > DUEN01 > DUEN01 > DUEN01. The sequence goes on along the minus strand of DUEN01000103.1, from coordinate 17,554 downwards.
TGAGGAGCTCTGCCCGTACGCGATCAACGGCGTGAACCACGCGCCGTACGCGGCCTTCGGCGGCTGGTCGGGCGCCATTAACGCAGCCGCGGATCCGAAGGTTAAGGACGCGGCCTACGCCTTCCTGTCCTACATGAGCCAGCCGGCCCAGGCCAACGTGGACGTGACCATCGGGAAGACGGGCTTCAACCCGTACCGCATCTCCCAGTTCGAGAACCTGGATCTGTGGATCAAGGCCGGCATGAGCGAGGAGGCCGCTAAGGACTACCTGGGCGCCATCAAGGCCAGCCTGGAGAGCCCCAACATGGTGCTGGACCTCCGTATCCCGCAGAACCAGCGCTATCAGCAGATCGTGCTGGACAAGGCGATCTCCCAGTTCCTGGCCGGTGAGCTGACGCTCGAGGAGACCATGGAGCAGATCTACAACGGCTGGGAGGAGATCACCGAGGAGCTCGGGCGGGAGGCCCAGCTGGAGGCTTATAAGTCTTCGTTGAGCATCCCAAAGGAGTGAGGTCGAGGACCATACGATGGCGATCACGGAATCCGCTCGAGGCCCGGCTCAGCCCGAGCCGGGCCTCGAATCTGCTGTAGCTGTAAGTCGCGTCAGGCGATTAGGCGCACGGCTGGAGCGCATGGCCAGCGCATCGTTCTTGATGCCCAGCGTCCTGGTCATCCTGTTCCTTTCCATCTTCCCCCTCATCGTCTCCTTATACCTCTCGCTGACCCGGCTGCAGTTCATCAAGGGCGGGTTCAAGCTCAGCTTCGTGGGGCTGGCCAATTACCGAAAGCTGTTCGTCGGCAGCGAGAAGACGCACTTCATGGGGGTGCTGGTCGATCCCTCTCCCCTGGGATGGGGGATCTTCGGGGCGGTCGTCTTATGGCTGGCCTACATGCTGGTCCGGTACGCGCGCGGCGGGAACGCCTCGGTGATGGGCTTCTTCTGGCGCCTGGTGGCCAGCGTGATCACCGGCGCGGGAGTGTGGCTCCTGGTGCGATCGCTGAGCCCTGGCGGCCGTCCGGGGACCCTAGTGGTGACGCTGATCTACGTCTTCGGCGGCGTGACCATCCAGTATCTCCTGGGGCTGGTCCTGGCCTTGCTGTGCATTCAGCAGATCCCCGGCCGGCGTTTCTTCCGCGTCGTCTTCCTGCTGCCCATGATGATCACGCCGGTGGGCATCGCGTACATGTTCCGCATGCTGACCGATTTCACCAAGGGGCCGTTCACGCCCATCTGGCGGGCCTTCGGCCTGGCGGAGACTTCATGGGTGAACAACCCGTGGACCGCTCGCGCGGCCGTCATGATCGGCGATATCTGGCAGTGGACGCCGTTCATGTTCATCGTGTTGCTGGCCGCGTTGGAGAGCCAGCCCATCGAGCCCATCGAGGCGGCACTGGTGGATGGGGCCAGCCGATGGCAGATCTTCCGACACATCACCATACCCACCATCCTGCCGGTGAGCACGACACTGATCCTGATCCGGCTCATCGAGGCCTTTAAGATCATCGATCTGCCCAACGTGTTGACGAACGGGGGGCCGGGCACAGCCACGGAGTCGCTGACTCTGCAGGCGTTCATGACCTGGCGTACGCTAGATGTGGGGGGCTCGGCCGCGGTCGCCTATCTGTTGTTGCTGGTCGTGACCTTCGTCGCCCTGGTCACCGTGAATATCATTCGGCGCCGAGTGTTGGAAGTCTTGTAATGGTGAGGATCTGAGGACGGATTATGATCAAGTTGGTGCGTTGGCGTCGTTGGAATTTCTCGCCCTTTGTCCCCTCCCCGATGGGGATGGTCGTGTCCTATCTCATCCTGGGGATGTGGTCTTTCGTCGTCCTGTTCCCGCTATACTGGCTGCTGATCACCTCTTTCAAGCTGCCGATCCATGTGAACGACGGGCCGGTTTATCTGCCTTTCATCGATTTCAAGCCCTCGCTGCATGCCTGGCATTATATCTTCTTCGATCTACGCAATGATACGTTGCGCCCCTACGCGAACACCGTCATCGTGGGATTGACCAGCTCGGTGCTCTCGTTGGCGCTGGGCACCGCGGCCTCGTATGCGCTGGTGCGGTTCGAATATCGGCCGCGGCTGGGGACGATCCTGCTTTTCATCGGATGTGTGGCGTTGGCCATCGTGGCGATCACCCTGGGGGCTCCATGGCAGGTGGCCGTGGCGGCCGCCATCGCCGTGTTCCTCCTGCTGGCGCAGACCATCGGCAAGCGCTTTCGACGCCACCTAAAGAACGACGACATCGCCTTCTGGATGATCTCCCAGCGCATCCTGCCCCCGGTGGCCGTGGTGATCCCGATCTACATCCTCTTCCAGCGTCTGGGCCTGTTGGATACCCGGACGGCGCTGGTCATCACGTATGTGGCCACTAACCTGCCCATTGTGGTCTGGCTGATGCGGGATTACTTCCAGTCGATCCCCATTGAGATCGAGGAGTGCGCGGCCATCGACGGCGCGTCACCTTATCGCATCTTCTGGTCCATCGTATTGCCCCTCTCGATGCCTGGCCTGGTGGCGACGTTCCTCTTCGTGCTGGTGTTCGCCTGGAACGAGTATCTGCTGGCGCTGTTCCTGAGCAGCGCGAACGCGCAGACGTTGCCCTTAACCGTGGCCGCGCAGAACGCCACTCGCGGGCCGCAATGGTGGTACATGTCGGTGCTGATCCTCATCATGATCATCCCGGTCATCGCCATGGCCATCGCGCTGGAGCGCTACATCGCCCGCGGCCTGTTGGTGGGCGCGATCAAGGGATGATCCTCATATCTCACCGCCGAGACGCAGAGGGCGCGGAGAGGAAAATATTAAGAGAGCATTACGCATGATCGCTTAGACCCCCGGCATCTGCAAGATGCCGGGGGTCTTCTATTCGGCGTCTGATTCCATCACATGGATCGAGCGTCGGTCCGTACGCGCGGCGGGATTCCGGGCGCAGATGTCCGTCAGGTCCCGCAGCGCCGCGATCAGCTTGTCTGTGAGCGCGTCCGGCGGACATCGCCACTGCCAGTTGCCGCCGAAGCTGCCCGGCAGGTTCATGCGGGCGTCGGAGTCCAGGCGAAGCAGGTCCTGCATGGGGGCGATGGCCGTGTCGGCCACGGAGGTCCACGCCAGATGGATCATGTCCCAGGCGATGTCGGAGCCGTCCGAGCGCAGATAACGCAACGCGAAGGCGCGCTCCTCCGGCGTAGAGCTGTGCCGGAACCAGCCGACAGTGGTGTCGTTGTCGTGGGTGCCCGTGTACACGACGCAGTTGCGTGGGTAGTTGTGCGGCAGGTACGGGTCGAAGCCGTCCGTGCCAAAGGCGAACTGAAGCACCTTCATGCCCGGGAAGCCGAATCGATCCCGCAAGGCGGTCACCTCGGGCGTGATGAACCCCAGGTCCTCGGCGATGATGGGCAGATCGCCCAGGGCGGCCAGCACCGTCTCGAAGAAGTGGGCGCCTGGCCCCTTGACCCAGCGGCCGTTGATGGCCGTGTCCTCCCCGGCCGGGACCTCCCAGTACGCCTCGAAGCCGCGAAAGTGGTCTAACCGCGCCACGTCCACTAGCCGGAAGATGGCGCGAAAGCGCTCGATCCACCAGGCGTAGCCGTCCTCCCGCATCACGTCCCAGCGGTAAAGCGGGTTGCCCCAAAGCTGGCCGGTGGGGCTGAAGTAGTCGGGCGGCACCCCGGCCACCACCGTGGGATGGCCCTCCTCGTCGAAGTGGAACAGGTGCGGGTTCGCCCAGGCGTCCGCGCTATCCCGGGCGACGAAGATGGGGATGTCGCCGATGATGTGCACGCCCTGTTCGTTGGCGTACGCCTTCAGCGCCCGCCACTGGCGGAGGAACAGCCACTGTTGGTAGCGGTAGAAGGACATGGCATCGGCTAGGCGGCTCCTGGCATCCTGCAGCGCGCTGGACTCCCGGACGCGCAGCGCCCGCTCCCATTCCCACCACGGCGCGCCGTGATGCTCGTCCTTGAGCGCCATGAAGAGGGCGAAATCCTCCAGCCAGCTCGCTTCCTCGTGACAGAACCCCTCGAACTCGTCGCGCAGGTGCGGCGCGGCGTGCTGTTGGAAGTAATCGAAGGAGGAGCGCAGCAGCGCTCGCTTCCAGGGGATGACGCGACCGAAGTCGACACGATGCGGATCGAACGCGGGGATGTCGGCCAGGTGCTCGGGGTCCAGCAGCCCCTCCTCGACCAGCCGCTCAGGGCTGATCAGGAGTGGATTCCCGGCGAAGGCGGAGAAGCACTGGTAGGGGGAGTCGCCGTAGCCGGTGGGACCGAGGGGGAGCACCTGCCAGTAACGCTGGCCCGCCGCGGCCAGGAAATCGACGAATCGGTAGGCAGCGTGCCCCAGGTCGCCGATGCCGGGCGAGCCAGGGAGGCTGGTCGGATGAAGCAAGACGCCAGACGCGCGGGGAAAGCGCATGTGGGACCTCCTGTGGGAGATGTGTGGAGGAATTATAACATACCCGTGTCGCGGTTCGGGATACAAGAGGTCGCTTGTGGATCGGCGCCGTAAAATGGGGGCACTTGGGGGTATTGCCCAGGCGGCGGAATTCATCCGTCGCCGAATGAGACGGCTTATGCCTCTTGAGAACGCAGAAAAACCCCGGCTTCTCGAAGAAGCCGGGGTTTTTGCGTCATTGGTTGGAACTGCGCGGGCCTCACGTATATCGGCCGTAGCGACGGGCGGCCTCGATCATCGCGTGGATGTTCTCAGGCGGGGTCTTGGGCGGCAGGGCACATCCAGGCCCCAGGATGAAGCCGCCTTCTGGCGCCAGGATCTCGATCGCCTCCCGACACTTCTCCTCCACCAGCTCCGGCGTGCCTAGAGCCATGACGTCGTTGGGATCGACCGGCCCTAAGAGGGTAGCCTTGCCTCGCGTCGCTTCCTTCGCCGTGCGCATATCAGTCTTCTGATCCAGTTCGAGTATCGCCGCGCCCGTCTCCACCATCTTATGGACGATCGGGGTGGTATCGCCGCAGATGTGGTATGCTAAGAGGATGTCCTTCTTCTTCAGGCGCTCGACTAGCCTCTTTGCATAGGGCCATTCGTATTCTAGATAGACCTTAGGCGAGCAGACATCAGGGCCGGCCAGCGACTCGCCGATGGAAGTGATGTGTGCGCCCTGTTCCATCTGCGCCACCGCATACCGATAGGAGGCTTCCAGACAGAACTCTAGCAGGCGATGGATCTGCTCCGGCTTCTCGTTGAGGGTGATTTGCAACAGGAATTCTTCCATTCCCAAGAGGAGTGAGGCCAGGGAAAACGGCCCTTGATCAGCCCGTCCTATGATGAATGCCTTATCGCCGATCTCCTGTACGACGATACGTGTAGCCTTCAAAAGCTCAGGCAGGGGATGATCCTTATAGGGATCGGGCATTCTCAGCTTATCCACGTCGTCCAGGCTTTTAAGGGCTGGCTCTTTGACCACTGGGGCGCTATCCTTGAGATATTCGACGCCGCAGCCGCAGGCCTCGGCCAGGGCCGCCGTGCCGTTCTCGATCAACAATACGTCATGGCCGAACTCGCGCCAAGCCTGGATCTGTCCCTCGGCCATAGCCTCGCCGTTTTGAAGGAACTCGGGAAAAGGGATGCCGGAGGCATAGGCCGTCATCATGAAGTTATGCAGATCCACCGGAACCCGGTCAGGGATCCCTCCCCGAAGGACCGTCCAGGTCCGCTCCACTGAATTCATGGCTTCTGCTGCCATTTATCCCCGCCTCTCGTATGGATCGTGAACCTCCATCAGCAATTCCCAGATGGCGCGCGCACGCTGATACATGAGCGCCCGGCAGCGGGTTGGATCATCGATCTGCCAGGCTTCTGGGGTGCTGAACCAGTAGGCCGTCGCCTCGTTAAGCCAAGTCTGCTGATAGACCCCCCAACCGATCAGGAGGGCAGCTGCCTGCAGGGCGCCATCCTGGATGCGCTTCCCCCAATGATATAGGTTGGCCGCCAACGAGTAGCTCACTCCAGTCCAGACCTCGTACTCATGTCGGAACTCGCTATCCCCTACCCCTGGGGAACCATCGGGGCGCAGCGCGTTGCCAACGCCCAGGTTCCCCACGCCATCGCCATCCGTATCCGGCAACGGGAGAGATGCTCTGCGGAAGACCTGGCGGTAGTGCGAGGTCATGCGCTCCGGATCCAACACCGGTGGCAGCCCGGTCACATCCACGTAACGTTGGCCGATGAAGGCATCGCCCATGATGTCGGCGTTCTCGGCGTTGAACTGGTAATACCCCAGCTCCTCGTTCCAAAATTGCACCTCTGCACTCCGACGGGCCTTCGCCATCTCCGCGCGGGCCTCTTGAGCTATGGCCTCGTCCCCTCGATGCTCCGCCATAGCGATGAGCGCCTCCAGCGCACCGATCCACAGGACGGCGTTGAAGAGCTTATTGTCGCGGTACTCAGAGCTTTTCATCTCGGTGATCCCGTCGCCGTCCACGTCCGTCGTCTGCTGATAGCGGAAGGTGCGCGCCACCGCTGGCCAAACCTCATCCAGGAAGGCGTCATCCCTCGTCTTGTGCCAATAGGCGTACACCTGCTGGATGAACTTGGGCGAGAACTCCGACCAGGGCGTCGTAGTACGGGAGGTGTCCTCAACGAATGGATAGCCCTCCACATAGCCATCGTATTTAAAGAATGGATCACCATCGGGGGTCCCCGCGTCGTGGGGAACGCTGCCGTCCGGCGTATCCATGATGAAATCTGCATAAACCAAGAGGATGTCCCGCTCGATTTCAGGCCACAGCTCGCGATAAGAGCGGGAGATGTGATGACGCACATCGAAGGTCTCGGCCCATCGATACTCCTGACATTCCATGACGAAATGCAGGTGCTGCCCCGGGCGTGCCCCAAAGCGCTTGGGCTTCGTGATGCAGCCGTTCTCCCAGAAGGAGCCGCCAAAGGTCGTATAGTACAGCTCGTTCAGGGCGCCTTGCTTCAGCCAATCCGGATATACGGGACTTTCCACGATGGGTCGTGTCCACTCCTCGACCGCATTCAGCCAGGCCTCGTAGCGTTGTAGCGCCTCCTTCGCCATGGCGAAGGATTGGCCTGGCTCCGGGGGAAAGAACTCCGTGTATCGACGCCACCAGCGGGTCCCCTGGGCGAACTCCACTTGGGGGAAATGCCAGGTCAGGGCGAAGGGCAGCATGGCCTCCTCGCCCGGGGCCAGCGCGACCCGCAACGCCACAGCGCCAGAGGGCTCCTCGCTATCGGGTGCCAGATCTCGGTTGCCCAACGCTCCATCGGTTACGAAATCCTCCCACACGTCGTCCCCGTCCCCAGCGCCATCCCAGGAGATGAGATAGGTCGCTGGCCCCAATGCGGCGATGCACCACTCCGTGCCTTGGGTCTCAGGCGGGTTGGCGGGATCGTCCGCGCGCATCACTACGGCCGTAATCCCATCTCTGGGTTCCTCGGCCAGCTCGTTGCGTAGTCCCTGGCGTGGGCGCCCCAATGCCTCCAATTTCCGCGCGAGCTGCCCCCATGCTTCCTCGAGGGCCTGTGCGAGTTCCGCCGGCACCCTTTCATCTGGCTCACCTACGTCTTGGCCGAGCTTCAGGTTCAATGGACCAGTGTACGGGGCGTTCGGGAACGTAAACATGACGGAGACCGTCGCCCGAGCGGGGCCAGGGTTGTAGACGCGGAAGAGGAAGAGCGCCACGGGAAGGCTGGTCTCCCGATAATTGTCCTTGATGACCGGGCTGAAGAAGAGCAAAGAGATATCCGTGTCGAAGACATCGTACGTGCACCACCCGCGAGGGAAGAGAGCGTAATAGTCGCCCTCTCCCACCTTCAGTCGATTCCAGGCGGGAAGCACGTCTTCCATCGCCAGGGTGCGGGCGACAGTCTCTTGTCCCTCTACTTGTTCTCGAATATGGAAGGCGGCCTGAGGCAAAAAGCGCTCCTCGTATCGCCCGGGCTTCATCTGCCAAGGGCCGAAGGAGCCGCACAGGTTGAACATGAAATTCCCGGAGCCAATCCCACCCAAAGGCAGCCCCTTCTTCGTGCGGGCCGCCGTATCGTAGACGCCTGCCACATCACGCACATGACAGGCCAGATCGGGTCGATCACCTAAGCGGCGATGCCAGGCGCAAGATGGGACAGGCCAGAAGCGTCGTGATCGCGAGGTGGACATAGAATCAGATCCTCTCTGAGCGCAATCTTAGTGGTCTCCCTAATGTATGTTGGTGCCTCTACAGATGGTGCAGGCGGCGAATAAATCCCGGCGCCTGGGAAAGGGCCTTCAGGTGCCATCATTTATGCGTATGCGGCGCCGAGCTGCAGACGATCTCTTGTGAGCGCACCAACCTCATAGGGAGATCACCACGACTTTAGGAGACCATCACAACTTTCGGCAGCAATCCTGCGCTTTAGGGGATAGCGGAGGGCATTGCCTCCGCTATCCCCCAGCACCTAGTTGAGACAAAACAAGCGGACTATTTAGCCAGCTCCGCATTTACGCACTCGGCGATGGATTTCATCGTCGGTTCGACGGGCTTCTCATTGCGCAGGATGAGATCCATCTCCGGCTGGACACACTTGGAGTTGATCTCCGGCCAGCGCAAATCGGCAGGGGCGAAGATGATGTAGTTGAGGGCCTCCTTGTTCGGCTCCAGTGTGTCCACGAACTCAATAGGCTGCTGCATGTACCACTCGAAGGACGGGATGTGCGCTGGAGGATAGATGGCCCCGAGCTTGGCCGCCTTATACGCCTCTTCGTAGCCCACCGGTCCCAGGAAGAAGGTGATGAACTCCCAGGCCAGTTTCTTGTTCTTCGACGACTTCAGGATGGCATAGGCGGTCCCACCGGTCGGGTAGGCACGCGTCTTATTGGGACCCATCGGCCCCATGGCGATGCGTACCCCCATATCCTTAAACTCTTCCGGATGCTCCACGGCGATCCAGAAGCCGCATTGGAACATGGCCGTCTTGCCGGCGATGAAGAGGTTGGCCGTGGCCTGGTAGCCGCCAAGGGACTCCAGGGTCTGTGGGCTAGGGGCCACCTTGTGCTTATACATCATATCCACGTAGAATTGGACGCCTTCGATGGCCTCCGGCTCATCCAATCGGGAGCGCGTCGGATGCTTGACATCATCTACGATCCCCCCGCCGTTGGAGTAGACGAAGTAGGCCCAGTTGTTGCCGCAGATATCCCAGCCATATCGCTCCACATTGCCATCTGCGTCCACTTTCGTCAGCTTTTTGGCGGCCTCCAGCAAATCATACCAGGTCCAATCCTTGTTCGGGTACTCCACCCCCTCTTCGTCGAAGATGGCCGGGTTGTAATAAAGGATGGCGTTGGGTTGTGCATCGTAGGGGATGCCGTAGACTTTCCCCTCCACGGTGTAGCGATCGATGAGGTGAGGGAAGAAGTCATCGAGAGAGAAGCCGGGCGTGTTCTCCAGGAACGGCGTCAGATCCTCCAAGATCCCCTTCTGGACGAACTGCGGGAACGGGGTGTTCTCCACCGCGACTACGTCGGGGGCGACGCCACCTGCGATCTGGCTGAGCAATTTCGGCAGATATTGCTCGAAGGTGGTCACCTGTACTTCGATCTCAACGTTGGGGTGCTTCTCCTTGAAGCGCTCGACCAGACCATCCCATCCGGATACCTTATCTACCGGATAGAACGAGGCGACGACGAGCTTCGTCGGCTTTTCCTCCTCCGGAGCTGGTGGTTGGGTGGCGGCTGAAGGGGCTGGCGTCGCCGCCATGGGCGCGCAGGCAACGATGAGCAGAGACGCCACGGTGAGCAGTGCCAGAACCGACATACAGCGAGTGCCTTTATCCATTCGACCAAACATCTGTGCCCTCCTCCTCATATATGTTAGATTGATCTTGCGTAAGGCCGATCCTCCTTCCGCGAATTGACTACGTCGTTCGCGGTAATGGATCTACCCCGCATCCAGATAAGAGCGGGCTATCACCTCCCTTCCGAGCATCTCCGCTGTGGTCGCCTCGTCGGCTCTCCGGTCGCAAGCGTCATCCCTTCAAGCCGCTCATCACGATGCCCTCCACGAAGTAGCGTTGTGCTGAGAAGAAGATCAGCAGAAGGGGTAGCACGGAAAGGACGGCGCCTGCCATCATCACCGGCCAGTCGACGCCGTAATAGCTCTGTGCGAGGGTAGCGATGGCCACGGTGAGCACCTTCTTCTCCTCCGAGTTGATGACCACCAACGGCCACAGGAAATCGTTCCAGAAGTAGACGAAGGCGAAGACGGCGATGGTGGCGAGTGCGGGCCGGATCAGCGGCAACATGATCGTGCTATAGATGCGAAAGTAACCCGCTCCGTCGATACGCGCGGCGTCTTCCAGCTCCACCGGGATGGTCATCATAAACTGGCGCAGGAAGAAGGTGGCGAAGGCGCTGCCCAGGAACGGCGGGCCGATCAACGCCCAATAGGTGTTGATCCATCCCAATATCCGCATCAACACGTAAGAGGGGATCAAGGTGACCTGTCCCGGGACCATCATCGTGGCAAGGTAGGCTAGGAACAACACGTCGCGGCCGGGGAAACGCAGCCGGGCAAAGGCGTAGGCGCCCATCGAAGAGAATATCAATTGACCGATGACGATCGTTACACATACGAACACCGTGTTCAGAAATTGACGGAAGAACGGGATGTAGGTGAATAGCCGACGATAGGCATCTAGCGTCGCCGGATTGGGGATCCACTCCGGCGGAAAGGCGAAGACGTGCCCCTTCAGCTTAAAGGAGGTGCTCACCATCCAGAAGTAAGGGAACAAACAGGTGAGGGCGACGAGGCTAAGGCCGATATGTCCGATCAAATGAAGCATCTGCCGTTTGATAACCATCCCGTTCCCCCTTTAGCCTAGTTCATATTGCACGCGCCGTCCTAAGAATTTCACTTGTAATATGGTGATGACCAAAATGATCAGGAATAGGATGTATGCCATAGCAGAGGCGTATCCCATCTTAAACCAAGAGAAGGCATTCTCCCATAGGTAGTACACGTATACCCGAGTCGCGTTACCGGGCCCGCCTTGCGTCATGACGAAGACCTGAGCGAAGACCTGGAAGGAGGAAATGATGGACATGATGAGCACGAAAAAGAGCGTAGGAGTCAGAAGGGGCAACGTAATATACCAGAAGCGCTGCCATCCCCTCGCGCCGTCGAGAGCGGCAGCCTCATAAAGGTGCCTGGGGATGCCCTTTAGACCCGCCAGGAAGATGACCATGTTATAGCCCATGCCTTGCCAGATAGCTACTGCCGCGACAGAGGGCATAGCTTGACTTGGATCATTGAGCCATCCTTGCGGTTTAATCCCGATGGAGCGCAACAATGCGTTCAATAAACCGAAATCCGGCTGAAATACCCACTTCCAGACGACCGCGACGGCAACGGCGGAGGCAACTACGGGGATGAAGAAGATCGTCCGATAAATGGCGACGCCCTTCAGGGAAGTGTTGAGCGCCAGGGCTAAACCTAGGGAGATGGTCGTGCCGATGGGGATGACCAGCACGGTATAGTAGAGCGTGTTTTTCAGGGTTAGCCAGAACAAGGGGTCATCGAACAACAAGGCACGATAGTTCTCAAGCCCTATCCATTCCGGTGGGCTGAGCATATCCCATTTGGTGAAGCTGAGCAGAAAGCCCGCGATGACCGGCCCCAAGATGAATACCACTAGGCCGATCATATTGGGCGCGATGAAAAGGGCAGCCGCCAGCCACTCGCGGCGCTGTAAACGCGAAACTCGTGGCCTTCTGATGGTTGTGACAGCGCTGTCAATCACTTGTTGCATTTTCATACAACGCCTTCCTCTGCCGCCTCGTGTGCCTTAGCCGAGGGATTCAGGATCCCCTACCGGCCCCGTTGACTCCCGAACGATGAGAGTGGTGGGAAGTTCATAGAAGGAGGTCTCTACGGATTCCCCTTTCAGCAAACGGATCAGTAATTGAGCGGCGGATACGGCGATCTCATATATCGGCTGACGAATCGTGGTCAAAGCTGGCCAGACTTGTCGGGCCAAAGGGACGTCATCAAATCCAGCCACGGAGAGGTCCGCAGGGATCGAGATCCCCATCTGATGGGCTACTGCCAGCACACCTGCCGCCATATCGTCATTGCTGGCGAAGATGGCGGTCGGCCTTGGCTCCATCCCCAGCAACGCTCGAGCACATGTAACCCCAGATTCAAATTGAAAATCTCCTTGCTGGATCAACGCAGGATTGAAAGGGATCCTATGGGCTTCCAGGGCGGCCTTGAAGCCCGCCAACCGATCATGACTGGCCTGGTGATCAGGGTTTCCCATGATGAAGCCAATCCGTCGGTGACCCAGATTGATCAGATGCTCGGTCATCTCGTATGCCCCGCGCCAATCGTCCGCTGCGACGAAAGGCGAGGGGCCCTGGCGGACACAAGGGGTGAGGCGGACAAAGGGAATACGCCGGGCCTCGAGTTCCTCTAGAAGAGCCACTGCGTTATCACACGGCGGAGTGAAGATAAACCCATCTACTTGCTGCTGGGCTACCAGGCGTAAGATCTCTTGTTGGTCTTCTGATTTCTTCGCATTGCAGGGATGGATGAGCATGCCGTATCCTTCTTTACGGCAGGTCTCCAACACCCCCTGTTGAACTTCGGTGATATAGGCCCAGGTGGCGTTATGGAAGACAAGACCGACGACGTAGGAACGCCGACTGGCCAGACGCCGAGCGGAGACATTAGGAACGTAACCCAATTCCCGCACAGCGGCCATCACTTTGGCACGAGTATCCTCGCTGACGACGGGGTCATTGTTGATGACGCGGGAGACTGTCTTGATGGAGACACCCACATGCCTGGCCACATCGAAGATGGTGACGGACACTGGATCTAATGTCCTCCCGATGTGCGGGTATGACAGCGCTGTCAACATTCATTATAGTCCACGTAAGTAGCGATGTCAAATAATCTCATGCTCATCCGTCGGACTTTTCCATCTCTGTAACAGCGCATGAGAAAGACTCCAACGCTGATCTCGCGAGGGGCCGATGATCCCTCGTTGTGCCTGGAAAGGTCGCGCGGGTTGCTCCTCTCACGCGGGCGTGTTATATTCCCCCGCCGGGAGGTGAACTCATGGCTGATCCCATTCGCGTGGTGCAATACGGCCTTGGCCCCATCGGCAGCGCCATCGCCCGACATGTGGTGGAACGCCGCGGGTTGACGCTGGTGGGCGCGGTGGACATCGATCCGCAAAAGGTCGGCCGCGACGCTGGCGAGGTGATCGGCTTGGAGCGGCCACTGGGCTTCCCCATACGCGCCCGCCTGAGCGAGGTGCTGGCTGAGACATCCGCCGACGTCGCCGTGCATTCCACCAGCTCCTACTTCAAGTTGTTCAAACCCCAGATCACCGAGATCCTGGAGGCCGGGTTGGACGTGGTCTCCACAGCGGAGGAGTTGTCCTTCCCCTGGATCGCCCATCCGACGGAGGCGGAGGAGATCGACGCGGTCGCCCGGCGTTGCGGGAAGACGGTTCTGGGCACCGGGGTAAATCCCGGCTTCCTCATGGACACGCTGCCCATTACCCTGACCGCCATCTGTCAGTCTGTGGATCACATCGCGGTGACCCGGGTGGTCGATGCCTCCAAACGGCGGGGGCCGTTTCAGCTTAAGATCGGCGCGGGGATGACACCCGAGGCGTTTCAGGAGAAGATGGCGACCGGCCGCATGGGGCATGTGGGATTGCGGGAGTCGATGGATCACATCGCCGATACGTTGGGGCGACGGTTAGTGCACTATGAGGAGCACATGGAGCCCGTGCTGGCCGAGCACCCGATTTATACCCCGTATGTCGAGGTGAAGCCAGGCCAGGTGCGCGGGCTGAAGCAGATCGGCCGCGGCTACACAGAATCGGGCGAATTCATCGTGCTCACCTTCATCGCCGCGCTAGAGGCTGGCGATGAGCAGGATATCATCCTCATCGAGGGGAAGCCGGATCTGGAGGTCGTGCTGCGGGGGACCAATGGTGACCTGGCGACGGTGGCCATGGCGGTGAACGTGATCCCACGCGTAGTCACGGCCCCGCCCGGCCTGGTCACCATGCGGGACCTGCCGCCGGTACATTATTGGTGACACGTTAGATATCAGAAGCCCGGCTTCTGTCAGAAGCCGGGCTTCTATTTGAGAGTCTGGGCCAGCTCGTCCAGGAGGCGGTGGAACGTCTCCACGTCCTCGCAACGGAGCAGGGAGTGGCGGAGGCGACGGATCCGATAGTGGCCCTTCAGGTAGCACGGGATGTGCTTTCGCATCAGGATGAGCCCCAACGGCTCGCCGTAGAAGGCTAACATCTCCCGCAGATGGCGGCGGATCATCGCGATCTTTTCCTCGATAGGCACCTGATCGCGATCGATCCGCTGGAAGATCCAGGGATGTCCCATGGCGCCGCGGCCGACCATGACGGCGTCGCAGCCGGTCTCGACGAGCATACGTTCGATATCGGCCACCGTGATCGCGTCGCCATTCCCGATGACGGGCACAGAGACCATCTGCTTGATCTCGGCGATGGCCTCCCATGAGGCCGGCTGGCTGTAGTCCTGATCCCGCGTCCGGGCGTGTACGGCGATCAACGCCGCGCCGTTCTCCTCCATCGCCCGGGCGACCTCCAAATAGTTGCGGCTCTGGGCGTCCCACCCCAGACGGATCTTGCCCGTGACGGGAACGGACAGCGCGGCCGTCAATTTGCGAAAGATGCGGGCGACCTTGGCCGGATCTCGCAGGAGGGCGGCTCCGGCCCCTCCTGCGCACACGCGCCGCGCCGGGCATCCCAGGTTCAAGTCGATGATATCCGGCTCCAGCTCTTCGATGCGCTTGGCGGCCTCTACGATGGCGTCCTCGTCGGCGCCGGCGATCTGGAAGACCACGGGCCGCTCTTCCGGTTTATAGCGCAACCGCCGCAAGGCACGATCAGTCAGTGCTCTCTGGTGGATGACGGTGTTGGCCGACACGAACTCCGTATAGCTCATGGCCGAGCCGAGCTCTCGGCAGATCGAGCGATAGGGTAGGTCGGAGAACCCGGCCATGGGCGCCAGGATCAGATCGCCGTAGACGGGGATGTGGCGCACCCAGAAGCGAGGCTGCGGTCTCTGCTCATCTGTCAAATGACCGCCAGGGGCGCAGCTTGCCGCGCCCCTGTAAGATGCGCTCTCCTGAGAGGTAAGTCGGGCTATTTTGACCTCAGTCATGCTCCCCATCTTGTCCCAGGATCCACCGTTCTAGCCATTCCACAGCCCGTTGTCTCACATCGATGGCCAGCCGTGGCTCCTCGATGCTGTGCTTCTGCCGGGGGTAGATGACCATCTTTACCGGCACGCCCTGCCGTTTCAGCGCGTTGTATAGCTCACGCCCCTGTCCGAGCGGCACCCGCTCATCTTCCTCCCCGTGCTGGATCAGCGTCGGCGTGCTCACCCCCTTCGCATGAAAGATGGGGGAGTGATCCAGATAAGGCTGCAGGTTATCCCAGAACTCGTAGTCGAAATAATCCGGCAGGAAGCTGGGGATGTCGCTGGTGCCGTTCATGGCGATCAAGTTGGTGACGCCCGCTCCCACGCACGCGGCCTTGAAGCGATCGGTATGGCTGATGATCCAGGACGTCATATAGCCGCCGTAGCTCCACCCGAGCACGCCCAGCCGATCCGGATCGGCGATGCCCTGCTCGATTAGGTAATCCACCCCGGCCATGAGATCGGCGTAGTCGCCGCCGCCCCAGTCGGCGTGGTTGGCAAATCGGAATTCCTTGCCGTAGCCGGAGGAGCCACGCGGGTTGGGACGCAACACGACGAAGCCGCGCTCGGCCAGCGCGACGGCGTTGGCATACCGCTCCGGCGAGGCGACGAAGCCCCGGGAGAAGACGCCTGCTGGCCCGCCGTGGATTTCCAGGATCAGCGGGTAGCGTCGCCCGGGCTCGTAATCTAGTGGGTAGATGAGGATGCCCTCGATCTCCAGGCCATCGGGCGCCTTCCAGCGGATCACCTCGGCCTTGGGCAGCGGGGCATCAGGCCAATCCTCAGGCATGGCCGGCCGGGCGACGCACTGTGCCTTGCCGGTCGCCGGGTCCAGCAGGTGGACCGCGTTCGGCTCATGGAAGTCCTGGCCAACGAAGGCGATCTGCCCACGACGGTTGATGCCTGGAAGCGTCTTGAGCCGTTCATTATCGGTAACGGCGCGGCCAGGCTCCCCGGTGACGGGCAGCGCCCAGATCTGCGAGCTTACGCCGCTGTATTCCCAGGCGTACACCTCCTTCCCATCTTCGGACCAACCGATCAGGGACGATTGGCCGTCGGGCGTGTAGGCAAGCGGCCGCGGCTCACCTCCGTTCACCGGGTAGAGCACGATGCGCCCGGCAAACGCCCAGCGGATGGGTCGATCACTGGTGGCGCAGGCGATCCATTGCCCATCCGGGGAGACGGCCGGCTTCGCCTGTAGATCGGCGATCACGGCCAGCTCTCGCGGCGTCGCATCGTCCTCGTCCGTAGCGATGAGGGACAGCCGTGTCTCCGGCCAGTCCTCGGCCATGGGCGTCGGCCGATGGGTGAAGGCCAGCGTGCGACCATCGGGTAGCCAGTCGAAGTCTATCACGTGCATGCGGCCATGTGTGATCTGCCGAGCCTCGGGCAGCGTTCGCGGCCCCTCGACGAAGGGCACCACGTATAGATGTTGAAAGTCGAAGTCCTCATCCCATAGCTTGGGATCATTCTTGGCCTTCTGCGCCTTCTCCTTTTCCTCCGACGGCGGCTCGACCATGGTGAAGGCGATCTGTTTGCCGTCGGGGGACCACTTCAGCGCGGCCACGTCCGTCTTCTCATAGCGGGTCAATGTCCAGGCCTCGCCCCCGTCGGCGCGCATGACGTAGATGTTGGCCTTGCCGCTGCGGGTGGAGAGGAAGGCGATATACCGGCCGTCCGGCGACCACTGGGCGCCGCGGTTACTGTACTCGCCGAAGGTGAGCTGGACGGGATCGCCGCCGTCCGTCGGGGCCAGATAGAGATGGGTCAGGAACTCGCTCTTATCGTCGGTCATCAGCGGCTCCCGCACCGCGTAGACGACCCGCCGGCCATCCGGCGATGGCATGACCTCCGTGATCAGGGGATAATAAATCTGCTTCTCAATCTTCCACTGACATGCGGTCTTCTCAGCCATAAACGAACTCCTTTACGCGTGACGATGATCAGCTCGTTCCCTTTCCGGTGATGACCCATATCTCACCGCTGAGACGCAAAGAACGCAGAGTACGAAAAATACGAGTGGCGCTCTGCGCCCTCGGTGTCTCTGCGGTAAGAAGGAATGTGATGAAGCCATCCATGTCGCACTTGTGGGTAACCGCCGCGCTCCCATTGTAGAGAGAAGGGAGGGGCCGGTCAAGAATCGGAGAGAGGAACCAGGCCATCAGTGGGGAAAGGGGACCACAAGCCCAACCAAGCCCCCTTCTCCCTGGTGTATAGACTGGGGAGATGGGTAACAGGTGTTCGGGGACATGGGTTACAAGTGTTCGGAGACATGGGTAACACTTTCATTGTACCACAAAGCGATGGGATCAAGGGCCTCCGAGATT
>DUEN01000102.1 GCA_011176545.1 Caldilineae bacterium | reverse complement strand
GAGACAGATGCCATTCGCCACCTGAGCGTCTCTCGGGTCAAGCGTCGCAATCGCTGTAAGAAGAGCCCATAGGGTTCCAACTTTATGACGCCCACAATTAGGGGGTCTAACACTACGTCGAGCAACACATGCTGTGCCCCTATCACTCGCAGAACGACGGGGCCGCTTCAACCCTTGCTTCTAATTTCCACAAAAAAGATACACTACCCCGCGTGAAGGATCGTTGGCTTGCCCCTCAGACCGATGCTATAATAGGCCACCGTGGACATGTGTTAGAGCGCATGGTCGTGTATCCCTGGTATCGTTAGTTGTAATATCTCGTCGGCTTGGCCCTCACCCTACCTCTGTAGTTTCCTTCTCCTCCCAAATTGGGGGAGGAGAAGTCTGGCGTCAGTCGGGTGGGGAGGAGTGAGGGCTAAATGATCATTTAACATGTGGATGTGAGGAGGGCGTGTGGATACGACACAATTGAGCCAGATGGTGACCTGGCTGGATGAGGCGCATCGCAAGGATCGAGAGGAGATCACGCGGCTGCAGCAGCAGTTAGAGGCGCAGACGACGGTGATCCAAGAGCAGGCCCGCCGGATCCAGGATCTGGAGAGCCGGCTGGCCAGCACACAGGCGCAATTGACGCGCTTCGAGCAGCTTGAGCAGGCCATTGAGCAGTTTAAGAGTGAAGTGGGCCTGATGATCGAGCGGATTGAAGAGGATATCCTGCGCAACCAGCGGGAGTTAGAGCGCATCCGGCTCTCCGACCGCGAGTCCTCCGCGCGGGCTATCAGCGAGATCCGGCGGGAGCTCACCCGTTTCTCCCGGATTGAGGAGGAGCTAAACGCGCGCAAGGTCGAGGATCAACGCCTGACGGAAGCGGTGATGGATCTGCGGCAACAGGTCTCCACGCTCAGCAAGAACATCGATGAGTACACACGCACCCTCCCCTTCCTCACCGAGCAGCGAAATCAGGACGCCAAGCGCATCGCCCAGTTGCAGCAGGAAACCATCGAGCTCTTCAAACGTATCGATGCTGTGGCTAACCGGCTGCCCTTACTGGAGGCGGGCATTCAGAAGGCCACCCAGGCCGTGGAGTCCGTCCTTCCCGTCCCGGGGGAGCTACGTCGCGCTCAGGAGTCCTTCATCGAACAGATCAAGCTGGCCCAGGCGGACCAGGAGCGACAGCTGCGTGATATCCGTGATGAGGTGGCCTCATATCGTGAGACGATCGAGACTCAGAGGCAACGGGTACAGGAAGCTATCCAGGCCGCCGAGGAGAGCAAACGGGCCGTGCAGGTCATAGAGCAGTTCCGTCAGACCATCCAGCAGGAGCAGAGGCAGGTCGCCGAGTTGCAGCGGCTGGCCGAAGAACGCCAGCGTCGAGCCTGGGAATCCTTCCAGGAGGAGAACGAGAAACGCTGGCAGAAGGAGATGCTGGCCTGGCGGCAACGCTGGCAACAACAGGAACAGTTCAATAAGGACATCCTCGGCCGCTTCCCTCCGCTGGAAGCCAAGCTCAAAGAGCACGACGCCCATCTTCGCCAGCTCTGGCACCTTCATGAGGAGTTCGGAGCCCACCGCTTACAAGAGGCGCAGAGATGGCTGGACACGTTGGAGGCCGCTCTGGAGGAACGTGATCACATCGAGACAGAGGATCACTCGACGAGCTGACGGGGTATCCCTTTCTTTATGCTTCCCAATCCTCTCTGGCGAGGCAGGTTCATGCACGTCATCGGAACGGCAGGCCACGTCGATCATGGCAAATCTACCCTGGTTCTGGCCCTCACCGGCATCGATCCGGATCGTCTCAAAGAGGAAAAGGAACGGGAGATGACCATCGACCTCGGGTTCGCCTGGTTGACGCTGCCCGACGGTGAGACGATCGGTATCGTGGACGTCCCGGGGCATATCGATTTCATCAAGAACATGCTGGCCGGCGTAGGAGGGATCGACGCCGCCCTGATGGTCATCGCCGCCGATGAGGGGGTCATGCCGCAGACGCGCGAGCACCTCGCCATCCTGGATTTGCTGGCCATCCCCAGCGGGGTGATCGCCCTCACCAAGATCGACCTCATCGACGACCCGGATTGGCTGGCCCTTGTGGAGGAGGATGTGCGACAGACCGTGCAGGGGACCTGCCTGGCTGATGCTCCTATCATCCCCGTGTCCGCGCGCACCGGAGAGGGATTGGAGGAGTTAAAGAGAGCCCTCATCGAAGTGCTCGCTTCCGTCCCTCCCCGCCGTGATCTTGGGAGGCCACGGCTGCCCATCGACCGTGTGTTCAGCCTGTCGGGATTCGGTACCATCGTGACGGGCACTCTGATCGATGGGATCCTGGAGGTCGGCCAGGAGGTGGTGATCCTCCCTGGCCCCGGCGGCGAGCCGCTGAAGGCGCGCATCCGAGGGCTGCAAAGCTATCGTCGCCAGACGGAGCGGGCGCTGCCCGGGAGTCGTGTGGCCATTAACCTGACGGGGGTGCGCGTGAGCGACCTGAGGCGCGGCATGGTGGTGACGTCGCCGGGGGTGCTTGGCGTCAGCACGCTGATCGACGTTCGTCTAAGGGTCTTGCCCGACGCGCCTTTCCCTGTGCGACATAACCAGAACATCGCCTTTTTCTCCGGATCGGCAGAGATCCTTGGGCGTACGCGTCTGCTGGATGCCGAGGTACTCCAGCCCGGCGAAGAGGGATGGGTACAACTGCACCTCCAGCGCCCCGCCGCCGTGCTCCCGGGGGATCGCTTCATCCTCCGGCTGCCGTCACCCAGCTACACGCTGGGCGGCGGGGTAATCGTCGATGTGAACCCGCGGCGGTGGCGGCGGTTCCGTCCGCAGGTCATCCAGCGTCTGGAGATGCTGGCCCATGGCTCCCCCGCGCAGCAGACGCTGCACGCGTTGGAGGCCATCGAGCCCGCTCGCGCCTCGGAGGTCGTCGCCCGAAGCTCATTGCCTGGAGACGTGGTCATCTCGGCCCTGGAGGAGCTCGCGGCAGAAGGGAAGGTAGAGACGCTGACCGGCGACCCCGTCCAGCTCGATCGGGATGATCAATTGCTCATATCGGCCGAGGGATGGCGCCGGCTGCGGGATCGGATCGCTCGCGTCCTGGAGGCGTATCACGCCCAATACCCACTGCGGCCCGGCATCCCGCGTCAGGAGCTGAAGGGGCGCGTGGAGGAGCGAGGACGCCCCCTCACTCATCGCGCGTATAACGAGATCCTCGCTCGCGCCGCGAAGGAGGGCATCCTCGAAGAGGATAACGCTCTGATCCGTAAGGCAGGGTTCCAAGTGACCTTCACGCCGGAGCAGGAGAGGGCGATCCAGGAGCTGCTCGCCGAGTTTGATCGTCAGCCCTACAGCCCACCGTCTGTATCTGAAGCCATCGCCCGCGTGGGGGCGGATGTCTTCCAGGCGCTGGTGGATCAGGGGCGACTGGTGCGGGTGAGCGAGGACGTGGCCTTCACCGCGTCCGCCTATGAGCGGATGGTGGCGGGCGTGCGGGAGTTCATCGAGCGCGAGGGCAGCATCACCGTCGCTCAGGTGCGCGATCTCTTCAGGACCAGCCGGAAGTATGCCCTGGCCTTGATGGAGCACCTGGACGCCGAGCGGATCACCCGGCGGGTCGGCGACGTGCGGATATTACGCTGATGACGTGATGATGGGTTATCCTATCGCCGCCTCGGGATCGCGATATACGATCCGTCCCCCTACGATCGTGGCTTCTATTCGCGTGGAGAGGATCTCCTCCGCCGGGCATGTGAGTATATCCTGGGATAGGACCACCATATCGGCTAACTTCCCCGGCGTGATCGAGCCCTTTATCCCCTCTTCGCCGGCGGCGTAGGCTGGCCCGAGCGTGTATGCCCGCAGCGCTTCCTCTCGCGTGATGCGCTCCTGTGGTTGCCAGCCGGATGGGCCAGGGGCGCCATCCGGTCGGCGCCGTGTCACGGCCGCATAGATGCCAGCCATCACGTCGAACGGCTCCACCGGCGCGTCAGACCCGAAGGCCAGGTGCGTTCCCACGTTCAGGAGGCTACGCCAGGCATAAGCCAGACGGCATCGCTCCCTCCCCCAGTGGCGCTCCGCCATCACCATGTCCGATGTCGCATGGATAGGCTGCATGGAAGCGATCACGTCCAGACGTGCCAGCCTGGGCAGATCATCGGGATGCAATACCTGGACATGCTCTATGCGATGGCGCAGGACGGGACGGCCTTCCGCCCTCTCTTCCTCTCGCACGGCTTCCAACACATCGAGGATATCCCGATTGGCGCGGTCGCCGATGGCGTGCACGCACAGGGCGAGCCCAGCGCGGCTGGCCTGTAGCGCCCGTTCCCACATCTCCTCCTTCTCGATGACGGCCACCCCATGGTTATCCGGCTCGTCCTCATAGGGCTGTAGCATGAGGGCCGTGCGTGATCCCAGGGCGCCGTCCATGAAGAACTTGACGCCGCCGATGCGCAGCCACTCATCGCCAAATCCGGATTGGACGCCAGCCTGAACGAACGTGTCCAATTGTGCCGCCGGGATGTACTGCACCACGCGTAATCCCAGCTCCCCGGAATGCCGCAGGATCTGAAAGGCCCGCAACGCCGACATCTCCTTATGATCGCCCGCCTCGTGGATGCCGGTCAGTCCTGCCTGCCACGCGAATGGTTGAGCCTCGCGCAGAGCGGCCACGAGTTGCTCCACCGTTGGCCTCGGCACGACGCGCTTAACGAGCCCCGTTGCGGCCTCGGAGAGGAAGCCCGTCGGCTCGCCAGTGGCAGGATCCCGTAGGATGCGGCCTCCTGGTGGGTCTGGCGTCTCCCTCGTGACCCCGGCGAGCTGGAGCGCCAAGGAGTTCACCCAGATGGAATGGTGGTCCTTGGAGTGCAGGAGCACTGGATGCTTTGGGGCGACGGCATCCAGCATCTGGCGGGTCGGCCAGGAGGCGTCCGACCAGGCGTTGGGGTCGAATCCGTCGCCCAGTATCCACGTGCCAGGCGGCGTCTCCTTCGCACGGGCGGCCACCCGGGCCAGGATCTCCTCCAGGGCGGGCGCATCGGAGAGATCGAGATGCTGGCGATGTAACGCCCAGGTGGCGAAGTGGATGTGGGCGTCGATGAATCCTGGGACTAGAGTTCGTCCGCGTAGGTCGATGATCAGCGTCCCCGGATGTCCCAGGGTCTGGATCTCTTTATCCGTTCCGACGGCTGCGATGCGTTCGCCGGAAACGGCCACCGCCGTGGCAAAAGGCAAGGCCGCGTCCATGGTGTGAACGCGGCCATTGAACAGGATCAGATCGATCTGATGGGCAGGCATGTCTTCCTCTATGCGTTGCCTACGATGCGCTCGTATAGGTGTTGCAACTCCTCCTCGGAGTAGAAGTAGATGACCAAGCGACCGCCCCGTCGTGAGCGGGAGAGATTAACCTTGGTCCCCAGCGCCTCGCGGAATTGCGCCTCCAGGGCTCGCGTTTCCATCGCCAGGGGATCTTCTCCGTCGTCCGTGGGCTTCTCGGCTGTCTTGGCGGTCGCCAGCATCCGGCGGACCAGCTCCTCCGTCTGCCGCACGGTGTAACCCTTACGGATCACCTCCTCCAAAGCGGCCATCTGATCATCCTCGTCCGAGAGCCCCAGGAGCGCGCGGGCGTGCCCTTCGGTGATCCTGCCGGCGCTCAGCGCCTCCTTCACCGGCTGCGAGAGGTTCAGGAGTCGCACGGCGTTGGCCACGGCCACCCGGCTCTTCCCCACCTTGGCCGCGACCTGCTCCTGAGTCAGCCCGAACTCGTCCATCAGCGCGCGATAGGCGGCGGCCTCTTCCAGCGGGTTCAGATCGGCCCGCTGGATGTTCTCCACCAGGGCCAGTTCCAGCATGTCCTGGGAGGTGGCCTCCCGGATGATGGCGGGCACCTCTTCCAGGCCGGCGAGCTGGGCGGCCCGCCAGCGGCGTTCCCCCGCGATGATGGTGTAGGAGACTTCCGAGTCCAGGGGAGCCCGGGTGACGATCAAGGGCTGGATGATACCGTGCTCGCGGATGGAGGCAGCGAGCTCGGCCAGCGCCTCAGGATCGAGGGCCTGTCTCGGCTGGTGAGGGTTAGGGCCGATCGCATCGACCGGGATGTGGACGACGCCGGAATCCTCCATCTCCGAAGGAGCGGAGCTGGTCACGCTGATCAGCGCGCTCAGCCCCCGCCCCAGGCCGCGTTTGGACATGCTCATTCTGCACCTCCCCCTGGCGTCCTCTCCGCCGACAGCGCCGAGGCCCCCACGGCGTGGGCGTCGGATCGGCGCGCCCGAGCCAGGATCTCCTGGGTCAGGGATGCGTAGGCCAGCGCGCCCGCGGAGCTCGGTGCATAGGTCAGGATAGGCTCGCCATAGCTGGGCGCCTCGCTCAGGCGTACGTTACGAGGGATCACGGTCTCGAACACCTGATTCGGGAAGTGACGGCGGACTTCCTCCGCCACCTGTTGTGACAGATTGGTGCGGGCGTCGTACATGGTCAGCACCATGCCGGCGATCCTCAAGCGAGGGTTGAGCCGCGCCCGCACCAATCGAATGGTTTGCAGCAGCCGCGTCAACCCCTCCAGGGCGAGGTATTCGCACTGCACCGGGATGATGACCCCGTCTCGGGCAGCGGTCAGGCCGTTCACCGTCAACAGGCCGAGGCTGGGCGGGTTATCGATCAGGATGAAATCGTAGCGGGACAACACGGGAGCCATCGCCCTGGCCAGGAGCTGCTCGCGTCCCTCGATCCCCACCAGTTCCACCTCGGCGCCCGCCAGCGCCGGGGTCGCCGGCGCGATGCTCAGGCGGGGCCGACGCGTGGGGATGATGATATCGACCATCGTCGCCCTGCCGATCAGCGCGTCATAGATCGAGCGTGATAAGTCGGGCACGGACACGCCGATGCTGCTGGTCGCGTTTGCCTGAGGATCGACATCGACCAGCAGGACGCGATATCCCGCCGCCGCCAGGTAGGCCCCCACGTTGACGGCGGTCGTCGTCTTGCCCACGCCCCCTTTCTGATTGGCAAACGCGTAGACGATGGACATGGCCGCCCGTAACCCCTGGGAGGGTAAACGTGTTATCGGCTATCGACGAACGTCCTGAGCGTGTTCCGCCAGCCAGGCTTCCACGACCTCTCGCGAGGGGATCCCCTTCACGCCTGGGGCCTCCACGGAAAAGGAGGCGACGACGTTGGCGAACTGCGCCGCGGCCAGCGGATCGCCGGTCTCCTCCAGGCGGATCAGGAAGGCTGCGGTGAACACATCGCCGGCGCCCGTGGGATCCACCTCGTTAGCGGGCCGTGGTGGCACATGGTACGCCCCACCCTTCCAGTAAACAGTACACCCTCGCGACGCTTGTGTCAACACGACGATCTCCGTCAACTGCTTATACTCCTCCAGCGGGGAGATATCTTCGCCCAGATCTTCGTCGCTGAGCACCAGCACGCGCGCGGCTTGTAAGACGGTCTTTGCGTGCTCCCACCGCTGCGGCACCACGCGGCCGGAGGTATCCCAGCGGCGCAGCCACCCTTGGGGGACGACCCCTACCAGCGAGTTCGGGAAGGCCGCCGCCAGCTCGGGATCGACCTCCTGGGCCACGGGGCCCAGGAGCACGATCTTAGGCCGCCGCCACTGGGGCGGCACGTCCGCGATCGTGATGGGCTCGGCGACCTCGGTGACGAACTGCTCGCGGTGCCCGTCTCGGTAGAGATTGCGGAAGGTCGTGGTGTGTTCAGAGGGCACCACGTAGACCTCGATGCCGCGATAATAGCCGTTCTGTATGATGGAAGGGTTGGCTCGGGTCAGGAGAGCGGGCCGACGGCCCATGCGTAGTGCCGTCAAAGCCGCGTAGGTTACCGTTCCACCGAGCGTGAAGCCATCCGGTTGCAAGTCCTTCGTGATATGTCCGATCACCAAGAAATCCACAGTCATCTCACCTCCCTCCTCTCCAGTTCATCATCTACACCCTGTCTCCACCGATCATCAGCACACACACCTATCGACGCGGCTGCGTTTCCCTATACAACATATACCTCCAGCCTCGAGGGGCGCGTCCCTCCAATTGGGAAGGCGCTGACGCCGAGCGCGCAATCGAAACCGAGGGGGGCCAAAGCCGGGCACCCCTTGGCTGAAGCCTGATCTCACGTCATCTTCAGCTGGCCTCCCAGGCCGCCTGAGAACGGATGACAGGATGATGAAGCGGATATCCCCTGTATGTTGCGGGGTATCGAGTGAACGCAACGTCTAATAACGGATGCTATTGTAGCATACCCCACGGAGGCGGTCAATCACCTCGCACGCTGTGGACCAATACACCCGTTGACAGGCTCCCCTCCAGGGGTTAAAATGACGATGAACCCTCAAAGGAATCGGAAGGCACATTAACGTGCCGGTCACCTCTGGGAAGTGTGAACGGCGTGGCTCCGCTTTCAATCTCATGAGCGTTCTTGTCCCTAGCATTGGATCCGTGACAAGCCCTTGATGACCCGTTCGTTCGTCCAGGTTTCCTGCCTTGTGGAACTAGAAGGGAGTGCGTGATGATCGATGATCGGTCCATTCAAGAGTTGGCGAGCTTTCACAGCGCGGACGCGCCCGTGTTGAGCCTCTATCTCAACGTGGATCCGCACCGCCGCACTCGGGAGAAATACAAGCTGGCTTTGCGTCGCCTTTTAGAGAGCGTCGCCGACCAGGCAGATCCTGAGGACATCGCCCGCGTTGAGCGGTATGTGGACCTGGAGTACAACTGGCAGGGCAAGGCCATCGCATGTTTTAGCTGTCAGGCTAAAGGGTTCTGGATGGCCTTCCCTTTGACGATCCCGCGCGAGGATCTGGCCTTCGTGGGCGAGCGGCCATACGTCAAGCCTCTCATGGAGATGATAGGGCGATATGCCGTCGCTCTGGTGAACCGAGAGGGCGTCCGCCTGTTCGTCTTTCACATGGGAACCCTACAGGAGGCCACGGAGATGGTCGGCGAGGACGTCAAGCGACACAGGGCGGGCGGTTGGGCGTCTAAGCGCTATCAAAGCCACGAGGATGAGACCGCTCAGCGCAATCTTCGCGAGGCCGCGGAACTGACGGCGTCGTTCTGTCGTCGGTACAAATGCGATCATCTCATCCTCGGAGGCACGGAAACGAACGTCGCGCTGTTTGAGGAGTTATTGCCCAAAGCCCTCCGAGAGCGCGTCGTAGGCCATATCTCCATTGACAAGGATGCCTTGCTCTCGGAGATCACGGACCGATCAGCCGAGGCCATCGCACGGGATCTGGCCCAACGCGAGGCCCAGTTGGTGGAGCACCTGATCACCACGGCGGCCAAAGGAGGGGCGGCGGCTGTGGGCCTGGCCGATACGTTGGGGGCCTTATACGCTGGTCAATTGCATCACCTGGTGGTGGAGCAAGGGTTTCACGCCCCAGCCTATCGCTGTGAGGAGTGCGGATACATGACGGTGGAGGCGGCGGAGCGATGTCCCTTCTGTGGCGGGAACCATGTGCGCATCCCGGATGCCGTGGACAGTCTGATCCGCCACGCTATCCGCCAAGGGCTGGAATTGACCATCGTGCAGGATAACGATGCCTTACATCGCGCAGGACATATCGGCGCCCTGTTACGCTACTGATCCCCTCGCATGGACGCAAGGATGACGCATTAGGGGGCGGTGAGGACGATGGAGAGCGAAGGAAGCCGGGCCATGTTGCTCTTCGGCTTCGTTTTGGCGCTCGTCTTGTGCGTGTTGGCGGGGATGGCGGCCATCTCCGCCCTGGGCCTGTTTCAGAGGCGCACCGCTCCAACGCCCACGATGATCGCCCGGCCTCCCACGTCGGCCAGGCTTCCTCAACCGACGCCTTCCCTGCGTCCCGAGACGCCGACAGAGCCCTTGGCATCACCTACGGCTGAGGCTCACCTGCCGGACACGCCTACACCCGTGGTCATCACCGTTCAGCCGGCGGTGGAGACCCCGCCGCCCCCTCTGCCGACGAATACACCCACGCCGACACCGACGCCAACGCGCACGCCCACGAGCACGCGGACGCCCACGCCCAGCCCTTCTCCCACCGCGACGCCCACGCCGACGCCATCGCCTTATGCTGGCCCTTACCGGGAGGGTAATGGCGTTGATCTGCGAGCACGACGCGCCTCGCTCGCGCCGCGCCTGGATGGCGACCTTATGGAGTGGGAGGGGGTCATCGGACAGGATCTGAGCTATATCATCAGCGGCGCGCAGGCCTATGAGGGGATGCACGATATCGCCGGCACGGTATATGCTCAATGGGATGAGGAGTACCTCTATCTGGCCGCGCGCGTGACTGATGACGTGCATGTGCAGAGCCAACGGGGCGATCGGATTGACCTGGGGGATGCGTTGATCGTGTGGATCGATGTTGACCTGGCGGGAGACTTCGACGCGGACGTCGCGAACGGTGACGATTACCAGATTGGGTTGTCACCTGGCGATTTCGCCACCATCTCGCCGGAGGCCGTAGTGTGGCGTCCCCAACGGCGTCCTGAGTGGGATCGCGCCATCATCGTCGGTGCTCGCCGACGTGGTGGAGGATATACCTTGGAGGCCGCGATCCCGTGGATGGTGCTAGGCTGGCGACCTGTCCCCGGATGGGCATTTGGCTTTTCCGTCCAACTGCTGGATAATGATACTAGGGGGTTTGCTGGTGTAGAGACGATCCTTTCCGGTGCGCCCAACATGCGCCCGGGCGCCCCGAGCACGTTCGGGAACCTGATCCTGAGCCGAGATTAGTCTTTCATTAGAACCGGGGGAGATTGTAGGGGGGCCCACGCGCTGGGGTGGGTGCGGGCGCGAAAGTGGGAGTGGAGAACCATCGTGTGGTCGTCGGCGCGACTGACGGAGTATATACAGCGTCGCCTGTTACAGGAGAAGATCATCTGGGTCGCCACGGTGCGGCCGAACGGGGCGCCCCACCTGACTCCAGTATGGTTCGTCTGGCATGCGGATCGCCTGTATATCTGCATCAGCCCTACCAGCCGGAAGGCTCGCAACTTGGCGTCGAACCCACGGGTGGCCCTCTCGCTGGAAGACGGGCGCAACGTCGTCATCGTTGAGGGCGTAGCGGAGCCTGCGAACAGCGAGGAGCGAGCCTCCGTGGCGGCGCTCTTCCTGGACAAGTACGATTGGGACATCTTGACGGACACGACCTATACGCTGTTGTTGAGGATCGTGCCTGAGAAGTTTATGGCCTGGGGCGATGAGGCCCAGGCTGAACAGAACAAGAAAGAGGTTGATAAAAGATGATGCGATTCGATCGGTTCACGGAGCGCGCGCAGGATGCAGCCATGCGCGCTTACGAGATCCTGCAGAGATACCAGCATACTCAGGTGGACACGGAACACATGTTCCTGGCACTGCTGGAGCAGCCGGA
Organism: Caldilineae bacterium; assembly: GCA_011176545.1. GTDB lineage: Bacteria > Chloroflexota > Anaerolineae > DUEN01 > DUEN01 > DUEN01. The sequence continues at coordinate 13,289 of DUEN01000102.1, read as the reverse complement.
TGGGGTGATCCCGCAGTTGTTGGAGAGGATGGACGTCTCACCTGAGCATGTGCGGGCTCGATTGGAGGAGGTGTTGAGCCGCTTACGACCTGCTCCGGCGTTCGCAGGTGCGGCTGCGCAGGTCTTCATCACCTCCAGGCTCAAGCGGGTCATCGATATGGCACAGGAGGAAGCCCGTCGGCTTCGGGACGACTACATCTCCACCGAGCACATCTTCCTGGCCATCGCCAGTGAGCGGAACACCCCCTCGGCTCAGATCCTACGCGAGTTCGGCATCACGAAGGAGCGCATCCTGCGCGCCATCGAGGATGTGCGGGGAGGTCAGCGGGTCACCGACCCGTCCGCGGAAAGCCGCTATCGGACGTTGGAAAAGTATAGCCGCGATCTGACCCAGATGGCGCGCGAGGGGAAGCTGGACCCGGTCATCGGACGTGACGCGGAAATCCTCCGGGTTATCCAGATCCTGAGCCGGCGCACGAAGAATAACCCCGTGCTTATCGGCGAGGCGGGCGTGGGTAAGACCGCGATCGTGGAGGGATTGGCCCAGAAGATCGTCGCCGAGGACGTCCCAGAGGCCCTGATCGGCAAGCGCATCGTCTCGCTGGATCTGGGGGCTATGATCGCTGGCACCCGTTTCCGTGGGGAATTCGAGGAACGTCTTAAATCAGCTATCGAGGAGATCCAACGGGCGCAGGGGGAGATCATTCTGTTTATCGACGAGCTCCACACGGTGGTGGGGGCTGGCGCCGCCCAGGGAGCCCTGGATGCCTCCAATATGCTGAAGCCGGCCCTGGCCCGTGGCGAGCTGCGATGTATCGGCGCCACGACCCCAGACGAGTACCGAAAGCACATCGAGAAGGACAGTGCGCTGGAGCGCCGCTTCGCCCCCGTGTACGTCGAGGAGCCCTCCGTGGAGGAGACCATTGAGATCCTGAAGGGCATACGGGAGCGGTATGAGGCCCATCACAACGTGCACTTCACGGATGAGGCCCTGGTCGCCGCCGCCCGGCTGTCCCATCGTTATGTGACCGAGCGTCGCCTCCCGGATAAGGCCATCGATCTCATCGATGAAGCCGCCGCCAAGCTCCGGGTGGCGTTGGACACGATGCCGCCGGAGTTGAAGGCGAAGCGGGCGCAACTGCAGAAGCTGCAGGCCGAGGAGGAGGCCGCCTGGAACGCGCGTGATTACGAGCGAGCTGCCATATACAAGGCCGAGCGGCTGAAGCTGGAGGAAGCCTACAATGTCGAGTTGGCGGCTTGGCATGAGTCCCGGGGGTTGGACGAGGTCGTGGACGCTGACGATATCGCCCAGGTCGTCGCCAGTTGGACGGGGATCCCCGTCGCGTCGCTCATGGAGACGGAGGCTCAGAAGCTGTTGCGCATGGAGGAAGAGCTGGAGAAGCGCGTTATCGGCCAGCGAGAGGCAATCGAGGCCATCTCGGACGCCATCCGGCGGGCCCGGTCGGGCCTCAAGGACCCGAAGCGCCCCATCGGCTCCTTCATCTTCCTCGGCACCTCCGGCGTGGGCAAGACGGAGCTCGCCCGCGCGCTGGCCGAGTTCCTGTTCGATGACGAGGATGCTCTGGTGCGCATCGACATGAGCGAGTATCGTGAGCAACATACGGTGAGCCGACTCTTTGGGGCGCCGCCTGGATACGTTGGGTATGAAGAGGGCGGGCAGCTCACTGAGGCCGTGCGTCGGCGGCCTTATCAGGTCGTGCTGTTCGATGAGATCGAGAAAGCCCATCCTGAGGTATGGAACGCGCTCCTGCAGGTGTTAGAGGATGGCCGCATGACCGATGGGCAAGGCCACGTGGTAGACTTCCGCAACACGGTCATCATCATGACCTCGAACATCGGCACGGATTATACACGCGCCGGAGGCGCTCTGGGCTTCGTGAAGGAAGGGGGCATCGATGCCCACGATCAGGAGCTGCGGCGTAAGATCGAACAGGGTTTGAAGAAGACCTTCCGGCCGGAGTTCCTGAATCGCGTTGATGAGATCATCATCTTTAACACGTTGACGCAAGAGGACGTCAAGAAGATCGTAGACCTGCAGATGCGAGAGATCAACAAGCGGCTGCAAGACCAAGGGATCTCACTGGAGCTAACCGAGGAGGCGCGGACGTGGCTGGCGCGCGTGGGCTTCGATCCGCAATTTGGCGCCCGGCCTCTACGTCGTACGTTGCAGCGCTATGTGGAAAGCCCGCTCTCCCGACGGTTACTCAAGGGAGAGTTCCAGCCGGGCGACGCCATCCTCATTGATGTGGCGCGCGATGAGCGTGGCGAGGAGAAGTTGACCTTCCAGCGGAAGCCTGAGGCGCCCATCGCGGTGGAGCTGCCCGTCCGTCCCGAAGTGGAGCGGTAGCGCGACGCGAGCGGATGATTCGGATGAAGAAAAAGGCCACGACCCTGGGTCGTGGCCTTTGCGCGTCATGACGCATCCGGCGATCTGGTCAGCGCCAGGGCGATCTGGGCGGCGACGCGAGCGTTGTTCTCCAGGAGGGCCAGATTGGCCCTTAAGGCATCGCCATGGGTCAGCTCCGCGACGTGAGCCAGCAGGAACGGGGTGACCTCTTTGCCGCGGAGCCCGCGCTCCTCCGCCTCGGACAGCGCCTGCTCAATGATGGGCTTTAATCGTTCCCGCGGCAGCTCCGCGTGCCATGGGATGGGGACGACTACCAGCATGCCCCCCGGCAAGCCCAGCGCGCGCTGCGCCAGGAACAGGGCGGCCACCTCTTCGGGTGTCTCGACGCGCTGATCCACCGGAAGGCCGGAGGCGCGCGAATAGAAAGCGGGGAACTCATCCGTCTGATAGCCGATCACGGGCACGCCCTTCGTCTCCAGGACCTCCAGAGTGAGGGGGAGATCCAGGATGGCTTTGGCGCCCGCGCATACCACGCATACGGGCGTCTGGGCTAGTTCCTCCAGGTCCGCGGAGATATCCCACGGATGGCCGCGGTGGACGCCCCCGATGCCTCCCGTAGCGAAGACACAGATGCCCGCCCGGGCGGCCAGATACATGGTCGCGGCGACGGTGGTCGCGCCATCTTGTTTCATAGCGATGACGATGGGGAGATCACGGCGGCTCACCTTGCGCACATCCCGCGCTTGTGCCAGGTGCTCCAGTTCCGCGTCCGTCAGCCCGATGCGTACCTGGCCTGCGATCACGCCGATGGTCCTTGGGATGGCGCCTTCCTCTCGCACGACGTGCTCCAGCCGCCTGGCCGCCTGGAGATTATGTGGCCAGGGGAGTCCGTGAGCGATGACAGTGGACTCCAGCGCGACAACGGGTTGATCGTCTAACCGCTCGTGATGTCCCAGCGACATCTCATCGACCCCCATGGGCGCGAGCCGCCATCGCCTCCAGCGCGGGGAGCCCAAACCCCTCATACGTCGGGATGAAGACGACCACCTCCGCCAGCACGTATAAAGCCGGCTTGTCCTCCTCCTCGATCCAGCCCGGGAAATGGACCCACGCCTCGATGCCCAGCTCGCTCGCCAGCCGTCGTGGATCAGGAGTAAAGGGAGTGTCCCTGTCTGGCAGGCGTCCCGCGACGACCAAGGGGACCCCTCGATGTCGGCCCTGATGCACCAGTTGGGCATAAGCCTGCAGGAGCTTCGGCACGTTCTTACGCACGTCGAAGCCGCCGAGATAGAGGATGAAGTGCTCTGGGAGGCGATATCGTTCCCGGACGCGTTGAAGATCGGCCTCGGTGACCGGACGGGCGTACCGTTCGTCGGCCGCCAAGTAGACCGTGCGCACCCTCTCCGATGGCACGCCCAGGTGACGTATGATATCCTGGCGGGAAGCCTGGGAATCGGTCAGGATAACGTGAGCTCGACGCGCCGTATAGAAGACCAGCGCGGTATACACCCTTTGCAGGAGGCCCCCTCGATATTCGGGCAATAGCCAGGGGATGAGATCGTGTACGGTCACGACGACGCGACAGGGCCGCCACCAGGGTGATCCCCAATAAGGCACATGGGCTACATCCACGCGCAGCCGTCGGCATGCCCATGGGAACGCGATCTGTTCGAACCAGACTTTGGCCAGATCGATCTGCAGGTGATCGAACGGCGTGGCGACGCGGATGACGTGCCAACCTGGTATGTCGTCTGTGATGGACGCGTGGGCTGGGATGACCAACCAGCGCGCGTCGTCGGGGGACACGCGCGGCAGCCAGCGTACGAGGCCGTGTAACACCTGTCCGCTGCCAGTGCCCGTCTGCCCCCAAAACCAGCCGTTGAGCGCGATCCGCATGAATGTGCCCTTCGGTTAGCGTGTTGGCCGGCCCAATCCAAGGCCGGCCAACACGCCTTCGCATCAGCCTTCGACGACCTGTTGCTGGCGGAAGAAGTCAACCGTGCGTTGGAGCCCTTCCTTCAGGGGGATAGTGGGCTCCCAGCCTAGTTCCTTGCGCGCCTTGCTCGCGTCCAGATAGACCCGGAACACCTCGCCTGGCTTGGGAGGGCCGTGATGGGCCTCCCCCGGGTATCCGGTGATGGCCTTTAACTCCGCGAAGATGGTGTTGACATCCGTCGGGATACCCGATCCCAGGTTGTAGATCCCATCCCCTCGCTCCAGCGCCAATACGTTCGCCCGCGCGATATCGCTCACGTAGACGAAATCGCGTTGCTGCTCGCCGCTGCCGTTGATCGTCGGCTGCTTGCCCTGTAGCATAAGGCCGGTGAAGATCGCCACCACGCCAGCCTCGCCCAAGGGATCTTGGCGCGGGCCATAGACGTTCGGGTAGCGCAGGACGACGTAGGGGAGGCCATAGTTATGGCGATACAGGAACAGATAGTGCTCCACCGCGTGCTTGCTGGCGCCGTAGGGATCCAGAGGATTGATGGGGTGATCCTCCGTGACCGGGAGGAACTCCGGCTCGCCATAACACGCGCCCCCGGTGGACGCGTAGATGAAGCGCTGGCATCCATACTTCCGGGCCATCTCCAGCAGCACCAGCGATCCCAGGATGTTCACCTCAGCGTAGGTGACGGGATCCTCCAGGGACTGGCGCACGTTGGCCAGCGCGGCCTGATGGCAGATCACGTCCGGGCGCTCCGCGGCGAACACTTCCTCGACGCGTTCGCCATCCCGGATGTCCACCTCGTAGAACGTCGCTTTGGGGTTGACGTTCTCGCGCTTGCCGGTAACCAGGTTGTCGATCACCACTACGTCGTGTCCGGCCTCGATAAAGGCATCCACGATGTGAGAGCCGATGAATCCGGCCCCGCCCGTAACTAAGATCTTGCTCATCGGTGCTCCTCTCTCAGATGGGATGTGAGCAGTAGGGCCGGTTTCTATACCGGCCAGAAGATAGCTTTAACGCCTTTTTCGTCGCGTCGTCTGGCCCTCCCACATGACGAGGGGGATGAAGCTTCGCTGATCGCGTCGTACGACCGTGATGCTCCCCAAAGGGACCTGATCCGCGGGGAGGCGCTCGCCTTCCATGGTATAAGCGGCGAGGCGTTGCCCTTCCGGATCATACAACCCAGCAAATAGCTTATACTCGCCCGCGGGCAGATCCGCGGGCAGGCGGATGGTATGCACATCCTCGATCCGCTCCCCTCGCTCCCAGAGACTAGTCGGGTATTCCCCCCTCACGGGGGGACCATCTCCGAAGGCAAGGGGACCTCCCTCCCCCGCGACGTGTAGGAACACGATATAGTCCCGCTGGGGCCGCGCCAACGCGTGCCATGTCAGCGTTACCGTGAAGGTGTCGCCGGCCCCCAGGGGCGTGATGCGCGTCTGTAGCGTCGCGTCGGTCAGTTGGGCGATATCACCCAGCCGTGCCAGGCCGGATCGGGGTATCGGCTGCGTGGGGGGCTCAGCCGGTGCCAGCTTAAAGCGGCCGAAGATCACCGCGTTGCCCAGCGGGTTGCCCTGCGCATCCGTGACCGGCAGATGAGCCTGCGTGTCATCATCGATGAAGAGGGCGACCTTCACGCGGCCCATGATCGGCCGGGCGATCGGCTCCTCCACCGTAACCCAATAGGTCTCCCAAAACAGGCGCCCGGATTGCCACAGGGTGGTGGCGTAATTACCCCGACCTGGATAGATGTTGGTCTCGCCGACCTTGACCTGCCCTTCGCCCAATAGGTGCACCCCGACCGTGTAGTTGCGGTCCAGAGGCTTCAGCACGCGCCACAGAAGCCTGACCCCGAGCGCCTCGCCCGGCCGTATCGTCTCCGGCCAGATCTCGTAAGCGACCAACTCCGCGTTCTCGCCGAAGCGGGCGTTAAGGAGCTGAGCCTCGGGAGGCAGCGTGACCTCCGTGAGGAAGGTAGGGGGCGCGTAGGCCGTCCGTATCGGACCGATGACCGTCCAGCCGGCGAAGGCCAGGAAGATGCCCCCCAAGCCGATTATGCCGAGGCGGCGCAGGCTCACGGGAAACCACGCGCTCACGCCCCATACGAGCAGGAAACTGATGGCCGAGAGCACCGGCAACAGATAGCGGCCGTGCAGATACCCCTCGCCGGTGCGCAGCGCCTTGTAAGCGCCCCCGATCCAGGCGAGCAGGATGATCCCCGCGAATAATAGACTGATACGCCATGTCCGGTCCTCTCGATGGCCCAAAGCGATGCGCGCCAGTCGAAGGATGGCGCCGGCCACCGCCAGCGCGCAGAAGACGGCCAGCAGTTGATAGGCGATCCGGGGCAGCCCCAGATTGCCCCAGCCGAACGAGGCCCAATAGGTCTCGAAGGAGTACACCATCGCGCGTCGCAGGCGTTCCCAGGTGAGCCAGTCGAACTCCATCCACCTGAACCCCAGTACATCGTCCACCAGCCGATCCACGATGTTGGGATAGCGTGTGATGAAACGCCCATACCGGATGCGGTTGTGGATCAGCCATCCCCCTGCGATGATGAGAAGGAGGCTCGTAGAGCCCAGCAGCGCCCGGATGGCAGTGGAGGTCTCCCGTCTCCGGATCAGCCGCGTCAGCCCGACGAGGAAACTCAGGAGGACGAAGGGCACCAGGACCAGCGCATTATATTTGGAAAGCAACGCCAGGCTCAGCCAGAGGGCCATCAGCGCCCAATACCTTAGGCGCGTCGGGGATCTCATGACGCGCAGGCCATAGACGAGCGTCCACGCCCCTGTGGCCGTGACGAGGATATCGTTGTTAACGGTGCTGGCGGCGAACAGGAATTGGGGCGAGAAGGCCGTGAGCGCCGTTGCTCCCAGGGAGATCTCAGGGCATCCCGGCGCGATCGTGCGCGCCAATCGGTAGACTCCGGCCAGGGCGAGCAGGCCCAGCGCCGCGGATAGCCAGCGAATCAGATGGACCGCCAGCGCGGTACCCCGATAAGGGAAGGCCTCCTCTGGACCGTGGATGGCGAAGTTCACACCTCCCGCACCGGTGCTGCTATGCACATACGGATTGGGGACTGGCCACGGATTGTCGCTGATATCGACGGGCCATATGACGGCCGCGGCCAGGAGATAGTAAAGCGGTGGCTGGCTGAACTGATGCCACTCCCGGGCGGGCCACTTCCGACGGGCGAAGATGGGCGGGCGCTCTGTGGGTTGACGTGTGGTAGGATCGGGTAACGCCCGGTGGGTGACGATGTAGCGGGCATATCGGTAGTGGGCCCACTCGTTATCGGCCTCCCACAGGGGGATGATCACGCTGTAGCCGATGGCCAGGAGGAGATATCCTAACGCGATGGCCAGAAAGACGGTTCTGGATCGCCAGGGGATGGATCGGATCCATCGGCGAGGCCAGATGTAGCGCATCGCGAAGCGCAGCCTGAGCCCCCTCCCGCCAGCGACCGGTTGTTCACTCAGCCCTTGCATGTGCGACCTTCGCCGCCGGCTCTCACCTTCTAAGCATGTAGAATGGCGGATCGTTCGATCCGCCATTCGCTGGTTCGCGGAAAGCATTATAGCACCGCCCGCGAGGCGCCGCAAACCTCTGCATAAGCGTCCAGGATCTGACGCGCGGCCACATCCCAGTTGAAAGACTGCATAGCGCGGGCGCGCAGCGCCTCCCCAAGGCGACGTGCTCGCTCAGGCGAGGTGAGCAGCGTCTGGATCGCATCGGCCAGATCGACGGGATCCCCGGGGCGAGCGTATGCCCCCCATTCGCTCAGATATTCGCGATGCACGGGGGTGTCGAACGCGACCACGGGAAGCCCCGTGGCCATGTAAGTGAGCAGCTTCCCGCTCCCCTCGGTCTCCGAAAGCTTCGTCGCCACGGCTATGGTGCCCAGCCGCAGATAGGCCGGGGCCTCTTCGAAGGGGATCTTCCCCGTGAACGTGACGTGTTGGGCGATGCCGAGCGTCCGGGCCTGTTGGCTGTAGCGATCCACGTGGGGGAACCCCATGATCAGGAAGTGTGGAAGCTCGGGGAGGGACGCCAGGCGCTCTTTGAGTAGGATGCGTGCTGCTTCCAGCAAGAGGTCGATGCCCTGATATGGGGCCAGCAGGCCCAGATAGACGATGATGGGACGATCCACGGGGAGGTGCCATCGGGCACGCAGCGCGTCCAAGCGAGGCCGGTCCGCCGGCTGGGGTGGGCGGAACTCCTCGGGGTCTACGCTGTCCGGCACCGCCCGAACGCGCGTGGAGGAGACGCCGAAGCGGATAGATAACATCTTCGTCGCGTGCTGCGAGCTGGCTAGGATCACATCCGGCTGGTGGTCGATCCATCGCTCCAGCCGACGCCAGACGCCGAGCAGCGGTGAACGTTGAGAGAGGAACCCATGATCGAGCATCTCCCCGGTGAGGCTCCCCTGGAAGTCGAAAACCAGCGGGACGCGCGTCCATCGGGCGGGGAGCAGACCTAACAGGGCCCCCTCGTGCAGGAACGCGTGGATGACATGCGGACGGAAGCGTCGCGTGACGCCGAGGATGATGGGGAACAGGATAGTGTCGAGGAGGATCTTACGCCATGACGAGCCGACGGGCATTTGCCGGTGACGGCTGAGGATCGGTGGCCGTATGATGTCCAGGCCGAGGATATCCCGACCGGCTGGATAAGTCACGATGCGGATCTGATGTCCACGCCGTTGCAGTGCCTCTGCCTGGCCGCGAATGCGTACGTGGCATCCGTAATCCGCGAAGAAGCCCGTCGGTGCGATGAACAGAATACGCAGAGGAACGTCACCCCTCCCGCCAGAGTTGGATCCGAAACCGCCATAGCTCACGGAACGCCCGGGCGATGACATCCCATCGCGCGCCGGTGGGCGACCCGGCCACCCTGGGACGGTGGCTGACCGGCACTTCAACGATGCGATATCCGGCCCGCTTTGTGCGCACCAGCCATTCCGCGCTGAAGGTCGCCCCGCGGGATCGGATGCGCGGGCCCACGATCTCGAACACCTCGCGGCGGAACAGCTTGAAGGCGCAGTCGATGTCTCGGGCCGTATATCCGAACAACAACGTGACCAGAGCACTCCACCCCCAGCCGAACAGCACGCGGAGAAATGGATCCCGGCGCGGCGCGCGATAGCCTACGACCATGTCCGCCTCAGCCAGATGAGGCAACAGGCGGTCGATCTCCTCCAGGACGAACTGGCGGTCCGAGTCCGTGAAGAAGATGAGCTCCTTGGTCGCGTGACTGATAGCGGTATAGGCGGCTGCCCCGTATCCCTGGTTCACCTCGTGGTGGACAGGCTTGAGCTCCGGATATTGGCGGGCCAGCTCTTCGAGCACCTCGCCCGTGCGATCCTTGCTGCCGTCGTTGGTCACAACGATCTCGAGGTCATCGCAGCGCGGCCGCATCACCGCGACCACGTCGGCGATCATCCCGGGGAGATTTTCCTCCTCATTATACGCTGGCATGCAGACCGATAGGCTGCGTATGGGGCGCCCTTGGGCCGCCAGGTGCTCGAGAGAGGTCGTTGATGTCATGTCATGACCTGCCTAGATCGTGAATTACGCCGGGGGCGGTATGCTCATGGCTCACGCTTGCGCGAGGGCCTGCCGAATCCTAGCAGGCTGCGCCAGTAGCCGGGGACCTCGCCCATGTCTACCTGGGTTCCCTCCTCCCACTGCCCGCTGGCCTTTTGGCGCAGCCATCGGTTTCGCGCGTCCAGAACCTGTTGAAATGCCTCTTCCAGCGCCTCACCCTCTTCGTTGGCCACGCGCTGACGCCACTGGCGCAGGTTTTCGATCAGCGTATCGATCCAATGGAGGACGTTGTCTTTGTTGGCCAGGACCATCGCTCGATAGGCGGCAGCATCCTCCGATGCGAAATGAGTGGCGGCCTGATATTGCCCGCCTGCCAGCTTGCGCATCTCGCGCCAGGGAGCCGTCAGGGCCGTGATCTCCAACAGCGCCGCGGCCATGATGGTGGGGAGATGATCCACGCCCGCGGTCAGGCCATCGTGCTCCGCGGCGTCCAGGAAGAGCGGGCGCGCGCCCACCCGGCTGACCAGATCGGCGATGACTTCCACGGCCTCGGGGACGGCGGTGGCCGTTGGGCACAGACAGTAGATGGCGTCGCGCAGGAGTTCCGCTGAGGCCGCCTCTACCCCTGTCGCATCCTCGGGAGCGCTGATGATGGGATCTCCGCCGACGAAGTGGGCGTGGTGGGGCAAGAGCTCCTCCGCCCAGCGGAGCACCGGGACCTTGATGCTGGCCGTGTCCGTGACGACGCACCCTGGCTTAAGGATCTCAGCGATATGTTCCATGGTATCCCGAATCGCCGCCACCGGGAGAGCCAGGATGATGAGATCCGCGTTCTCACAGGCGCTGATGAGGTTCCAATCCGTCCGATCGACCGCTCCCGCCTTGCGCGCAGCCGCGGCGACCTTGGGCTCCTTATCGTGGCCGACGACCTCATAATCTCGGTGGCCCTGCCTCAGCGCCATGCCCAGCGAGCTGCCGACAACCCCTAAACCAATGATTGTGATCTTCGCTTTCGCCATGTTAACCTTTCTCTTATCCTAACAGCAATCTCAGCGTGGCCGTCACCGGAGGCCCCAGGATCAACCCGAGTAGGTTCACAGGGAGGATGATCAGGAGCAGCAGGATGAAGGGACCATACGGCGCCAGCCTTCGGAAGTGATAAGCCAGGCTCGGAGGTAGCAAACCGGTCGCGACCTCGAAGCCGTCCAATGGCGTGATGGGGAGCAAGTTGAAGAAGCAGAGCACGACGTTCAGGAAGATGAACTCCCGGATGAGCAGCGCGGGGCTGGGGAGGATCACCCAGATCCCGCCGGAGCGAGGCAATGGGATGATCCCCGTGATCTGGAGCCCCCACGCGGTCAAGGCCGCGAGCAAGAGATTAGACAGCGGCCCGGATGCCGCGACGAGGAGCCTGCCCCATCGCTGGTCGATTCGGATATTCCATGGGTTCCAACGGACCGGCTTCGCCCATCCGAAGCCAGCGATCAGGAACATCAGAGACCCCAGTACATCCAGGTGGGCCCGTGGGTTCAGCGTTAATCGCCCATCCCGGCGTGGGGTGGGATCGCCTAGCTGGACGGCCATCCAGGCGTGGGCGAACTCATGGACGCTCAGCGCGACCATGAGGATAAGCAGCCGAGCGAGTAATATCGGCAGAGTGATTCCAGAAAAAGGCACAATACTCCCCACGAGGTCGAAGATGAACGCCGTCTTCCATGCACGATATCGTACACGCTCATGGATTATATCACAGCTCACTGTCCGCCCAAAAAGGTCCGATCGCGAGGTAGGGCAGGGGCGATTCATGAATTGCCCCTGCCGTCAGAGGATATTGAGCCCTATGAGGCCGCCCATGATCACGAACGCCGCGGCTGAGAGCCTGAGCAGCAGCCGTTCTGGGATGAGCTGACTCAGCCGCCGTCCACCGACGACGGCGATGAGCGTGATGCTGATTAACGCCAAAACGCTTCCGGCGAACACGAGCCCCATCGCCGATTCCCTACAGCTCATCCCCACCACGGCCAATTGCGTCTTATCGCCCAGTTCCGCGAGGAAGAGCAAGGCCAGCGTTGTACCGAAGGCTCGCCAATTCCATGCTGAAAGCCCACGGCTGGCTTCTTGAGAGAACGCCTCACATTGGCTCTCTATCTCCGGTTCGTCGGCTTTTGATTTCGCTGCCTCCCACCAGATGAGCCCGCCCATAACCAGGAACGCCAGCGCCGCCGCGGCGCGAATGAACTCTTGCGGAAGCAGGCGGTTTAATACATGCCCGGAGACCACGCTGAGAGCGGTCACGGCGGTCAGGGCCACGCTCGCCCCTAGGAACACAGGGAGAGGGCGGCGGTACTTACACGTCTGCGTCAGGACGGCCAGTTGCGTCTTATCGCCTAACTCTGCCACGAAGACCAACCCAAAAGACGAGAGCAGGGGATCCCAGTTCATGTGTTTCTCCTGAAAGCGTCCCTTGTCGATGCATAAGTGCTTCGGACAATAACATACCATAGCACAGAAAGGGTCGCCTTGGAAGGAAATGTGACATATTTGGGGGGGCCTTTATCCACAGTGGGCGCGGCATCGCTGCGCCTCTATCGTGCTTGTCCGGCAGCTAGAATCTTTACCGAAGTCCTATGCAGTTGCGAATTTGATGGCTGGCTCATGTCATGGTATAGTTGGTCGTGGTTGTTATTATCACAACGACTATACTCTCGATGGGAAAGGAAAAGAGGATCGCTCATATTAGCGTAGATGACATACGGCAGTGACTGCATTCTTTATCGCCATGTTTCGCCAGGGTAGGGGCGACCGGCCGATCGCCCCTACTTTCGGAGGCGCAAGAGTCTCTGCCCTCAGAGAAGGATCACATACATGTCGTCTTCCTGTCAGGTATTCCAATATGAGCGAAGGGGATTGCGGCGGTGCACGCCCTACGATAATGGAAGGATGAGGGCCGTCTGAAGGGGGCTCTCTCAGACCGAACGCCTGATCGTGACGCGATACGGTGGCTTTTCAACCGCGCTGCCTTAAGTAGCCCCCAGATGTGCTCTTGAGCGGGCGGAGTCGGAACATGAACGTGATTGAGCGACTGCAGGTCCTTGGTTTCTCGGAATATGAGGCAAAAGCCTATGTGGCCCTCCTGCGCAAGAGTCCCGTCACCGGCTATGAGCTGAGCAAGCTCTCAGGTGTGCCTCGTTCCATGATCTATGAAGTGCTGGGGCGTCTGGCCTCGCGGGGGGCCGTGCTGAGTACCATGGCCGATGGCGCCCGGCGCTACATGCCCGTACCCGCGGACGAGCTCCTCGATCGACTCTACGAGCGTTTCCGCACGCAGGTGGAGACTGTCCGTAGAGAGCTGGATGGGCTCACGCCGGGTGGGGAGCTCGACTACGTATGGAATCTGGTGGGCTATGACCACGTCATCGCCCGGGCG
>DUEN01000101.1 GCA_011176545.1 Caldilineae bacterium | reverse complement strand
TCTCTACAGAGCCTGGTAGAGATGTCGATTCTCCTGGCTCTTGTGCAACAGGGGCAGCCCAGGCACTCCCAAACGATAAAGCTCCTAGGATGAGCAACGATATTGCTACTACGACATATCGGCGCATAGCTCCCTACTCCTTTCCAACTTCGAAGAGACGAAGATAGCTTAAAGAGGCTACGGGGAAGAGGAATGCACTTATGTTAGGGTAACATCACCTCCTCATTTGGGATGGATGTGTTTGGGTCATGCCCTGCTTTAGCCCACCCGTGTTAAGTATAGCAGACTTCACAGAGATTGTCCAGTTTAATTTCGGCCTGCCAGGGAAATGTCACTATGTTCCATTGAGGGTATTGACTTTTCCCGACTGCATGGCTAATGTGCATTGGCTATCCCAGTTCGATCTTGCTGACCCGCAGCTCATGGGAGAGATCCGGGCGGGTGTACTCATAGTAGCAATAGATGGTGTCCTCAACCCGAAGCCCATACACATAACGCACACAGCCGTATCGGGAGCGCACCCAGGGTCCCTCCTTGGTCAATCGGGTAAAGGTCACCCCGTCCGGGGAGTAAGCCAGGCCGCACCACTCCTCGTAGTTGTCGTAGAACCCCGCGCCGCCATCGTAGAACACGGCGTATCCGTCCTCCATGGGGATTAGACAGTTAATGCGGGCGCGCATCCCATCCCAGCCTTCACCCGTGGGCTCGAACACATATCGGGCGCGAGGGAAGTGCAGCCCGTCGTCGGACACCATGAGCAGCGTGGCATCGTGGCCGATGGTGACGATGGTGCCATCCTCCTCGACCCGATAGCGCTGCCGGGGTGAACCACACACGTAGACATGGTACCGGCCGTCCACGATATACACCACCGGATCCTTCACGAAGCTGAGCCCATAATCCTGAGGCAGCATCACGGTCCGCCGCGCCTGCACGTCGAGGTCGGCCAGGGTCTCTCCCTGCAGCACATCGACCCGCCAGTAGTCACCTTCCGCGTACTCATAGCTGACGTACAACCGCCATCCGCCCGCGGGGTCCTTCACCGGACATCCCACCTCGATGGAGTTGGCGAGGAAGTCCTCCTTGGTAGCCGACCAGATGTCCCGAAAATGGATACCATCCTCGCTCTCAGCGATAGCGCATCGACCTCCGCGGCCTCGTTCTAACGGCACCCGCTGCCGATAGAACAGATAGAACTTCCTCGTGTCCGGATCGTAAGCCGCCTTCATGCCGCCAGCCCAGTATCCGTAACCCTGGCCTGGGGGCTCGCGCACCGTGATCCCCTCTTCCGGATCGAATCGCAGCTTTTCCATGTCGAACATGGTCTTCACCTCGCTTCTACGTGGTGGATGATGGAGACATATGGAATACCTTCCTGGGCCTCATCAATGCCTCGAAGGAAGTCCAATACGACCTGGTTGAAGATCTGGGGCTGATCAATAGGCGTGGCATGTCGGGAATTCGGAATGATGACGAGTCGTGCTCCAGGGATGCCTTCCGCCAGCGCGCGCGTCGGCTTCGGCCCCAGGGTATCATCCCGATCCCCTGCTACGACCAGCGTCGGATGGCGGATCTCATGCAACCGATGACGCACGTCAAAACGTAAGACGGCCCAAAGGGCCGCCAGATACGCCCTGGGCTCCACCTGGCCGAGACGAGCGATCGCCTCCTGCCGTAGCTGCTCTTGATCAGGCTGAGGGAACAACCCCTTCGCTATGATCTGGGCCATGGCCCCGGGCCCGCGCGATACCAGGGCGAGGACGCGCCACAACCCTCGCAGAAGGCGACGCCTCGTGGGACGAATGGTAGCGCCGGTGTTCACCAACGTCAAGGTACGCACGTAGCCGGGATAATCGAGCGCCAGATGAAGGGCTACACAGCCGCCCATGGAAAGGCCGAGCACGTGCGCCGGCCTGGCGTTCAATCGCTCCAGGAGCACGGCGATATCGGCAGCCATATGCTCAATGGAGATAGCGCGCCACGAACGTTCACACCAAGTGCGCCCGTGCCCGCGCAGATCGGGGGCGATCACCCGATAGTAAGACGAGAAACCCGACAACTGCAACGCCCAATCGGCGCTGCTGGATCCCAGGCCGTGTAACAGCACCAATGGCGGCCCGTGGCCGGCCATCTCGTACCACAACCGCAGATGGTCTAGCTCAACCCACGCCATGTCGCGCCCCGCGCCTCAAAGCGTGTCAGAGCTTCCATCCCCAAGATAAATGACGAACTTTGGAGCGTGTCTGAATCATGGACAGGCACCGGGCTTTCAGCCGGTGCCTGTGTGCCGGGCCTATCGTCTCGACAGAGGAACTCTCAGACACGCTCTTAGAGTGTGATTGTCGCAATTGCGACAACAGGTGTCTGAAAATATACCACGAAGTCGCCAAGACGCTAAGGGGGGTCTCAATAAGAGTGAACCGGGGTCTCTCTTTAACTTGGTAAGCCTTCCATAGTGCGCTTCTGTCTTCATCTTAGGGTCTTAGTGCCTTGGTGGTTCCTCGTCGCACTTTTCAGACACGCTCTTATGGATCAGGGAGGGTTGATGATAAACCAGAGGTGATATGGCCACTGCGACTGTGGAGTGGTCTGGACGCACAGCCGCACGGCGTCGATGTAGAAATCCGTGGGCCAGCTATCCGGCCCATTGTCCCCGTAAAAGCTCAGGCGCACCTCGCCGGCTGCCCGCAGTATCGCCAGATCGCTCGGGGAGAGCGTGTATAGATACTCGTCCCATGGCAGCCCATCCGGCACAGTGTCGGCGGCGTTGCCAGTGCGCAGGAGAGGGATCAACGTCTCGCCCACGGCGTTCTGGAAATCCACCCGGAGCCGATCCCGGGACGGTTCCTCGGGATCCCCGCTGAGGCCGAAGTCCTTGTTTTCGATGCGGAAGGCGAATGCCAGCGTGACGGCTGTGGTCGTGTAAGGCATCTTTATCGCCTGCCAGGCGATCCCGCTGGCACCGTTTACCCCCGCCAGGTGAAGCGCTCGCGTCCCCGTGAACGCGAGGCCAGCCCGGACCTCCGCCTCACCCTCCAAATGCCAGATGCCTCCGGAGTCCGCCTCGAAGCTCCCATCCTGGATCATATCCACGCAGCCCTCGGGCCAGATCGGCTCGGAGGGAGGCGATGGCTCCGGTGGCGGCAACGGATCCGGCGGCGGGGGCGCGGCGGCTAACGCCCGTGCCGCGTTGATGCGTCCATGTCCGTAATATGGATCCCACCCTTCGGCTCCCAGATCGTCGGCCGTTGACTCGATGAGGTCACGGACCTGTTCGTTGGTCAGCGTTGGGTTGTAGGAGAGGAGGAGGGCGGCCAGCCCGGACACATGCGGGGTGGCCATGGAGGTACCGTGCATGTAGCTATACTGGGCTTCAGGATAAGTGGAGAAGACCGAGAGGCCGGGGGCGCTTACGGAGACGAACGGCCCGAAGCTGGAGAACCCCGCCCGATGATCCGCCCCGTCCGTGGCAGCGACCCCGATGACGTGTTGATGGGCGGCCGGGTAATGCCACGCCTCGTTCCCGTTATTGCCGGCCGCGGCCACCAGCACGACGCCCCGTCGCCAGGCGTACTCGACCGCGGCTTCCTCACCTCGAGAGTACGAGAGCGCCCCTAGGCTCATGTTGATCACGTCCGCGCCATTGTCGGCCGCGTAGACGATGGCCTGGATCAGGTCCGCGTAGGTGCCGATGCCGCCGTTAAACACATCCACCGGCATAATGGTGACGCTCCCCGCCATGCCAGCGATGCCCAACGCGTTGTTGATGCGGGCGGCCGCGATGCCCGCCACGTGGGTGCCATGTCCATGATCGTCCGAGGGATCCGCATCCTCGCCAGCGAAGTCCCACCCGTGCACGTCATCCACGAAGCCGTTGCCGTCGTCATCCAGGCCGTTGTCAGGGACCTCGCCGGGATTCGTCCAAATACCAGGCGCCAGATCGGGATGGCTCATATCGACGCCGGTGTCCAGCACCGCGATGACCACTTCGGGACGGCCGGTCGTGACATCCCATGCCTGCTCTACCTGAAGCCGACCCAGATAGGCCACCTGATGGGTGGCATACAGGGGATCATCGGGAGTGAGATCCAGATGGATCAGATAGTTGGGTTCAGCCCACGCGACTCGGGGGTCGGAGCGCATCTGGGCCAACATCGAGGCGAGCCGATACTCTGGAACGCGAAGCCGGGCGATCCCCAGCGCGTCCACCCTCTCGATGACCTCCGCGCCCCAATCCGCCGCTAACGCGGCGACGCGGCGATCCAGAGGGGCTCGCGCAGGAAGATCCTTCAGCCCGACGAGCATCTCGCCGGGGGCGTGGGGGGCATAGAGGAAGGATGCCCCTTCATCCGCCGCGCGAGAAAGCGTTCCCTTCGGCGACAACAGAGCCAGCAGGATCAGCCCGATCACGAAAGCGTGAGAGAGCCTCACTATATGCCCCGTGCTCATGATGATGGCATAGATGTCAGCGACAGCGCGGCGGCCAGCGCCGTCTGGTAAACCTCCCTCAGGGGGACCCCGGCCGCGCGCGCGGCGCGCAGGCAGTCCTCATGTTCCGGCGAGGCCTTCCACCGGCCCGGAGCGAACTCCGCCAGCTTGACACGGATCTCGCCAAACGGCGTCTGGACGCTCTCCACGCGTCGAGGCAGGGGCCACCGCGTCACCTCTAGCTCGCGGATGCCCAGCGTGGTCGTCTCCGCCAGGACTTTGGCGCGCAGATGAGCCGCGTCCTCCGCCCGGGCGAGGACGGAGAGCAACGTCCCAGGCCGCCCCTTCTTCATATAGATGGGCGTCAGCCATACGTCCAACGCGCCCTCCTCCAGGAGCGCCTGGGTCAACGGCCCGAACCATTCCGGGTTCATGTCATCGATATTGGCTTCCAACAATCGCAGGCGCTCTTTCCGCGCCTCGACGTGATCCGCCCCTTCCTCGCCGATGAGGAGCCGAAGCAGGTTAGGAGCCTCGGGGAACTCCCTCTGTCCCACTCCGTAGGCCACCCGCTCCAGCCGCATCTCCGGACATGGGCCGAACTCGTTGGCCAGCGTCGTGAGTAGGGCCGCGCCGGTCGGCGTGAGCGTCTCACCCTCGACCTCCAGGCCGCGTATCGGGACCCCTTCCAGCAGCGCCAGCGTGCCCGGCGCGGGCAAGGGCAGGGGGCCATGCGCGCCGCGTCCCAGCCCGTGGGATACGGGGAGCGGAGAGCATACGACCCGCTCGATCCCCAGCCAGCGCAACCCGGCCACCACGCCCACGATGTCGGCGATGGCATCCAGCGCGCCCACCTCGTGGAAATGAACTTCCTCTATTGGCACACCGTGGGCGCGCGATTCCGCCTCAGCCAGTCGCTGGAACACCATTAAGGCCTGATCCCGCACCGCGGCCTCCAGATCGGCGGCCTCCAGGATGCGGATGATATCGGCCAGGCGGCGGTGGTGATGGGACTCGGCAGAGCGTACGGTGACTCGCGTGCCGCGCAGGCCGTGGTGAGAGGCGGGCTGCGCCGTGATCTGGACAGGTTCGGGTAGATAAAGCCGATCGATGGTCTCTTGCAGTCGCTCGACGGGCACGCCAGCGTCTACCAGCGTCCCCAGGATCATATCGCCGCTAGCGCCGAGGAAGACGTCGAAGTAGGCAATCCGCACCTCAAGGACCTCCTGACACGATCCGGTAGGCCAGCACCCCGGCGCCAAACCCGTTGTCGATGTTCACGACAGCCACGCCGGGGGCGCAGGAGTTCAGCATAGCGAGCAGCGCGGCCAACCCACCAAAACTGGCGCCGTATCCCACGCTGGTGGGGACGGCGATCACCGGGCATGAGACGAGCCCGCCGACCACGCTGGGCAGCGCGCCCTCCATACCAGCGACCACGACGATCACCCGGGCGCTCAGGAGCTGCTCGCGCGCCGACAGCAGCCGGTGAAGCCCGGAGACGCCTACATCATGTAGCTGTTCCACCCGGGCTCCCAGAAACCACGCCGTCAGGGCGGCCTCCTCGGCCACGGGCAGGTCCGACGTGCCCGCGCTGACGACGAGTGCTACGCCCGCGTCGGGATCCGGCTCGCGCAGAGGCCCTCCGACCGTGATCACGCGGGCCATCTCGTGGTACCTGGCCTCCGGCAGCAGCTCTCGGGTGGCCTCGAACGCCTCCCGGCTGGCCCGGGTAGCCAGGGCCGCGCCGGCGTTCTGGGCGATCCTTTGCATGATGCTCGCCACCTGCTCCGGGGTCTTGCTCTCGGCGAAGACGACCTCCGGCATACCCTGGCGCAGGCTGCGGGCGTGATCCACCCGAGCGAACCCAAGATCGTCCATTGGCCAGCCAGCCAGCACATCCACCGCCCGTTCCAGATCGATCTCGCCAGCGCGCACCCGTTCCAACAGCTCGTAGAGCCCATCGCGGGTCCGCGGCGTCTCCGATCTCGCCCTGACGTCAGACATATGCGCCTTATGCTCCATCCCTCTTGAGAGTCTCATTCATGCTCCCAGAGCGGAAGCCGAGCAGGTCAGCCGTCACATAGGTGTATCCCAACTGCTTCAGCTTCCGGGTGATCTCCTCACCCAATTCGATCAGGCGTGGCAGATCCGGGCGCTCCACCTCAATCCGGGCCAGGTCGCCGTGGTGGCGGACCCGCAACTGGCGGAAGCCCAGGCTACGCAGATATGCTTCGGCCTGCTCCACCTGCTTGAGCGTCTCTCGCGTGACCCGCGTCCCATAGGGCAGGCGGGAGCTCAGGCAAGCCATCGCCGGCTTGTTCCAGTTGGGCAGGCCCAGCTCTCGGGCCAGGGCGCGCACATGGATCTTGGTCAGCCCGGCCTCTCGCAGGGGACTGCGCACGTTGCCGAATTCCCGCGCAGCCTGCTCGCCCGGCCTGAAATCCCCGACATCATCCAGGTTAGCTCCGTTCAGGATGTAGCGATACCCCTCGCGTTGCGCCAGCTCGAACAACTCGTCGTATAGCTCCATCTTGCAGAAATAGCAGCGGTTGATCGGGTTGGCCGCGTAATTCGGGTCATCCAGCTCATGCGTCTCCAGCAGGCGGTGAGGGGCGCCGATCAACCGCGCCAGCTCAATCGCCTCCTGAAGTTCCGACTCGGGCAAGCTAGGAGAGACCGCGGTAACGGCCAGCGCGTTGTCACCTAGACGATCATAGGCCACCTTCAGCACCAGCGTGCTATCCACGCCCGCCGAGAACGCTACGATCACCCGCTCCATCTCGTCAATGATACGCTCCAACTCTGCCCGCCGCTCATCCAGGTCGGCAGGCCGTTGAAATCGCTCCTGCACGCGAGGTCTCTCCGCTACCTGAACCACACTGCTCATGTCCATCCTCCACGTCTAGTTTGCCATATCGGATAAGGGGGAATCCACGCCATGTCTCACACGATCGTCCAGCCAGGCCAGCACGATCTGGTCCAGCGTCGGCTGGCCGATCTCTTGTAACTCGTAGCGCACCCGCTGTGTGGGATGCTGGATGCGCGCCACGTGATTCAAGTCGATCGGGGTCGCCACGATGACGAGATCGCAGGGCACGCGGTTGATGGTGGTCTCCAATTCGGCGATCTGCTCCTGCCCATATCCCATGGCGGGCAAGACCGGGCCTATCGCCGGGTACTTTTCATAAACCTCAAGGATGGAGCCCACTGCATAGGGCCTGGGATCGATGATCTCCGCCGCGCCGAAGCGCCGCGCGGCGACCGTCCCGGCCCCATAGGCCATCTCCCCGTGGGTCAACGTCGGCCCATCCTCTACCACCAACACGCGCTTCCCCCTGATCGCCCGGGGATCCTCCACGAAGATGGGGGAGGCGGCCTCCACGATGTGCGCCCGCGGGTTCACTGACCACACATGCTCGCGCACGCGGGCGATGGCCTCATAATCCGCGGTATCGACCTTGTTGATGACCACCACGTCGGCCATGCGCACGTTCGTCTCTCCCGGATGATAGCGAATCTCATGGCCAGCGCGATGGGGGTCTACGACGACGATGTGCAGATCCGGGCGGAAGAAGGGGAAATCGTTGTTGCCGCCATCCCACACGATCACGTCCGCCTCCTGTTCCGCCCGACGCAGGATCCGCTCATAGTCCACGCCAGCGTAGACGATGATCCCTCGATTGATGAGCGGTTCGTACTCCTCCCGCTCCTCGATCGTACAGCGGGAGCGATCCAGGTCCTCCAGGGCGGCGAACCGCTGACAGGCCTGCCTCGCTAAATCGCCGTAGGGCATCGGATGCCGCACAGCGACCACCTGTATCCCTCGCCCGCGCAGGATGCCGCATATGCGCCGCGTCGTCTGGGACTTGCCGCTCCCCGTACGCGCGGCGCATATGGCCACCACCGGCTTCCGGGCTTCCAGCATCGTCGCTTTGGGGCCCATGAGCTGAAAATCCGCGCCTGCGGCCAACACGCGCGAGGCACAGTGCATCACATACTCATGGGACACATCGCTGTAAGCGAAGACGACGCGATCTACGTCTAACTCCCGGATCAGACGCTCCAGCTCGGCTTCAGGATAAATGGCGATCCCCTCCGGATAGAGAGATCCGGCCAGCTCAGGCGGGTAACGCCGTCCCTCGATGTTGGGGATCTGGGTGGCCGTGAACGCGACGACCTGATAGCGGGCATCCCCTCGGAAGTGGACGTTGAAATTGTGAAAATCGCGGCCCGCCGCGCCCATGATGATCACGCGAACGGGACGCTCATCTTTCTTCTCCATGCCTTTGACCCCATCAAGAGCCTCGTTCGATGAGGGCCAGCACCCGCGCTGGGCTGCCCGTCCCACCAGCCCAGGGGAGCGCGCCGATGAAGAGCCAGACGCCCGTCGGCGGGAGCTCCGTCAGCCGGGCCAGGTTCTCCAGATGGAAACGCCGTTCCCGTAATAGATACCGGTTGCCCTCGAAGGCGCTCTCGTATCCCGGATCGATCCCCGGGGTGTCCGTGCCGAGACCGCGCACATGACGCTCTTCCACCAGCCAGCGAACGGTCTCAGGAGCGAATCCGGGAAAGTGCATGACCCCTTGATCGTCCACGTTCAGGTAGGCCTTGGGATCCGTCCAGCGGGCGTCCCATCCCGTCGCCAGGAGCACGACGCAGTCGGATGGTACATCGCCGTACTCCGCCTCCCACGCCTGTATGTGCGCCACAGAAAGCGCGAAGTCGGGATCGGCGACGACCTGAGCGCGGACGTCCACGACGATGGCCGGGCTGATCAGCTCCTCCGCCCTGAGCTGATCCACCGTGATCCCAGCCGCCTGCATGTGACCAGCCACCCCCAGATGGGTCCCACTGTGCTCCCCGATCTCGACCCGGCGCAGCTGATATCCCTGTTCTGTCATCGTCGCCAGGGTGACAAAGGCCGGGCGTGGGTCGCCCGGCCAGATGGGGATCTCAGATGTGATCGGGTGGGTCAGATCCACCACACGATGCCACCACTTCAAAGGCGCGTCTTTCCTCCCGCGATTCATTCATCGCCAAGGCTCATAAAGTCAGCCCGGCCCGCCTCGAGCCCTGGCTCATCCCCAGGAACCCCGATGCGCTACGCTTTCGTGACTCCACGTATCAACTGGGCCTGGGCCGATAGGTCAGACGAGCCAAGATGATGCCGAACTCGTACAGCAGCAACAACGGCGCCATCACCAGCATCATGTTAAAGGGATCCGGCGTGGGCGTGATCACGGCCGCCAGGATGGCGATGATGACGATGGCGTAACGCCGGCTCCGGCGAAGGCCATCCGGGCTCACGAACCCGAGTCGCGCCAGGAAGGCGATGACCAGAGGTGTCTCGAATGCGCCGCCGATGGCCAGGGTGAAGTTGGTAACGAAGGCGATGTAATAATCCACGGAATAATCTGGCTGGATGATATCGCTGAGGAAGCTCTGCAGATAGCCTAGCGTGAACGGCAGGATGACGAACGCGCCAAACCCCACCCCTAGCGCGAACAGGAATGTAGCCGCTGGGACGATGCGCAATAAGGCCCGTTTCTCCTCTTTCGTCAACCCGGGGGCCACGAACGCCATGAACTGATAAAAGATCACCGGCATGGCCAGGACGACGCCGAGAATGAGAGCGACCTTGAAGAAGACGATAATGTTCTCCGCCGGTTTGAGGGACTGGATCCGTCCCTCTGGCCCCAGCGGCGCGACGAGCAACTCCAGGAACCGGCGAGCAAAGAAGACCCCGATGAACATCCCTCCCAGCAGTGCCAGGCCGGCCTTAATGATCCGCTCACGCAGCTCCATTAAATGTTCGATTATCGTCATCTGGAGTTCATCATCGGCCGACATAGACACTACTCCGTCATCTCAGTAGAAGTAGCTTCCGGCGCTGCCTGTGAGGAGATATCGGCAGATCCCTCCGCCTCCTCCGTCGGCATCTCCCCCTCGTCCTCCGTCGTTTCTGCCTCTGGCTCCGCTGGCTCTAAAGGTGGTTCGGCTAGCTCCTGCCCCCCGGCGGGCAAATCAGGCTTCTCTGATGAGACAGCCTCTGGGACGACCTCCTCCGCGGCGGCGGGGCTTTCCCCCTCGATAGTAGCCTCGGTGGCAGGCTCTTCCTCGTCTGATGTGGCCTCCTCAGACACAGATGAAGCTGCAGGTGCCGCCTCTATGGGCTCTCCCTCTGAGGCAGGCTCAACGGCTGTCTCCTCATCGGCAGGGGCAGCCTCCTCTTTGGGAGAGGCGATCTCCTCCCCCTCAACCGCCGTCTGCGTCGGCGTCTCCCCTCCCTCGCCCTCTGGTTCTTTAACTTCGGCGATAGCCTCGACCTCCTCGGCTTTCACCTCAGGGGCGACCTCCTCTGCTTCCGAAGCCCCCGGAGATTCCACCGCCTCTTCCGTTGACGATGGGGCTGATTCAGCGGCCGGTGGGGTAGACTGGGCCTCCTCGGAGGGCTCCTCCTCCGTAGGGGCTTTGGAGGCCGTTGGTTGCGCTTTCTCCGTCGCTGTCGAGGGCGACGTCGTCTGCGCCTTCTCTTCCTCCGCGGCCCTGCCGTTGCCCGTATCCTGGCTTTGTGGGGTTAACGTCAGCTCTCGCTGCAGTTCCTGTAGCGGGGCCAGCTCTTCTTGGAATTCAGCAGTGAACTCCGCCGACATACGCCGTAGTTGACCGACCACGCGCCCGATCTGCCGCATCACCTCGGGCAGCCTCTCCGGCCCGATGAAGATCAAAGCCAAAACCGCTACCACGATCAGTTCCCAGGGTCCAACACCAAAAATGTTCATCTCAAATCCATTTCCCTCTCATCCAGAGGTGGAGTTGTCCACGTTCGCTGAGACTTTCCCTTCTGGCACTGGGTAAGGGAGCACGAAATCACGCTCCTTGGCCGCGACCGAGCCCAGAACGCCGTTCACGAAGCGAGGGCTCGCGTCACTACCGAAGATCTTGGCCAATTCCACGGCCTCATTGATGGCCACCTTCATGGGTACGTCGTTTTGGGCAGCCATCTCATACAACGCCATGCGCAGGATGTTGCGATCGATGGCCGCAATCTGTTCTACTGGCCACTCGGGAGCATAACGGGCGATCATGCGATCCAGGATGTCCCGATGTGCCAGGACGCCACGCAGCAGGTTTCGGGCGAAGGTCTGACCAGCAGCCGGCAGGTTGTAATAGCTGAGCCGCTCTGCCAACACGGCCTCGGGATCGTGTCCCGTTAAATCGATCTCGAAGAGCGCCTGGAGCACAGCCATACGTGCCCGCCGCCTGACCTTCACGTTCTAGCCTCCCACCCCTCCGAAGGATCAGAAGGCGAACGCTCGGATATCGGGTGAGGGTGAATGGGCGCTCCGGCCGTCGGAGCGAACTCGACGTTGTCGATGTGCACGTTGACCCGGCAGACCGACATGCCCACCATATCGTGAATCGCACGGGCGATCTCTCGTTGCAACGCCTCGCCCAACTCCCGCATATTCATGCCGGCGTCGGCGATGACATACACATCGACGGTGACGCTGTCCTCTGCGACGTCGATATATACCCCCTCGTCCGTATTCCCCCCTCGCAGGACCCGCACGAGCCGATTAGGAACGGAGGCCATACGACGTACGCCCGGCTGTGACAGCGCCGTCAGACGTACGATGGTGGTCAGCACGTCAGGGGCGATGATGACCTTACCCAGTTTTTGTTCCATAAGAACGATCCCTACACAGGCCCGCCTGACGTGGCGATGGGATTATGCCCTCGCTGGCTATCCCGCGACCTGCTCTGGCGTCTCTTTTGGAAAGTTTCAGATGCGAGCTGGCCCTCGGCTAGCACATCGCCAGCCCGCCATCTACGTTTAGCACATGTCCAGTGATGAAGGAAGCGTCGTCGGAGGCCAGGAAAGCCACCGCCGCGGCGACCTCCTCCGGTTGTCCCATCCGCTTGAGCGGCGTCTGATCCAGGATGGCCTGCTTGAGCTCATCTGGCAGGACTTCCGTCAATGCTGTGGGGATGTAGCCGGGCGCCACGCAGTTCACCGTGATATTGCGTGAGCCCAATTCGCGGGCCAGGCTCTTAGTGAAGCCAACAATGCCCGCTTTGGAGGCGGCGTAGTTGGTCTGCCCAGCCTGCCCGACCAGCCCCACCACTGAGGTGATGTTGATGATGCGCCCACTGCGCTGGCGGACCATGCTCCGGGCGGCTGCCCGGCAGCAGTTGAACACGCTCTTCAGGTTCGTGTTCAACACCAGGTCCCAGTCGGCCTCCTTCATCATCATTAACAGGCCGTCCCTGGTGGTCCCGGCATTGTTGACCAGGATATCGATGCGGCCATAGGCGTCCAGGGTTTGCTGGATAAGCCGCTGAGCTTCCTCGAAGCGGCTCACGTCGGCGACGATGACCAGGGCCTCGCCTCCGGCCTGGCGGATCTCCTCCGCGACAGACTCCGCCGCGTCCGCGCTGGCATGGCAGTTGATGACGACCTTCGCCCCCTCTGATGCCAGCCGACGGGCGATCGCGGCGCCGATCCCGCGCGAGCTACCTGTGACGACGGCGACCTTCCCGGCTAGACGCATGTCCCGCTCCTAAGCAAGCGATTCCAATGCTTCAATGTCCTTCGGCTCGTTGATGCTGATCGTGCGGACGTTGCGGTCGATGCGCCGGATGAGGCCGGAGAGCACATGCCCAGGCCCCACTTCGATGAAGGTGTCAACGCCTTGGCGGATCATGTTCTGCACCGAGGCCGTCCAGCGCACCGGTCCGGTGAGCTGGCTCACCAGCTCCTCCCGCACGGCTTCCACCGCCGATATGGGAGCGGCCGTGACATTGGCGATGAGCTCTGGGACGGCTGGCCGCATCTCAACGATGCGGACGACCTTCTGCAGCGCCTCGGCAGCCGGCGCCATCAGGACCGAATGAGCGGCGATGCTGACGGCCAGACGCACCACCCGACGCGCCCCCAGCGCTTTGGCCAACTCCATCGCGCGCTCCAGCGCAGGATGCTCGCCCGAGATCACGATCTGGCCGGGGGAATTGATGTTGGCCACCTGAACGATGGCCCCGGTCTCCTGGCTGGCCTGCTTGCAGAGCTGCGCGACCTGCTCCTCGTTCAGGCTGATGATGGCCGCCATTCCCCCAGGCCGCCTCTCACCCGCCTCCTTCATGAGACGGCCTCGCTCTCGCACCAGGCGTAGGGCGTCGGGATAGGAAAGCGTCCCCGCGGCGACGAGAGCCGTGTACTCGCCCAGACTATGCCCGGCCACGGCGATTGGCTTCTTCAATCGCGGGAAGGCATCCCAAATGGCGCGCAGCGTGGCCACACTGGCTGCCAGGATAGCCGGCTGAGCGTTGACCGTGTCCGTCAACTTCTCGGTAGGTCCCTCAAAGCAAAGACGGCTCAGATGAAACCGCAGGATGTCATCCGCCTCTGCCATGGCCTCTCGGGCGGCGGGGAACGCCTCCACCAAAGCCCGGGCCATGCCTACGACCTGTGAACCCTGCCCCGGGAATACAAGGGCAAACCGTGACATCGCTCCTTACTCCTCCCGAACAGGCCCCCTCAAACGGAAGCCGATGGCAACAAATGGGGGAATTGGGACAGGCCCTCAATCCCCCCATATCGCCGTTACCCATGTGTGCTTACCATCGAGTTCAGCGAGCGAAGCATCACCCGTCTCTATCCTGCCCAGCGCTCAAGCGGCTCCCTGGGCGAAGCTCACCCTTCCTCGACCTCGATGACCTCCCGCCCCTTATAGTAGCCGCAATGGGGGCATACATGGTGAGGCCGTCTCATCTTATGGCATTGTGGGCACTCAACCAGGTGCGGCGGCGTCAGCGCGTGATGCGCCCGACGGCGGTCACGCCGCCCCGGCGAAAGCCTTCTCTTTGGCAGTGGTGGCACGGTCTCTTCCCTCCCTCTAGCGAGATCTCACACAATCCAGATCGACAAAGGCTTCACCCTCACTGGTCCAACTTCAATTCCAACAGGGCGGACCAGCGTGGATCTACCTCGGTCGCGATGCAGTCACAAGGCCCTTCGTTCAGGTTCTGCCCACACTGAGGGCAGATGCCAGCACAATCCTCCCGGCACAGAGGATGTAACGGTAGCGCCAGCAATAGGTTCTGGCGCACAACCTCATGCAGGTCCAGGATGTGCTGGGCATCGATCCACAGGGCCTGATCTTCCTCTTCCATTAACAAGTGCCGCCCCGTGATCACGTCAACCGTGGGACGGAATTCCTCCTCCAGATCCACCTCTAAAGCGACCGAGGAGGGCTCCAGGCACCGGCTACATACCACCTCCACCTCCGTGGTGAGGTGCCCGGTGACCAGGATGCCATTACCTGTGCGCAACAGGGTGACCTCACCCCGCAGCCTCTCCGTTGGGACGAGATCAGGATCCAGCCCTGTGACGTCTTCGTCGATATGATAATGTCTGACGGCACCGATCGGTGCCTTTAAAAGCTGTGCAACGTTATAACGCATACGCCACCTTCCGCATGCACGATAAACATGCGTCTAGGCATTATAGGTCAGAGGGTAATATGTGTCAAAAACGCGGTCATTCGCACATCGGCGAGCGAGTCATCAGGTGACGTACAGCCCGGCTAGAGCTCCTCGTCTTCCTCCTCCTCGAAGTCAGCGGCCTCGGCTGATGAGCCCTCCGACACCCGCTTCTCGGCCAACACCTGGATGCCGTTGCGCACCTCCATCAGCAGGTTCTCCAGATGGTGGGAGAGCTCACGCAGTACGTTGAGCGCGTAGTCATCCGCCTCGCGCTGTAACTCTTCGCTGCGCCGCCGTGCCTCGGCGACGATGGAGGCGGCTCGCTGTTGAGCCGCCATGACCACGTCCTGCGCCTCCTGTCCGGTGGGAGTACTGGCACTGGCGCTCTGCAGAGCCTCATCCATGATCCGACGGGCCTCCTGTTCTGCCTGCAAGATGATGTAGTCCCGTTGTTGCAGAATGCGCTGGGCCTGCCGCACCTCATCCGGCACGGACATGCGCATTTGGTCGATCAGGCGCAGGCATTCCTCCTCGTTCACGATTAGGCTCGACGTGAAGGGCACACGCCAACCGCGGTTGAGGACGGCTTCTAGCTGGTCGACGAGCTGTAGGATTTCGATGATGATCACCTCCCCCCGGAAGTGTGCGGCAGCTCCAGACCCGGCTTCCGTTGATCACGCAGTCGGGCTTTGGGAACCTGACGACCGGGCGGGCTGCCTAACTCTGCAAAGCGACGGCGCAGGGCCTCTTGCACATGGGGGGGCGTCATCTCACTGATGTCACCGCCCAACCCCGCGACCTCCTTGAGGATCGAGGCACTCAGATAAGCGTACTCCGAGCGCGTGACCAACGTGACCATGTCGATCTCCGGGGCCAGCTTCTGATTAGTCATGGCCAGCTGAAACTCGAACTCGAAGTCCGCCAGGGTGCGCAACCCACGCACGATGACGTGCGCGCCCACCTGTCGCGCGAAGTGCACCGTCAACCCATTATACGACACAACCTCGACATTGGGTAGATGGCAAACGGCCTTTTCCATTAAAGCCACGCGCTCCTCCGTGGGGAAGAGCACACGCTTGTTCACCGGGCTGTCGTAAATGGCGATGATCAGGCGATCGAACAACGCCGATGCGCGTGTGGCGATATCGATGTGGCCATAGTGCACCGGATCGAAAGTCCCCGGATACAAGGCTATAGGCATAGAACCGTCTCTTTCCGTTTTAACTTAGATCCCCGTGCCCGTGCCAGAACTGGGCGACCTGCTCACGAAGCGGCCTATGTTCGGGTCGGGAGAGCTCCGGATCCTCCTCGAACAACCTCTTGGCCTCCTCACGAGCCGCCTCCAGGGTCCGCACGTCGCTCAATTGAGCCAGATGCAGCGGCGGCAGGCCGGATTGCCGGGTGCCGAAGAAGTCTCCCGGGCCGCGCAGCTCCAGATCCTTCTGCGCCAGCACGAAGCCGTCCTGGGTCTCCTCCATGGCCTTGAGCCGCTCCACGCTATCGCCCGAGCTGGCATCAGAGAGCAAGATACAATAGGAAGGATGTTCACCACGTCCCACTCGGCCTCGGAATTGGTGTAGCTGAGCCAACCCGAACCGCTCCGCGTCCTCGATCATGATGACCGTGGCGTTGGGGACGTCGATCCCCACCTCGACGACGGAGGTGGCGACCAGGATGTCCAACTCCCCGCGGCTGAACGCCTGCATCACCGCGTCCTTCTCCTCGCCTTTCATGCGGCCGTGCAACAAGCCCACCCTGAGGTCGGGGAAAACCTCCTCCTGCAGGCGTCTGTGCTCCTCCACCGCGGCCTTGGCATCGCTGTCCTCGGATCCCTCGACCAACGGGCAGATGATGAAAGCCTGGCGTCCCTCCTCAACCTGGCGGCGTATGAAGGCGTATGCCCGCTCCCTCTCCACCGGCCGCAACCATCGGGTTCGGACCGGCTGCCGTCCAGGCGGCAACTCGTCCAGCACGGAGATGTCCAGGTCGCCATA
>DUEN01000100.1 GCA_011176545.1 Caldilineae bacterium | reverse complement strand
CTGGTCATCATCCTCGCGGGGATCGTCCTGATGCTTCGGGGCCCGCGCCCCGCCCCTCCCTCTCCCCTGGTAACGCCCACATCAACCCCAACGAAGGCCCTTCCCATCCCAGAGGAGGTCTCGCCCACCCCCACGCCCACGGCGGAGGCGGGCTTTCCCTCCATCCTCTACGTCATGTACGAATGGCGCAACCAAGACTTCCGCTCCGAACATCCCGAGTATGGCCCTATCGGCTCCCATATCGAGTTCACATGGGAGGACGTCAATCCGGCCCCTGGCGTATACAACTGGTCCGGCTATGACCGTTATCTGGCGAAGGCGCGGGAGATGACGGTGAAGCTGACATCCGGCCAGGTCATCTCGAAGCCCGTTCAGTTCACGTTGATGATCTACGGCTCCGGGCCTTCCGGCCATCTGAAAGACTTCACGCCGCAGTGGGTCTACCGCCGTATGGGACGTGAGGCGACCGTCGAGGGAAAGTTAACAGGCTACGTGCTCCAGCCACCAGACTGTCCCGCTCGCGGCGCGCCCGCTTATGATGATCCGGTGTGGAGAGAGGCCTTCGCCGAGCTGGTGAAGGCGTTCGGCGAGCGGTATGACGGCGATCCACAAGTGGCCGGGATATGGATCGGCGTGGGTGTGGACGATGAGACGGTGCCGACCAAGCAGATAGGGAAGTGCGATTATCCGGCCGAGCTCGCCAGGGAGGTCACCTGCGAGGAGTACATGGGCTTCATTCGGGAGGCCATGGAACTCTACGCCGAAGCGTTCCCTCATAAGCCGATCTGGATACAGGCAGGGCCTGGGGCCTGTACCGCGCATGGGAGGGCTTCCTGGCTCACACGGCGCCAGATCATGGGATGGGCGGTCCCCTTGGGGATCGGGTACAAGAACAACGGCCTCAAGCCAGATAAGGACAACGCTGTCGGATACAGGGACAGCGCGGGGTGGGAATCCATGGACATCGCCGATCGTCTGTGGCGCCAGGTCCCCATCGCCTTTGAGCCTGCTTATACCGCTCCGGTGGGGGAGAACGCTCCGGTGGAGTACGCCTATTGGATGATCCATAACGCCCTCGCCCACCACGCGGACTTCATCGATGTCCAGTATCCATGGCTGGAGGCGCTGGCGCAGGTACCCGAGATGTTCGAATACATCCCCCGATCCCTCGGCGTGGATGAAGGCACAGCCACTGACACCTGGATCGTCTTCCGCGACAGCGAGTATCCCGCGCTGCAATTCGGCAAGACGGGCATCGGGGGGGACCCCGGCGACTGGGAATTCTTCCTTTATCGACGGGAGGACGCGACCAGCCGGACCGTGCATCTGGTCAAACAAGATCTACCTCCGGAGGCGCGAAAGCAGCCCTATAGCCGACATGCCCGCCGCACAGATCAGGCGCAGGGGAGCATCTACATCCCGCTGGACGTGGATGACCAGTGGCGGTACAGTGATTCACGGCCCGACGCGGGCTATCTGGTCCGGGTATGGTACCTGGATCAGGGGAACGACGCCTGGGCGTTTGAGTACACGGACATCTCCGGCGTGATACATCGCCGGGAGGTCCAAAAGCAGGGGACGAATCGCTGGCGGATAGCCGAGTGGCTGCTGGACGACCTGGCGCTCATCAACGGGCTGCCCGGGAGAGCGGATGTGCGGTTGAGCTGCCTGGGAGATGGCGACGATGTGTTCCATAAGGTGCTCATCCGAGCTGTGTCCGCGTCGGCTTCAACGCCCGCGACGCCCCCTATCATGCCGACAGCGACTTTCCCGCCATCTCCTATCTCCACGCTAACGCCTACGCCCACACCCACCCCCACGCCTTCGATGACGCCCAGCCCGACGCCTACAGGGACGCCAACGGCCACGCCCTCACCGACGCCGACCAGCACACCCACGCCATCGCCTACATCTTCGCCGACGCCGACGACCACCCCATCAACGACGCCAACGCTCAGCCCGACGCCGACGCCAACGCCTTCACCTACAGCGACACCTTCTCCCACGCCCAGCCCATCGCCCACAGCGACCCCAACGGCCACACCGAGCCCGACGCCCACGGCGACGCCCACCCCTACACCCAGCCCATCCCCTACTGTCACGCCGTCGCCTACGACGACTCCATCGCCCACGCCCACCTCTTCGCCGACGCCGACGGCGACGCCCAGCCCTTCCTCCACGCCGGGCGTTACCCCGACGCCCACGGGGACACCTGTTATCGCGAAGATCGAGATCGTGTGGCCACATGGCGGACAGCCGGTCAATCGGGCTATCCTGGCCAACATCACCGCTTACATCTTTCAGGACGACGCGCTAAACCCGCCCCCATGCGACTGGGACCCGGTCGTGCGACTATGGATGGCACTCAACAACCAGCCCGCGCGCGCCATCCGGATCGGCCAACGCCGCCTCTTCACCGATCGAGGCCGCATCTTTCCGGTCTGGGATTTTAACAATGTCAGCGTGGCCGCAGCCCGCCGGCCCCAAAACAAGCTATACTTCTTCGTCACCGTGGATGGCGTGCCCACGCGTCATAACGTCTGGGCCCACGCGATAGACGGCCGCACCCAGGCGCCCCGCGCAGAGCCTCCGACGGGCGTCGTTACAAGCCCACCGGAGGCCGTCGATGCCCACATCCAGCTCGTGTGGCCCCATGGGGGCGCGCCGGTCAGCGAGGCAGAGCGTGTCAATATCACAGCCCTGCTCACCCGACAAGGCACCCGCCTGGCCATCCCGCCTGACCTGGGCTGGTATCCCACGGTGCGATTGCACTGGTCGGTCAACACCGAGGCCGAGCCGGATTTCGACCACACTGTCATCGGCACGCCTCGCCCCGTGACGAGCAACGGCCTGACGTATCTGGTCTGGGATTTCAACGACGTGGACGTCAGTCTGGCCCGTTATCCCACCAACCGTTACTATTTCTGGATCACCGTCGATGGCGTGCCCACCTCCTCCAGCATATGGGCCCACGGCGCCGATGCCCGTACCATCTTCCCTCAGGCGGATCTACCCGCGCGCAGTTGCTCCGAGCACTGATGGGAGGCACAACATCTTGCAGGGGCGACGCATGCGTCGCCTCTACCTAAGCCGTCAACCTTTCTGCGGTATACCCGAAGGTGCATCGCGCCTTATCGCCGAGACCTCCGCGTGATATAATGCAGGCGACTCATCTCCGGAAAGGGCGCAAGTTGTCACGCACATCTCACAGATGAGCCCATGCTGGCTATCTAGGAGGGGCCTAAATCCCAGCCATGGTTTGCCTCTGACCGCGCGATGAACGCTATCGAGACGTGGGAGCTCACCAAGCGATTCTCCCTGCCCCGCACACTGGGCGAACTCATCCGCCGGCCGAGAGCCCGACGCCAGATCCTGGCCGTCGATCGTGTGACCCTACAGGTGCGCGAGGGAGAGCTCTTCGGCCTGCTGGGGCCTAACGGCGCGGGGAAGACCACACTGATCAAGCTGCTATGCACCCTGATCGTGCCCACGGCAGGCCACGCTCGCATCCTCAGACATGACCTGCGAGAGGAAAACGCCATACGCCGCGCGATCGGCCTCTCCACGGGCAACGAACGCAGCTTCTTCTGGCGGCTGAGCGGGCGTGAGAATCTGCTCTTCTTTGCCGCGCTTTATGGGCTTTCGCCAGGGCAGGCGCGGCAGCGGGTAGATGAGGTCCTGCGCCAGATGGGGATGTCTGCCTGGGCCGACCAACGGTTCGACAGCTATTCCACCGGCCAGCGTCAGCGACTGAGCATCGCCCGCGCGCTGTTGCATCGCCCGCGAGTGCTCTTCCTGGATGAGCCCACCCGCTCGCTGGATCCTACGGCCACCCATCGTCTACACGAGCTGATCCTGAACGACCTGCGGCGGGGGGAGGGGATGACGATCTTCCTCACCACGCATCGCCTCGAGGAAGCGGAGAAGCTCTGCGATCGGATCGCCATTATGCATCGGGGACAGGTGCGAGCCTGCGGCACAGTGGAGGAGTTACGGRCGGCCCTSCGCCCCGARCGRCGTTATCGYCTGCGARCSTCRCGYYTRCCGGACGGATGGGMWCAAAGRTGGCGGGAGGAGTGGGGACGYCTCAGCCTGYAYCCCATCGAYGRRGAACGCCTRGAGATCCTGCTGGAGACGCCCAACGGCGAGGATGACCTGKCCCGGTTGATCGCYCGCRTCGTTGAGGAYRRCRGGCACRTCTACGCGGTGGAGGAGGAACGCCCGTCGTTGGAGGARRTCTTYCARCGCTTCACCCGGGAGGARCCCGCCCATGTATAAAGTGTGGGCTTTCCTGCRGAGGGATTGGCATATTGAGGCGTCCTATCGCCTCGCGTTCCTCCTGCAATTCCTCGGCATCTTCTTCAGCGTCTTYCTCTTCTACTAYCTCAGCCAGYTGATCCRYGCRGAGGACATCCCCTCCCTACRGGCTTATGGRGGCRAYTACTTCGCGTTCGTYCTGATAGGGATCGCCTTCTCCGGATACTTCGGCGTGGGGCTTTCCAGCTTCGCCCGTAACATACGCGCCGCCCAGACGACCGGGACCCTGGAGGCCATGTTGCTCACGCCCACGCGCCTATCGACGATCATCCTGTCCTCTTGCCTGTGGGATTACCTCCTGACGACGCTGCGCATGGTCATCTATCTGGCGCTGGGGGTGCTCGCCTTTGACATCCGCATCGGAGGGGGGAACTACGGCGTCGCCCTCCTCACGTTGCTCCTGAGCGTGATCACCTTCAGCAGCCTGGGGATCATCGCGGCCAGCTTCATCATCGTGCTCAAGCGCGGCGATCCCGTGACCTGGCTCTTCAGCACGGTGGCCTCACTTCTCGGCGGCGTCTATTACCCCATCGACGTGCTCCCCGCGTGGCTGCAAAAGCTCTCCGCGCTCATCCCGGTGACCTATGCGCTGCACGCCATGCGACAGGCGCTCCTGGCAGGCGCCGGCCTGCACGCGCTCTGGCCTGATATCCTGGCCCTGGCCGGGTTCTGCGTCATCCTGACGCCGATCAGCCTGTTGATCTTCCGGATGGCGGTATATCAGGCCCGCCGGGACGGCAGCCTGGCCCAATATTGACTGGCATCTCATCGGGACATCCACGGCAGCCGCAGCGCGGGGTCCCCCAGCAGGTTGAACGTGGCCAACACGTCGCGCTGCCCTTCCTGATCCAGCGGCGCTTCCTGCTTGGCACGCATCATCGCCTCGCCCACAGTCTGAATCCCCGGGTCCACGATCCAACGGTAAAACGCCTCGGCCAGCCCCTGTTGATCGTTGGGAAGGGATTCGCTAGTGGGCACCAGCGCGGCGACGACGCCCCCTTCGGGCGCCCGGAGCAACGCCTCGGCCAGCGAGATCATCTGAGGATGGTGGAAATAGCCGGTGAGGCAGGTCATATTGACGAGCAGAGGCAGGCGATCGCCGTTGCGTAGCGCGGGCACGTCCTCTGTAGACAGGATCTTCTCCTTGGCCCAAACGGTCACGCTCCCGTGGCCGATATAGTTCACCAACCCCACGCCCTGGTTGAACACCTCCAGAAGGCGAGCATGGGGATCATCGACACGCCCCAGATACACGCGCTCGATCTCAAAGATCGACGAGAGGTAATCCTTCGCCAACGTATCCGACATTCGAATGAAGCGGGCCTCATCATCATCGGCCGCCAGGAGGGCTCGACGCGCCCACTCTCCATCCCGCTCGCGCTCCACCCGGATAGTCTTCTCGACCATCACCCGCACCTGCTCCGGGGTCTGAGCCGGGAACCGACCTAAGGCGATATCCGGGCGGCCATCCTCGTCCACATCCGCCAGCCAGTTATCGCTGGCCGTCTGCCCCACGTAAATGGTCTGCACCAACGCCGTCGGGATCAGGTCACGCTCCGAGCCGCCCAGGTAATCGTATGGGTCGTAGCTCGCATCGCCGACGAGGAGCACGAAGCGCGGCCGCGGCTCCGGCCAAGCGCTCAGCGCTTCCGCCAGGAAGGACCGGATCGCCGCGGGGTCCTTCAAACCATAGGTGTAGGCATCGAAGAGCTTATCCGGGGTCACCGTGAACACGCGCCATCCCTGCGCCACCCGATGATCCAACAGGGGACGGATCGCCTCCATGAACTCCAGGGGGACGATGGCGATGTAATCCGCACCCTCCTCCGGCGATAGCGAGGGCGCCGCGGGACGCCCTTCGACGGCCTCTGGACGCAAGAAGCCATCTCCGGCGGCGAGCCAGAAATGCCGCGGCCCTGAGCCGCGATGGGTGAAGCGCACCGATTGTCCATTACCCGTCCTCGTCACGACGAATCCGCTCACCGGACGAGGCCGTTCCGGCTCGGTGATGTCCCATAGCGCCACGTCTCCAGATAGCAGGCTGCTCACCTGGTACGCGCCCGGCTCCGCCCAGAAGTCGAGGCGCCCCTCCGTCGCCATGAGCCGGCGAGGATAGGTCACCTCAAACCAATCCAGGTAACTGACCTCCACCGGCGCGCCCGTGTCGCCAGGCGCCAGGATGGCCAGCTCGTTCTCGCCGGGGCGTAGCGTCCCAGAGGGCAACGTGCCGGTGATGACCTGTCGCCCCTGGCCGTCCCATGTCTCCTCGCTCACCTCTACGCCGTTGACCCGGACGATCACGTGGTGATCGGGCGAGACAGGCGCGCTGGAATGCGACCACAGGCTCAATCGAAGCTGTGCCTCGCCCGCCTCGGGCGCCTCCAGGGCAAAGGTGACAGTCACGCCGCGACGGCTGTAGATGGGCTCCCACAGCCAGTGATCCTCCTCCGCCGGCAGGGTGGACAGGTACAGCCGCTGCTCTTCAAACCTCCTCCGGGCCAGAGCGACCGTGGCGGCCTCACCCTCACCGACATCCCCCTTCTCTTCTGAATCGGCGGGAGGAAACGAAGAGGAGGCTCTTTCCCCCAACTCCAGCCAGTATACGTTGTAAGGGCTGTAGATGCTTAGGCTGGCCTCTCCATAGAAGATCAGGGAGCGCTCTTCCCCCTCCCCGATCCATTGGAACGGGACACTTTCACCCCGATTGGAGAGGGCCAGTCCGCTCTCCTCAAGCCGATCGAGATCGATTCCAAGGGCGCGGAGCGTCTCACCTGACACCCGATATAGCCCCTCCCCTCGCGTGACGATCCGCACCCGCTCCGGAGGGGAGACCAGCTTCGACTCATCCCCGTGAGCCTGTTCTACCTTTTCGGTTGCGATACGCGTGGGCTCCTCGGGAGCTGACACCACATCGGGTCCCGAGCCCTTAAGCCCTCGCGTGATGAAGAAGATCGCGACAAGAGCAAGTAACGCCAAGAGCGGGATGATGACGAGGATCACACGGCGCGAGCGC
>DUEN01000010.1 GCA_011176545.1 Caldilineae bacterium | reverse complement strand
GTGGCAGGCCTAAAGACTTTAACGCCGCATTGACCCAGCCTAACTGATCATCGAACAGCTGGATAAAGACGATGCCCACGATCACCGAGCTGGTGACATAGGGCAAAAAATACAGCGTTCGGAAGATGCCGCGCCCCTTTAAGTTCTTGTTGTTCAAGATCACCGCGAAGACGATGGCGATGAAGATCCCCGTTGGGAGCAGGATATAAGCGAACTCCAGGGTGTTTATTAGGGCACGGATGATGTAAGGGTCCCGAAGTATCGCCCGGTAGTTGCCAAGCCCCACATACTCCATCGGGCCAAAGCCTCGCCAGTAGCTGAAGCTGAGGCGAAACGCCCATAACAGGGGATACAAACCGAAGATGAGGAAGGTGATATAAAAGGGAGAGATGAACAGGTAGTCCATCCAATGTTCCAGGATCTGTTTCCATAACGGCTTGGGGGGCCTGACGATGGGGGGACGAACCGCCGCCGTATGCTTCATCGCTCCCTCCATGTGACTAAATGAAGAGGACACCTCCGAGGCTCCTTTCAAAGCCTCGGAGGTGTCGCCCACTTTTGATCTCTCTTAGGCCGCGCACTTGGTTCGTTCGAAGTCGGGCGTGGCCAGCTCGACGACCTGTTGCAGCCCTTCCTCGATGGAGACCTCGTCGTTCAGGATGGCGGGCATCACCTCTTCCAGGGCCTTGAGAACGGCGTTCCAGCCGGCCGGTCGGACGTACACTGTTGACAGCTCCTTCTCCTGCCCCGCCCAGAACTGGTTATGGAGCCATTCTCCGAAGAGAGCGGTCTTGCCCTGGAGGAAGTGATCGGACTCCAGATAGGGACGGTAAGCCGGGATGATGCCCCATTCCCCGCACAACTTCGCGCCTTCCAGGCTACCCAGAGCGTACTTCATGAAGAGCACCGCGTCTTCCTTGTTCTCAGCACACTTGGGGCAGATCAACTGAGCGCCGCCGAAGACGCCAGAGCGATATTTGATGTTCGGCCCACCGGGGAACTTGGCCACGCGCCACTGCCCCAGGCCGCCCTCCTCAGCGGTCAGGTTCGATTCCCAGAACCCCGTCTCCCACGCCGCCGCGAACTGGCCGATGAGCTGGTCCGCCTTCATGGCCGCGTAGTAGGGCGGCTGTAGCCAGCCGACGTCCAGGCCACCACCGGAGTCCCAGAGCTGCTTGACGAGGCGCATCGCCTCGATGCCTACCTCATCAGCGACGGTGATGGTCTGGCCATCCTGGCTGACCATCGACCCACCGAGTTGGTGCACGCGATAGGCGAAGATCGGCCTCGCCAGATACCACCCGGAGGAGGGGAAGAGGAACGTGTACTTGCCCTGCTTGGCGAGCTCGGAGGCCACATTGATGAAGTCATCATAGGTCCAGGCATTGGGGTCACCGTAGCCCAGCTCCTCCAGGATGTCGGCGCGATAGTACCAACCGCTGACGCTGAGGTCGCCAGGCCAGCCGATATTTCTGCCTGTGGTGGGGATGACGGTCTCGTTCCATTTGAGGGGATGGTAGTTGTCCTTCTCAGGCAGGAGGTGTTCGGTGAGGTCGGTAAGCAGCCCCCGGCATCCCCAATCCTGTGCATCCGTAGCTTCTGCCCAAAAGAGATCCGGACAGCCCGTGCCCGCGGCCATGGCCGCTGTGAGCTTGGCGCCTCGCTCCGGAGGATGGGGGGACACCCACTCGATCTCGGGGTATTTCTTCACGAAGCCCGTCGCCGCTAAGTCGATGGGGTGGTCATCATGTCCCCAGAAGACGAGCCGCCGCTTCTTCTCCGGTGCCTTGGCTGGTTGCTCCACCTCCCCAGGGGCCGCAGGGGGGGCGCAGGCTGCTATGAAGGCGGCCCCCAGCGCTGTCGTGGCCGACAGGCGCAGAAATTCTCGCCGACTCATACGACTAGCTTTCATCTCACTTCCTCCTTTTTTGCCCCTGGGCTGCGCATTACAAGCGCAGACGACTTATCCAATTCATCAGCCGGAGCCGATCTCAGGCATAACTGACACTCATAAGCACCACCTCCTCGTAAAGGTGTGGAGATATCTGGCTACCGGACACTCTCGTCCGGTGCCATCTACGTGAAACTGGAAGGCCCGGGCTCAGCAAGCCTAGACGAAACACCACCTCGATTCACGATGAAATGATGGCTTTATAGGGATACGACGTCACCCCTAGTGCCCTGTCGAATCGTGGAGAGCGTGTTAGGTGGGTTTCTTACCCGTTATCTTGCTGATGAGTGGACAACGCTAATCGTGGAGCCGCCAGCCTGATCTGGCCGTTAGACGCTTTCCGGTCGTCGCTTGGAGGGGGCTGGGCCGCACGATTTCCGCACGATGACTTTCACCGGCAACACGATCTCGCGCGGTTCCCCGGATTCCTCCTCCGAGAGCCGCGAGAGCAATAACTTGGTGGCCTCCTGCCCCATCTCATAGGCCGGCTGACACACGACGGTCAGGAAGGGATCGATGGCGAATGCAGGGGGGATCTCGTCGAAGCTTACCAGGCTCACGTCATCCGGCACGCGCAGACCAGCTTCACGCAGGGCACGAAGGGCGCCGATCGCGATGAAGTTATTCGCCGCGAACAGAGCCGTTGGCGGGGGAGAGGCAGCCAGCGCCCGTTGTGCCAGGCGATATCCACCCTCCTGGGTATATTCCCCGTAATAGGCCAGCTCCAAGTCTTTGGGCAGCCCGGCCTCCCTCAACGCCCGTCGGTAGCCAGCCACCCGATCAGCCGCCGTGGAGACCTCTGCGGGACCAGATAGCATGGCGATCCGCCGATGCCCCATGGAGATCAGAAGGCGCGTCAGCTCATAGGCACCACCCTCCGAATCGCCTCGCACGATATCCACCTGCGCATCCGGGATCCGGCGATCCAGGACGACCACCGGCACCCCCTGGCTCTGGATCTGCCAGATGGGCTCAGGCGTGCTACGCGCTGGCACTAACAGAAATCCGTCCACCCGCTTTTGCAATAGGACGTTCAAGTACTTCTCCTGCTTTCCCTCGCTCTCGTCCGTATTACAGAGGATGACGTTGAACCCCTGGCTGCTGGCCGCATCCTCTACACCGCGGGCGACCGTCGTCCAGAAGGGGTTCGTGATATCGGTCAATACGAGGGCTAACGTATCGGTGCGTTTGAAGCGCAGGCTTCGGGCCAGCGAGTTGGGGACATACTGGAGCTCAGCGATGGCCGCTTCGACGCGGGCTCGCGTCTCCTCGCTGACATAGCCGGAGTTATTGATCACCCGAGAGACAGTGATGGGGGCGACCCCCGCGCGTTCCGCAACGTCACGTATCGTCGGCATAAGACTTTCTCACCATTGCAACTCCAGCCAGAACGACCTCGTCCCGCTGGGATACTCTTACTTGGCCTTAGGGGATTGCTTCAGGTATATGATACCCGTAACATGAAGACGTTCTCATGATACATCAAAGGAATATGCCTGTCAATACGCATCGGCCTTTAATTAGGGCTTTTCAAAAATCTAACGGAGGCCCTTCTCGCCCACCTCAAACCGGCCTTGCCTCACCCTGGGGAAAGCCCGCCCGGCAGGGTAAACCTGTAAAGGGCCGAAGAAGACGTGTTCCCGGAGGGGCGTCAGCCCCTCCAGGCCTCCCCGCCTTAAGGGATCCGAGGCCTTGGTCACTTAAGCAAATATTGAAAAGCCCTAACCTTTAATGTTGGGGGCCCTTTGGTTCCTATTTGAGGATATAGTACGTGGCGCGGGTTTCGCCGATCTTGAGGAGCAACCCCTTATCTACTAGATCGGCCAGATCTCGACGGATGGTCTCATCGGACACCCCGGGGCAGAGGGCGCGCATCTCCGAGTTGGTGATCCGACCATGCTCCTTCAGGTAGGCCAACGCCTTCTCCTGACGCGGGTTCAACATGACGTTGCCCCAGCGCTGTGTCTCTGGCGTGCGGCTCACCAGCTGAGCGCCATGCCCCACCAGCGTGACCTTGAAACCAGCTGCCGTCTCTTCAAACCGGGGCGGCGGCAATTCTTCCTGTTCCATGGTACGGATCATGCGGTCGATCCCGTAGCCCAGACGCTCGATGAACCCCATGTCAGACAGGACCTGGACGATGGCCTCGTTTCGGGAGAAGCGCTCGTCGATCAGGTTCTCCAGCGTGACATGTCCTGGAAGCCGGCCCGGGGAGTACACTTCCATCCGATCGCTGAACATGAGGACACGGATCGAATCCCCTCGGATGGCGTAATCGCGGTGGGCGATCGCGTTCACGATGGCCTCACGCACCACCGGCAGCGGGTACTCGGTGCGCTCTTCCCGCTCCAGCCCGGTGATGCGCATGCCCCGCCGCATGTTGGCCGCCACGAACGCCTCGGCCCGACGGATCTGCTCGCTCAGGGGGCCGCGAATGTCCTCACGCACGAACTCGTCCCCCATCTCCGGCCCCGCGTAGCGCACGGCAATGATCTCGGCGGAGGGCACGAAGCGCTCCGGCTGCCGGCCGAAGAGCAGGATCCCAGCGTACGTGGGCACAAACTCTCCGTCATCACGGCGGACCAGACAGCCGCGTGCCAGCAGGGCCTCGTGGACGTCATCCCGGGAGAAGCCCTCCAACTGTTGCACATACTGGACGACCAGCGCCATGTCCAGGTCGTCGATCGTGGCCCCCGGGGCGGGCCGCGCCTCGAAGCCAGCCTCCCCCCGGTCCAGGAGCAGATGCCGCAGCTCGATGGAGGAGAGGGGGCGGTTATGGGCGCCTGTGCGTGTGAGGAACTGGCCCTTTAAACTGTAGACATGAGGAAGGCCCGGCGGCACAGTGATCACGCACACGGGTTTGC
Organism: Caldilineae bacterium; assembly: GCA_011176545.1. GTDB lineage: Bacteria > Chloroflexota > Anaerolineae > DUEN01 > DUEN01 > DUEN01. The sequence goes on along the minus strand of DUEN01000010.1, from coordinate 52,956 downwards.
CATCGATGGTGACGATGCTGGGCAGGGGCAGGATAAGCGGTGGGTCCGCCATGAGAGCCGCCGCGAGGGCGCGCTCCTGAACCTCCTCGGGGTTACGGAGCCCTCCAGGTGTGCCGCCCCGGGTGACGCCGATGATCAGCACGCCCCCATGCGCGTTGGCCATAGCCACCAGCGTCTCGGCCAGCTTACGGGGTGAACTGTTGGCCGGCGCGAAGGCGAGCGTCTCTCCCGGGCCTTGTGAGAGCCATTCACGCACTTCCTCTGGCGTCGGCTGAGCATGAACAACTTGATTAGTCAAGGGCATTCCGGCCTTGCCTCCTCTAAATCTTGCCAAACCCCCTCGATCCGCCAGGTCACCGTTTCTGAGACCTTCTGGGGGCGCTGTCGTGCCAGCTGCCAGACCAGCGCATGCTTCCCCCATTTATCCTGGTGAACAGTATACACGCGCACACGATCCCCCAATGGACCCTCGTACTTCAGGCGCGATACGTTGACGTGACGAGGCTCGAACGCGTGTTGGCCGAAGAGGGCCTTCCACGCCCGACGCCCATCTTCTGTCATCAGCCGTTGAAAGACGCTATCCTCCTGGTCGGGCGGGGTCGCCCGTTTGAGTCGCAGCAGGAAGCTCAACGTCGTCGCCTCGGGATAGATCGGGTCATCGGGCACGCCGCGACAAAAGGTCAGCGTCGATGAGCGCAGGATGAACTGATGCTCCGTGAGATCGACCTTGAAGCCGTTCTCTTCACATAGATCGCTGCGATCACGGAGCCGTCGCTTGGTGAACACGGATCGCAGCTGCCTCCCCGTCTCCGTCCAATATCCCTCCTCGTCAAACCGAATCCTCTCATCGCCAGCTACCTGGGCCACCCTGTATCCTTCAAGAGGGTTTTCCCACCACACCATGGTCAGTTGAGTGGGCACGCCATACCAATATCCCAGGAGAAGGAGCACGTCCTCCCGGCCGTCCCCGTCGCCATCGACCAATTTATATTCGGCGGAGTCATTGCCTATGTAGCCTATGGCCCGATCATCCTCGGTGTTGGGCAACAGAGGATAGGGGACGAGAAAGGCAGCGGGCTGGTAGGGGAGTTCCTGCGCGACGCCGTATGGGCCGATGTCGCTTTGCGCGTCGTAGATCACGGCGCCGATCAGGCCCTTATCGTAGCGGTAGCGAAGCAGCCACTCTGGCGCGCCGTCGTCGTCGATGTTGACCACGACCAGCTCTCCCACGGGGGTCCACCCCTTGGGCAGGACCTCCTCCAGAGGGATGGGAAGCGAGGGTTCCTCCTGTCGCAGCAGATTACAGCCCGCGGTCGTCACCAGGAGGAACATCGCCAGGAGGACACGCTCCACGGGGCGGGGCATCCTCTTATCTCCTATAGCGGTTAGGAACGGTTATCAACAGCCCTTGTAAGGCGATGGGCGAGCAAGATCGATCTTGCTCGCCCACCGTCGTGGTCATCCATCTGACGCGGCAGCCGCCGGGGTCACGGCGGGCGCGCGCGGCCGTCGCTCCGCCCGCTTCGGCTTCGCTTTTCCTTTTTGATTGACCAGGGCGACGCGTAGGACCTCCTCCATATGATCCACCAGGATGATCTCCAGGTCGCGCTTCACCCGCTTGGGGATCTCGATCAGGTCCTTGTCGTTTCTCTTCGGGATCACCACCGTCTTGAGACCCGCCCGGTGGGCAGCCAGGATCTTCTCCTTCAGGCCGCCGACGGGGAGGACGCGACCGCGCAGGGTAATCTCGCCGGTCATCCCCACCTCGTGACGGACGGGGCGCTCGCTCAGGGCGGAGATCAGGGCGGTCGCTATAGTGATCCCGGCGCTGGGGCCGTCCTTAGGGATCGCCCCCTCCGGGACGTGAACGTGGATATCGATCTTATCGAAGTCGATCTTGCCGAACCCCAGCTTCTTGGCGTGCGAGCGCGCATAGGACAGCGCGGCCTGCGCCGACTCCTGCATGATCTCTCCCAATTGACCCGTGAGCAGGAGCCCGCCCTTCCCTTCCATCAAGGTGACCTCCACGGAGAGGAGGTCGCCCCCGCCCTCGGTGACGGCCAGCCCCGTCGCCACGCCGACCTCGTCGCGCTCCTCGGCGCGGCCATAGGTATACTCTGGCGGTCCCAGGTACTTGCTGAGGGAGGCGGCCGTGATGTGGGATGGGGCCTGCCTCCCCTCCGCCACCTGACGCGCCACCTTTCGGCAGATCCGGGCGATGCAGCGCTCCAGATTGCGCACTCCCGCCTCGTACGTGTACTCGCGGATGATCAGGCGTATCGCCTGGTCGGAGAAGGAGAGCTTGTGATCCTCTAGCCCGTTTTCCTTGATCTGCCGGGGCACCAGGAACTGGCGGGCGATGGCCAGTTTCTCCTCCTCGATGTAGCCGGGGAACTCGATCACCTCCATGCGATCACGCAGGGCCGGCGGCACGGTATCCAGGACGTTCGCCGTGGTGATGAACATCACCTTGGATAGATCGTAAGGCACATCCAGGTAATGATCCACGAAGGCGTGGTTCTGCTCCGGGTCCAGGACCTCCAGCAGGGCGGCGGCGGGGTCGCCCCGGAAGTCCAGGCCGATCTTATCGATCTCATCTAGCATAAAGAGTGGGTTCACGGTGCCGGCCGTGCGCATGGTCTGGATGATCCGGCCGGGCATGGCGCCGATGTACGTGCGCCGATGGCCGCGGATCTCCGCCTCGTCCCGGATGCCCCCCAGGGACATGCGCACGAACTTGCGTCCCAGCGCCTCGGCGATGGAGCGGCCCATGGACGTCTTCCCGGTGCCTGGAGGGCCGACGAAGCAGAGGATGGGCTGGCGCATCTTATCCGGCGCCAGCTTCCTCACGGCGATGTATTCCAGGATGCGCTCTTTCGCCTTCGGCAGCCCATAGTGGTTAGCGTCGAGGACCTTCGCCGCGTGAGCGATGTCCATGTTATCCTCGGTGGCCTCCTTCCACGGCAACTCGATCAGCCAGTCGAGATACGTGCGGATAATCGCCACCTCCGGCGCGATCGGGGGCATGGCGGCCAGCCGATCCAGTTCCTTCTCCGCCTTCTTGAACACTTCCTCGGGCAGGCCAGCCGCCTCCAATCGCTCCCGCAGCTCGTTGATCTCTCGGGTCTGCTCGTCAGTCTCTCCCAGCTCGTTCTGGATCACGCGCATCTGCTCGCGCAGGAAGTACTCGCGCTGGGAGCGATCCATCTCCTCCTGGACCTGCTGGTGGATGCGGTTCTCTAGCTCCAAGACGTCCAATTCCCGCCCCAGCAGGATGCTCAGTCGCTGCAGGCGGGCCATAGTGTCGAAGGTCTCCAGGAGCTCCTGCTTTTCCTCCACGTCCATATCGAGCACGGAGGCGATGAGGTCCGCCAGCCACCCCGGCTCGTCCACGTTCATCGCGGCGATGTAAGCCTCTTCCGGCAGGTTGGGGTTCAGTTCCACGCACTTCTCGAACAGGGCCAGCACGGCCCGCATCAGTGCCTCGGTGGGCAACCCCTCGGGTTCCTCCTCCCAGATGAGGGTGCCGCGCGCTTGCAGGAACGGCTCTTCCTGGGTGAACTCCTCGATCTGCACCCTCTGGCGTCCTTGGCAGAGGATGCTCGTGCTGCCGTCAGGCATGCGCAGCGTACGGACGATCAGCACCTCCGTACCGACCGTGTAGAGGTCTTCTGGACCGGGATCCTCCTGATCCGCATCTCGCTGAGCTACGACCAAGAGGGGCAGTCCGGAGGATGTCGCCGCCTCCACGGCGCGTACAGAACGGTTCCGGCCGATGAGCAGCGGCGCCATCATGCGAGGGAAGACGACCGTGTTCCTCAGCGGCACGACGATGAACTCTTGTTGCTCCTCTCTTTCCTCCTCCCGTTCTTCGAAGTCCTCTTCTAATGGGCCTACTAACGGGCCGAAGAAGGAGATCTCCCCCGAGAAGTCCAGCGGCATATCGAATCGCATCGCTTCCTATTCCTCCAGGCACAAACTACACGCGATGATACCACATGGTTCGCGTTTTGAGTAGTTCGTGGCTATGATTATGTTCACTGTGGGTGCCTTCCGGAGGGGATGGGGTTTTCGCATAGGGACTTTCCCTCTCCCTGAAGGTGCCGCGCCCTCCGTATCCCCGCAGCGGATATCCCATCAGACCCCTGCGCCACGTGTCTGCTGCCGCACAGGGCGCGGCGGTGGGTCCGCCTCGTAGACCCAGTCGTCGGCAGGGAAGCGGGCGTGGCCGCGCTCGGCCAGTACAGCGCGCGCGGCCGCGACGGCGAAGATGGACCCCGTGACCAAGATGAGGTCATCCGGCTCAGCCCACGCCAGTATCTCGTCCAGGGCATCCTCCATCGTATAGGTGACGGAAAGGGGAGCATCGGGGAGGATGCTGCGTGCCAGCGTCGCTAGGTCGAGAGGGTCGGCAGCCCTGGGATGGAGGGAGGCCGAGACCACGCTGCGAGCTGCCATGGGAAGGAAGACCTCCAACATGCCCCGTATATCCTTGTCTCGAGAGGCCCCGAAGACCAGCCCCAATCGCCGATAGGTGAATAACTCCTGTAAGGCTAGCCGGAGTTTTTGAGCGGAATCGACATTATGGGCGCTATCGACGACGATCCATGGCTCCCGCGCCAGGACCTCCAGTCGGCCCGGCCAGCGGGCCTGCGCCATCCCCTCATATATGGCGGCATCGGGGATCACCGCGCCTTGACCCCGTAAGTTACAAAGGATGGCCACGGCCACGCAGGCGTTGTTGAGCTGGTGCCTCCCCAGGAAGGGCACGGGTAGATCTTCCAGGAGGATCCCCTGCGGTCCCTGCACCGTAAAGATCTGTCCAGAGAGATCGATCTCCCCGCGAGCGGTCCATTGCCAGACATAGGTCGGGTCGTCGGGAGAGGTGGGGGCCGGGCCCGCCGTCTCCAGCCTGGCGCCAGTCGTGCGGCACATGTCCACGATAACCTTCATCGCCTCCTCCGCCTGGGGGGCGGAGATGACGGGGATGCCGGGCTTGATGATCCCCGCTTTCTCCCAGGCGATGAGGGAGAGCGTGTGCCCTAGCACGTTGGTATGATCCAGGCTGAGCGAGGTGATGGCACATGCCGCCGGATGGACAACGTTGGTGGCGTCCAGGCGTCCCCCCAAGCCAACTTCGAGTACAGCCCAATCGACCCGCTGCTCGGCAAAGTAGGTGAACGCCAGCGTGGTAATCGTCTCAAAGGTGGTGCGCTCGGGCTCGCTCTCCAGGACGGGTTTGCACCGCTCCAGGAGCTCTATCAGGTCTTGCTTAGGGATGAGGGCGCCATTCAGGCGGATACGCTCACGAAAGGTGTGGAGGTGTGGAGATGTGAAGAGCCCGGTGCGGTGTCCGGCCGCGCGCAACACGGATTCCGTCAGCGCAGCCGTGGACCCCTTACCCTTGGTGCCAGCGATGTGCACGCATTGGAAACGCTCATGGGGATTCCCTAACCGCTCCAGAAGGCGACGCATCCGGGAGAGGTCATACCGAACGGCGCTACAGCCATGCCGGTGATACCGTGCTGGACCGTAGATGTAATCGAGCGCGCTCTGATAAGCATCCATTGTCCCTCGCTTGCTGGTTGTCTGCTTTCACTTGATGGGCTCTCCCGGAGGTCATAGCTTCCACCTGCGGGATGAAGCCGCGATGATGTGAACGGATCTAGCATCCGATTCTAGCGTATTCGGACCAGAAAAGCAAGGCGACTTTTGGACTCAATCCCCTAATCTCCAATCCCAAATCTCCAATTATATCAAGAAATACAGCCTCTCCATATCCTGCGCTGTGATCTCCCGGCGGGTGATGCGTTCCCGTAGTCGATCACCCTCCCGCTCAGGATCGACCGATGGTTGCCCGATGAAGAGGGCGCGAGAAGGCTCCGAGAGATCTGTCGAGAGATCCGGTCGCTCGCCGTGGGCCAGGTCGATGACGGCCCGGATGACGTCCCTGTGGTTGGGGAGTTTGGTATGTGGACACCGCACATAGTACGTCTCGGCGTCGGGCAGCCGGGCCGACATCAATGGCACTGTCCCATCGCCTCCGGCCATCCCTTCCCGCCCCCTCTCGACCTCAAGGGTCACTTGGTCATCCGTTATGGAACGCACGCGCACGCCGATGGTCGTCTCAAGCTGGCATCCCGCGATCAGCACATGAGGCACCTGCGGCGACGCCTGGGCCAACAGCTCCCAGAAGGCCCGCCCTCTATCCAGGAAGCGCTGGTGGAGGCCCTCGATGGGCCAGGCTTGGGCGTCATACAGGTCGAAGTTGGCCGGATAGCGGGCATCGGCCAGCCATAGCTCTGGTGGCGCGGGCAATATCTGATAAACGGAGGGGATGCGTCGCACCAGGCGGTGAAGGTCGTTGCCTTGATTCAGCTTCTTGACCAGGTTCATCAAATCGTTGCCCTGGATCAGCGTGCGGATCGTCTCCGGCGCCCCGTAGTTCGGGGTCCCTAACATGATCAGCCGCTCCACGCGCCGCTCGGCGGCCTCCGGATATAGGGCCAGGTACGCGCGCGAGACCAGCCCTCCCATGCTGTGTCCCACCAGTGTGAACCGGCGGTCCGTGTCCGCCCCCCATCGCTCCAGGGCCTGATACAGCTCGCCCGCCAGGGAGCGGATGTCGCGGCGCCAGTCATACGGGAATTGAAACACATCTACATGTTGGCGCAGGCCGAGGATGAACTTGGTGTAGTGCACCATCTCGATGCCCGTGGACGTGATATGCACGCGCGGATAGGCATCGTTCTCCCCGGCCTCGTCCATCTCCAGCAGGTTCATCTTCCCGCGTAGGATGGCCAGGGGGTTCACCCAAAGCAGGTCGATCATGCCCCGGATGGACTGCAGGAGCGAGCCCATGATGCCGGGGAGGATGACGACGGCGGGACGTATCCCGGGGATGGCTCGGCGCGGTGTCTGCAAGAGAGACCGCATCTCATCGACCTCCTCCGGGCCGAAGAAGCGTAGCATCTCCGCATCATCTCGCTTCAGGCGCTCCTCGATCTCATCCAGGTCGAGGCTGGACCAGCTTTGTATCAGACCTAGGGTTTCTCCTGGCATCTCATCACGCTCCCGCGGGAAAGGGATGAGCCATGTGGCGTCTCTGTGCACGCGCCACATGGCTCATCGTTATAGTCTTACGCTCCGAATTTCGCCAGCCGGCCCGCGTGGGCCATGGCCATCGGCATGATCTCCTTAGCGAGGAAGCGTCCCAGGCCGCCGTGGGCGCACGCTCGCTCGCCGAAGGTGGTCACATCGTCGGGCCGCACCGTGGTTCCCCACATGAGTAGGGGGACCGGATGCCATGAGTGGGATCGCAGCAAGGCGGGTGTGGAATGATCGCCGGTGACGATCAAGACAGAGGGTTTCAGGGCCCGGATGCGGCTCATGTAGCCGTCCACCTCCTCGATAACCTTCACCTTGGCGTCGAAGTCACCGTCCTCTCCCCGGCTGTCCGTGTACTTGAAGTGGATGAAGAAGAAGTCGAAATCATCCCAGTGCTGCTCCAGCGTATCCAGCTCGGAGGCCATCGTCTCGCCGGTGGAGAGGACCTGCATGCCGCATAAGCGCGCGACGCCCCGATACATGGGGTAGACGGCGATGGCCGCGGCCTTCAGTTGATAGATCTCCTGGAAGTTGGGGATGCCCGGATCCTTGGCGATGCCACGCAGGTTCAGGGAGTTAGCGGGATGTTCATTGGCCAGCACCCGGCGAGCCTGTTCTAGCCAGTCGTTGAGGAGTTCCGCCGTTCGTGCCGCGGCGGGATCATCCGTCAACGGCTTGATGGGCAAAGGCGGCACCCCCGTCCGCTGCGGATCGGTCTCGGAGAGACCATCGACCAGGCCGGGCCCCCTGACCACCAGGACGAAGCGGTATTCCTTGACCGGGCGCACGAAGATCTCATAGCCGGGGATGCTGGTCTCCTTCTGCAACCTCTCGCAGAGCCGCGCGCCGACCTCCGTGGGGATGCGGCCAGCCCGGCGGTCCACGATGCGGCCTTCCTCATCCACGGTGCAGAAATTCCCTCGCGCGGCCAGGTCATCTGGCCCTAACTCGAAGTCGATGCCCAGCGCCTCCAGGACGCCGCGGCCGATCTCATATCGCAAGGGGTCGTAGCCGAAGAGGCCGAGGTGCCCCGGCCCGCTTCCCGGCGAGATCCCCCGCGCGATGGGAATGCTCAGCCCTGTGGTTCCCTCTTTCGCCAGTTGATCTAGGTTGGGCGTACGAGCCGCCTCCAGCTCCGTCGGCCCTCCAGGCTCGATGGGGAGTCCTCCCAACCCGTCTAGCACGGCCAGCACGATTTTGCCGCCATCTGGCAGCGTACTGGGTTGCGCCAGTTTTCGAATGATTTCGATGTCGATCTCCATAAGCCCCTTCCTCATCATCGAGATTAGCCTTCACGTTGTGCTCGTGAGGCTTGTATGGCGCCCGTGGCGGGCGTACTACACACAACAGGGGGSTAGCCCTACGGCTAGCCCCCCGCTGATGGACACGCGGTATGCCGATGACTAGGTCAGCCGGATCTCGGTCTTGGGATCGAAGAGATGGAGACGATCCATGTTGACTACCAGCTCGACCTCGTCGCCAGCGCGAGCCTGGGTTCGAGGATCGACCCGGGCGATAAAGCTCTTATTGCCGGTCAGGCAGTAGAGGAAGATCTCGTTACCCATCAGCTCGGTCACGTCAACGGTAGCCTTCATCTCGGCCGCCGAGATGCCGGGCGCGACGTACGGCTTGGCGTAGATGTCCTCCGGGCGGATGCCGAAGATCACCTCCTGTCCCTTGTACTTCATATACGTCTGCGCCTTGTCCGGCGGGATCTGCAGCTTGAACGAGCCGCCATCGACGTAGAGCTTCCCGTCTTCCTCCACCAGGGTGGCGTCGAAGAAGTTCATGGACGGGCTACCGATGAAGCCTGCCACGAAGACGTTGCCCGGCGTGTCGTACAGGTTCTGCGGCGTATCCAGTTGCTGCAGGATGCCGTCCCGCAACACGGCGATGCGAGTCGCCATCGTCATGGCCTCCATCTGGTCGTGGGTCACGTAGATGAAGGTGGTCGCCAGGCGGTGATGGAGCTTCGCCAGCTCGGCTCGCGTCTGCACACGCAGCTTGGCATCCAGGTTCGATAGCGGCTCATCGAAGAGGAAGACGGCAGGCTCGCGAACGATGGCACGCCCAACCGCCACACGCTGTCGCTGACCACCCGACAACTGCTTGGGCTTGCGGTCGAGCAGGTTTTCGATACCCAGGATCTGGGCGGCCTCTCGCACCCGGCGATCGATCTCGGCCTTGGGGGTCTTGCGCAGCTTCAGACCGAAGGCCATGTTGTCATACACGCTCATGTGGGGATAGAGCGCGTAGGACTGGAACACCATGGCGATGTCGCGATCCTTCGGGGCGACGTCGTTCACCAGCCGGTCGCCGATGTAGATGTTCCCCTCGGTGACCTCTTCCAGGCCAGCCAGCAGGCGCAGCGAGGTCGTCTTGCCACAGCCGGATGGGCCTACGAAGACCAGGAACTCCTTGTCCGCGATCTCGATAGAGAGGTCGTTCACGGCGATGACGTCACCGAATCGCTTCGTGACGTGTTCATATGTGACGCTAGCCATCTACACAACTCCTTTACAGGGGGTTTGCGCAGACTGGGAAACCGAACTCTTCGGTCATGGCCTGCACTTTTCGCTCGTCTCATCAGGCCATGGGCATACGCCAAAACCGCTTTCCGTCGTCCGCGCTCGAGGTTTTAGACATTAAGCGGGCTATCGCGTGGCAGATCAGGGACTGGGCTGGCGTCCATCGTGATCGCCGGAGGGTATCGCCCGCCGTGCCTCCGGCCGCCAGGCCCGACGTTTCACCTCCTTTCCCAGGGCTCACGGAATATGTCACTCGTATATGCACTGACCTTCTACCGTCACATGGTATTATACCATACGGGACCGGGCTTGCCAAGCATTTTTCGCGCGGTAACGCCCCATATCTTATCAGGGTCTCCTCACGCCATGATGTCAAGCATCTCAAGCGTCACCTGATATCGAAGCGGCTCGCCGTTGAGGAGGCGTTGGATCTCCTCGACCACCGTCCGGCCTTGACGATGGCGGGCCTGAATCGTGGCCCCCGCGATATGGGGTGTCAGGAAGACGTTGTCCAGCTCCCGGAAGGGGTGATCGGGCGGTAGCGGTTCCTGATCGAACACGTCCAGCGCGGCCTGGATCCTCCCCGTCCGCAGCTCGGCCAGCAGCGCGTCCTGATCGACCAGCCACGACCGCGCGGTGTTGATGAGGATGGCGCCATCTTGAAGCAGGCTCAGCTCTCGCGCGCCGATCATGTGATAGGTCTCTCGCGTGGCTGGAGCCTGCAGGGAGACGACCGGGCAGTTGGCCAGGAGGTCGTCCAGCCCGACCTTGCGCACGCCCAGCTTGGCCGCCCGTTCCTCGCTCAGGTACGGGTCGTACACCCATACCTCAGCGTCCAGGGCACGCAACATCCTGATGAAGCAGCGGCCGGTGTAGCCCGCACCGATCACGCCAACCCGCTGGCCTGCCAGTTCTCTCCCCATGCCCAGCTCCTTGGCCTCGTTCCATGAGCCACCCTCCTTCAGCATCCGATCCAGCCTATGCGCCTGGCGGAGGAGAAGAAGCACCAGGAGGAGGGACATCTCGGCCACGGCGGGGGCGATGGCCGAGGCCGCATGGGTGACGGCGATGCCGCGTTCGAAGACAGCCGGCGGGAGCATGCGCTTGATGGAGCCGGCCGAGTGGGCGACCAATTTCAGCCGGTCGGCCGCGGCCAGCACCTCATCGGTGAAGGGAGGCGTCCCCCAGCCGGTGATGACGACGTCGAAACCAGGGATACGCCGGGCCAGCTCATCCGACGTGAGGTCGCGCTCCTCATCGTGGAAGACCACGCGCCCCAATTCGCGCAATGTCCGATCCGCATCCGCTGGGAAGAGCAGCTCGTACAGGCTGGGGCGCAGCAGGACGAGGATATCGGGGGAGGATTCAGCCGCCATGAGGACCTCCTTAAAAAGTCTGGGTTGTACGGTGATGCTCCATTCTCACCATAGAGCCGCAGAGAGCGCAGAGGGAAAAGGAAAATACGAGAGGATCTCTACGCCCTAGGCGTCTCCGCGGTAAGAAAGAGCGTGATCGAGCATGCATGTGACACTTGTGGGTCATCACTGCTGAGTTGTTGCTCGTATTATATCACGTGGCGTTACCCGGGGAACCCCGGGCCGTGGTATAATCCCTCATGCTATGACCACCATGCTCTCCACCCTGGATGCGAACCTGCCCGATGAGACGTGGGACACGTGGCTCGCCCGCCGGCGGGACGCGCACATCCTGCAACACCGCATGTGGGGCGAGCTCAAGGCCCGCTTCGGCTGGCATATCCATCGCGTGGCCCTGGCCGATGGCGATGAGATCGTGGCCGGCGCCCAGGTGTTGCTGCGGCGGCTCCCGTGGTCCCAGTCGCTGGCCTATATTCCCAAGGGGCCGATCCTGGATTGGGATCGCGCCGAGCTGGCTCACGCCGTATTAGAGGCCATCGAGAGCGTGGCCCGGCGCGCCCGCGCGGCCGTGCTCCTGATGGAACCCGACCTCGTGGATGGGGCCGACGCCATCTCGTGGCTGGCCGGAAAAGGGTGGCGGCAGGCCCCTCGTCCCATTCAGCCCCGCAGCACCATCGTGATCGAGCTCGACGATGACGAGGTGATGCTCGCCCGCATGAAGTCCAAGTGGCGATACAATGTGCGCCTCTCGGCTCGCAAGGGGGTCACCGTGCGCCCCGGCTCTCGAGACGACCTCCCTGCCGTGTACGCGCTCATGCGGGAGACAGCCCGGCGGGACGGGTTCGCGATCCACACGGCCGGATACTATGAGGCCGCCTACGAACTCTTCGTCCCTTTAAGGCAGGCCGAGTGGCTTCTGGCCGAGCACCAAGGGCGCCTGCTGGCCGCCATCGTTGTCTTCGCTCATGGCGATCGAGCCTGGTATTTCTGGGGCGCGTCGGCCAGCCGGGGGCGGAATCTCATGCCTAACCACGCGTTGCAGTGGGCAGCCATGCGCTGGGCGCGGGATCGCGGTTGTCGTTTGTACGACCTATGGGGCATCCCTGACGAGGTGGGACAGAACCCAGCGGCGTATACCTCTTCCGACGTCGGTCGGAGCGGCGGTCTGTGGGGTGTCTATCGGTTCAAGCAGGGATTCGGCGGCCGCGTCGTGCGCTTCGCGGGCGCGTGGGAGAAGCCCATCTCGCGGCCGGGATACGCCTTTTATCGCCTAGGGTGGCGTCTGCGTCGGGGAGAGGCATGATCACGGTACGACGGGTCGATGATCCCAGAGCTTGGGATGAGGCGCTGTTGCGCTGGCCGCGGCCGCATGTGCTCCAAAGCTGGCTGTGGGGCGAGTGCAAGGCGCAGACGGGATGGCGGGCTCATCGCCTCCTGATCTCTCAGGGCGATACCCCGGTGGCCGCGGCATCCCTGTTGGTCCGTTCCCTGGGGCGATGGCCCGTTCGCATCGCTTATGTGCCCAAGGGGCCCATCCTGGATTGGGGCGATCTGGAGGCGGCCGAGGCCGCGCTGACCGCGATCGAGCGGGAGGCCCGCCGCCTTCGTGTGCTTTTCGTGAAGATCGATCCCGACGTGCAGGCGGACACCCCTGAGGGCGAGGCCGTTCAACAGCTCCTTCGGGCGCGCGGATGGCGCCCCTCATCTGAGCAGATCCAGTTCCGCAACACGATGTTGATCGACTTACACCCCGATGAGGATGCGCTGTTAGCGGCCATGAAGTCGAAATGGCGTTATAACGTCCGGCTGGCCGGCCGTCGCGGCGTACGTGTGCGGGCTGGTTCCGTAGCAGACCTGCAAACCTTCTATGCTTTGTATCTGGAGACCAGCCGTCGAGATGGGTTCCTCATCCGGCCCTTCGCCTATTATCGGACGATCTGGGAGGCCTTCTTACACGCCGGCCGAGGACATCTGCTCCTGGCGGAGGCGAACGGCAAGGTGATCGCTGGGCTCTTCCTCTTCCGCTTCGGGCCGACTGCGTGGTACTTCTATGGAGCTTCGAGCGGCCGCGAGCGTCATCGGATGCCCAATCACCTGTTGCAATGGGAGGCCATGCGTTGGGCGAAAGCGCAGGGATGCACGGTTTATGATCTCTGGGGCGCGCCGGATACCCTGGATGAGAGCGATCCCATGTGGGGTGTGTATCGGTTCAAGGCCGGCTTCGGTGGCCGCTTCACCTCCTGGATCGGCGCTTGGGATTTCCCCGTGTTAAGGGTGGGATATTGGCTCTACATGGTGGCCATGCCGCGCGTGCTGGACGTGATGCGGCGTCGGCATCGGGTGTCCTTCATGTTTCCTCAGTAATCTCACAGGGCTCATGTCCAGAGGTGGTGCAGGTGGTATGGTATAATTCTGGCCATGGACCTTCCAATTGTAGACCTATTCGACGATGAGCTGAGTGAGGCCTGGCTACTGAAGTACTTCCACCAGGGGCAGTTGCGGTGTCCCCATTGTAGGAGAGACGTGAAGGAGGCACGTCTCTTCCGTGTGACGCGAAGGAGCCGGTTGAAGGTGTACCGGTGTAAGTGCGGTGGGATTTACAATCTCTACAGTGGGACCGTGTTTCAGGGGAAGCACTTTCGGCCTGCCCAGGCCATTTTGTTGTTGCGTGGTGTCTGTAAGGGGGAGCCAACCGCTCAAATCGCCCGCGAGATTGGTGTGGCTCGGCAGACGGTGCACGATATGCGGAAGGTGCTGCAAGCGCAGGCGCAGCGGTTGCAGCCTGAGACTCCCTTACCAGACCGGCAGACGGAGACGGACGAGATGTTCCAGAATGCGGGGGAAAAAAGGAGCACCCCATCGGGATCCTGACGATCCTCCCCGCAGACGGGCTAACAAGCGCCGTGGACACGGCACGTATGCCAATGACCGGCCACTGATTGTCGGCACGGTGGGGCGTGAGAGTGGCCAGGTGCGGCTGCGCGTGGTGCACCATACGGACCGGAAGACGCTGGAGCGCCATGTGCACACCTTTACCCTGGCTGAATCGGTTGTGTTCACCGACGAATGGCTTGGTTATGACCATATCATTCGCATCCATGCCACAGTGGCCCATGAAGCAAAGGAATGGGCACGAGACGATGACGGCGATGGCGTGCGAGAAGTGCACGTGAACACGGCCGAGGGGATGTGGACGACAGTCCGTAACTTTCTGCGTCCTTTCCGTGGTGTGCATAAGAAATACCTCGGTGCCTATGTCGCGATGTGCGAATTCAGCATCAACTTGAAGCGAATTACACCCGATTTCATCTCGGCTCTCGTCGCCTCTCACTAGATCTGGACATGAGCCTCTCACAGCTTCTAGAAGGCCTCCTTGCCTCTGTCTGGAATTGTCAGTTACTTGTAAGTTTAGATTCTTAACTATTATGTTATAGTTGCTACAGGATGTTATTTCCCAAATAGAATCATGCTTCAAAGTGAAAGGAAGAGAATCATGAAGACCAAACAATGGATGTGGAAGTTAGTGTTTGTAAGCATAATATCAACATTAGGTATGTCTTTGGGTTTCTTCCCAGCAATAGTCGATGCTCAAGGCACTGAGCCCACAGTGGACGGCTTGTTGGATGATAGTTATATATGGCTGCAACACTTCGAGAAGTCTGGGGAAGGTGACGAAGCACTAGCCCCTGGCGATCTATACTACTATGAAGGGACAGATACTTGCTATTGGGCTTTTGTTGTTGATCGTGCCTTCAATGATAATGTCTATGCTGATCAGGACAGTGACTACTTGCGCCAAGATGGCTGGGTTAAGAAGAAAGGCCACACTTTTAAAGATCTGGAGCGAAGCGACGGCGCCAAGTTTGTGATTACCACTACTCTTGGCACTACTACGACGGTATGGTTGGATTATTTGAATAAACGTGGCTCAAAAGATACAGGTCCGCTGTATAAATCTGGGCAATCCGGGGATAGTTACAAGGACTCCCTTGCCTCACCTTTGAGTGCGGCTGCTACATCTCTCCATTACAATTTGACCCAAAGCGGCTGGACGGATGAGACTCATAGCCCACCATACAACTGGAACGACACTCCCGGTCAGTATTGGGAATGGCAAATGATCTATGAGTTTGCGATTCCCAAGAGCGAGCTCCTGAATGGAAGCTGTAGTAATCTGGCTCAAGGTGGTGCTCACAACTCGCCCAGCAAGGATGATGAGAATCTAGGCAAGATTGGTGACTACGTGTGGCTCGATGCTAATGGTAATGGTTTGCAGGATGACGGCGGGGCCAGCGCAGGCATCGCTAACGTAACTGTCTACTTAAAGGACGCTGGTACAGGTGACACCATCCGTACTACCCAAACAGCTCCTTCCGGCTACTACATTTTTAATAACTTACCGGCTGGTAGCTACTATGTGGAGTTTGTGTTGCCAGATGGTTATGTATTTACGGCACAGGACCGTGGTGATGATACCGTTGACAGTGACGCCAATTCCAGCACAGGGAAGACTACCACGATCATCCTCGCAGCAGAGCAGGTTGACCTAAAGTGGGATGCCGGCCTCCAGCAGTTGGACTTTGGCGACGCGCCAAAGGGAGAGTTATTGGACAACAATCAGAATCCCTATACTGTTGATTATCCGACATTGCTCTCTGATGATGGCGCACGTCACGCCATTGTATCCGGCGTTTATCTGGGCGATACCGTGGATGCCGAGACCGATGGACAGCCGCATGGAGACGCTGAAGGCGATGACTTCGCTGGCTCGGATGATGAAGAAGGTGTGACTTTCCCACCAAAGTTATATCGTGGTCAAGAGAACTGTATCGATGTTAAGGCTTCCGTAGACGGTTATCTGAATGCCTGGTTTGACTTCGACGGTGACGGTAATTGGCAGGACTCAGGCGAATGGGTCTTCGTCGATAAATCCTTGACAGCTGGAATCAGTAAACTTTGCTTCATAGTGCCAGCCAGTGCAACCACGGATAAGAGGGTATACGCTCGATTTCGGTTTACCCAAGATGATCCGAACGGGGCATTATCCTACGACGGCTTGTGGCATAATGGCGAGGTTGAGGATTACTGGGTCGAAGTAGGGGTTCCAACAGCCATCACCCTCTCCTCGCTCTCGGCGAGCGGAGGCGTGAGCCAGCCGTGGGGCGCGGTAGCCTTACTGGCTGTAGGGGGCGCCCTGATAGGCGGCGTGGCTGGGCTCGTGCGGCGCCGAAGAGGCTAATCGCCAGGCATTTGCATCCTCTACAACGATACAAAGTGACCGACACCTCACAGGTGCCGGTCACTTGTTTTATGGGCGTTGTCGAGATAGGAGCGATTCACGAATCGCTCTACCTAAACCTGACCTCTCACTTATAATTAGCGCTTCCGCCGTGAGCCGCCGAAGAAGCGCAGCGCGGCTACGCCTAAGGCGGCCACCCCCAGCGGCAGGATGAGGCCTACCGATACGGACGGCACGAAGACCTTGAAGATGGACGGCGATGGCAGGTCGGATGGCGGGACCGAAGACGTCGGCGTAGGCGTTACCGTTGGCGTCGCGGTTGCGGTGGGCGTCGGCGTGTCCGTCGGTGTAGGCGTCTCGGTCGGCGTTGGCGTCGGCGTCTCCGTAGGCGTAGGCGTCGCCGTCGGCGTGCTGGTCGGGGTTGCCGTGGGCGTCATCGTCGGCGTGCTCGTGGGGGTCGGCGTCGGCGTCTCCGTAGGCGTAGGCGTGGGCGTCGGCGTAGGAACGGGGAGGCCATCCGCGGCGCGCAGGCGGACGCATAGCTGGTCCTGGCCGGCCTCCGTCTCATCGCTGGCGACGTAGTAGGCATAGCGGATTCGCGCGGTCGAGAGGTTGTTGGGGATGACCATCACCTGGCGGATCCAATCGTCAGCGCCAGCGTAGCCCCCAAGGACGGCCGAATAGGTGCCGGTGTAGACAAAATCAGGATAAGCTGTCACGCTGACCAGCTCAGGGGGCAGGGTGCCATAGATCTGCCACGCGGTGAAATCCCCGGTTTCAAATCCCCCGTTGGCGATGAGGTCCGTCTCCAGCCCGTCCTCTCCGACTAGGAAGCCGATGTCGTCCAGGAATCCATAGGTCAACTGGTCGTCATTATTCGCGTCCAGCTCGAAGGAGAGGTAGACGGTTCGCCCTTCAATTATGTTGACAGTGCCCTCATCAAGGTACTCGTCCACTTCGACATATCCATCCGTCGGCTGGGTGCCATCATAGCAGGCGATCTCGGCCATCACCGGCGGCGGGGTGGTGAAGGGCTCGCAGGCCTGCACGCTCACGTCATCGACGTACATCCAGGTGCGCGCGCCGGAGGCCGTGCTGGTGGCGACCTCGAAGTAGAGCCACAACGTGCGTCCCTTATAGGGGGTGAGGTCGAAGGTGCGATGCATCCACTGATTAGTCCCCTCTAACTGCTTGCCAGTGAGATCAGCCACCACCGTTGGCGTGTAACCGGGCTGAAGCAGCATAACGCGCTGCCACCCATAGCGGGTGTCGGTGACCTGTGTCCCCGGTTTATACCAGTAGGAGAGGGCGACGTACTCGGCCGTGGAAGGGATCGTGATACTCTGGTAGACCGTGGAATAGGCGATATCGCTTGGGGCGGCCTCGCCTAGAAGGTTACGCTGCGGCACGCCCACCAGCTCCGGATGGGTGAGCGCCATGTCCGGCAGCAGGCCCAGCCGGGCGCTCCGCAGCCCGCTATGTGCCGTCGTCGTGTCATACGCGCCGGTGGCCGGCGTGATGGTGAAGATCCACGCCAGATTGAGCTCAAAGCTCCCATTGGTCACGATCTCCTGACATGCCATCGGGCTCTGAACCCGCTGGGGGGCGACGCGCTGGGGAAGCACCCGATCCTGAGCCCATATCGCGCTGCTCCACGCCAGCAGGAAGGTCAGGATCAGGGGGAACGTGACCCATATACGGAATCCGCGCGAGATTCGGCTTCTCATGAGGTTTTCCTCCTGTTCTGTATGAAGCGCCGCTTGCACATATGACGCCGAGGTGAAAGCAGAGCCCCACGAGAGGTCACACGATCCAATCGACTAATAAATAATACTTCCATTCAGCCCATTCGTCAACTATAGAGAGTCACTGCAGGGAGAATCACCGCAGAGACGCAGAGCCCGCAGAGAAATCTTCTTCTAAAGAAAAGCTCTGCTCTCTCTGCATTTTAGACTTTGGACAATCTGCTTTCCTAACCGCAAAGGGCGCAAAGGACGCACAGTCATTTAAAATTAGAAAGTTTATTGGGAGAAAAACCTTGGCGCTCTTTGCGTTCTTTGCGGTTCTTCTACCTCGCCTGGCGATTCAGTGTTGAACCTGAATCGGGACGGGCTCCGTGGCCAGGAAGTTTCCATCTCGCTTGACCAGGACGATCCTTAGCGCATAGGGTCCGGGGGGCAATGAGTCCGCGTACCAGGTCTCCAGCCAGCCGTTCATGACCGGATCGGGATGAATGTCGCCCATGGTGATCCATTGGGTCGGATGACTGCCATAGCCGAATTCGACCTTGTAGAACTGGATCTGTTGGGGATCGAAGACGGCGGAGCCTATGATGGCGACCGGGCCGGTGATCACGCTGCCCGGCTCCGGCGAGGTGATCCGGGCAGATGCGATCAGGCCAAGCGCCCCGGCCATGTGCTCCTCGCAGGGGGGCGGCTCGGCCGGAATGCCAGCTTTGGCCGCCCACTCCCGCGCACGCTGCGCCTCCTCGGGATCGTCCGGCACGCGAATCACGGCCATGGGCTCCCCACCCAACGTCGTCGCGCACAAGAGCGGCGCGGGCTTGTCGGGTCCCTGCACGGGCGCCAGGCGTATGACCTGTCTCACCACCCAGGCCGGGTCCAGCGATTCCGTCATCACCGCCGTCGTCGTCACCTCCGCGCCGGGGACGATCTCTCCCGCGGGTACGCCGATTGTGATCGGCCGCCGCGGATCGATGAACAGCTCGGAACGCATGACGGGGCAATCGAGCCCGAAGTTCAGCGAGGAGAGGTCGCAGATGGGGGCCTCGATGAGCCCTTCCGGCCTGGGGAAATCCAACGGCTCGTCAGGGACGCGTACGACCGCCTCCAGGGTCGGATCGGCGAACACCGCCTCCATGAAGTCGTGCCAGATGGGCGCGGCACCTGTGAGGCCGGATGTGTGACGCATGGGGGAACCGTCGCTGTTCCCTGCCCACACGCCGACCGCCAGGTATGGGGTGTATCCGATCGTCCAGTTATCCCGCCAATCGGTGGTCGTCCCGGTCTTGGCGGCGGCCGGACGGCTCAGCCGCAGCGGACTGTTCGCGCCGAACATCGGCGTTCGCGCCTCGTTATCCGAGAGGATCGAGGTGACTAGGTAGGCCACGCGTGGATCGACGACGGGCTTCGGGGGCGGCGGCTCGTAGTGAAAGATCGTTCGCCCCGCTCGGTCGACCACGCTCAATATCGCCACGTGAGGCACATATCCCCCGCCGTTGGCCAGCGTAGCGAACGCGTTCGTCAGGCTGAGCAGGGTGACCTCGCCGCCTCCCAGGGTCAAGGATAATCCGTAGTAATCCGGCGGCTTATCCAGGCCTTCGATGCCCATGGCGTGAGCCAGATCCAGCATGTCTGAGATGCCGACCCTGTCCAGCAACTTGACGGCGGGCACGTTGTAGGAGTTGGCCAAGGCGTCCCGCAGCCGCACCGGCCCGTGGAATTCATCATCGTAGTTCTGGGGCTCATATACGGTCTCATCATCCAGCGGGAACTCCACGGGCACATCCCAAAGCAGGCTAGCCGGGCTGTAGCCGCGCGTGAAGGCCAGCGCGTACAGGATCGGCTTGATGGCGGATCCAGGCTGTCGGGGGCGCAGGGCGACGTTGACTTGGCCATCGATGTCGGGGTTATGGTAATCCGCGCTGCCCACCATCGCCAGGATCTCCCCGGTCCCTGGCTTCAGGGCTACCAGGGCGGCGTTGGTGAGGTGATAGCGCTCGCGCACCTTTTCCACCTGACGCCGGACGATCTCCTGGGCCACCTGTTGCATCCGCGCGTCCAGGGTGGTGATCACCGTGAGCCCCCCTCGGGCGACGACGCGCTTGCCGTATTGCTCCTCCAGGAGCTGCCGGACATAGGCGAGGAAGTGCGGCGCGATGTCCGGCAGCTCCAGGGGGCGGAACTCCAGGGGCTCGGCGTAAGCGGCCGCGGCCTCCTCCGGCGTGATGAAGCCGTTCCGAGCCATCAGCGCCAGGACGAGGCCTTGTCGAGCCTTAGCGCGCTCCAGGTTCCCCGGCACCAACGGGTCCAGATCGCGCGGCGCCTGGGGCAGGGCGGCCAGCAGCGCGCTCTCGGCGAGGGTCAGCTCCGCGGCGGACTTGCCGAAGTACGTGCGCGCGGCCGCCTCGGCGCCATACGCTAGATGGCCATAATAGACCACGTTCAGATACATCTCCAGGATCTCGTCCTTTGTGAAGCGCCGCGTGAGCTCCCGGGCCAGCGCCGCCTCGCGTACTTTCCGATCCAGCGAGCGCCTGATGCGTTCCTCATAGGTGAAAGCGATGTTGCGTGCCAACTGCTGCGTGATCGTCGATGCCCCCGAAAAGATCTCTCCTTCGCGGGTATTCTGGAACACCGCGCGAGCGATCGCCGCCCAGTCCACGCCGGGGTTCGTGTAGAACGTCTTATCCTCCGTGGCGATCGTCGCTTGTCGCAGCGCGGGCGCGATCCGCTCCAATGGCGTCCAGTAGCGACGCCCCTCATCCCAGAATTCGCCGATCAGGACGCCGTGGCGATCGTACACCCTAGTGGTGAGGAAGAGCTTGGGTGAGGGGCCTGGCAAGCCGGCCATGTAGGACTCGATGGCTGCGATCAGGCGCGCGGTCGACTCGCTTCGTATGGAAACAGGGCTGGACGGCCCGCCACATGCGATCAGTATAGGGCTGATGGTGATCACTGTAATCATAGACCAAAACCAGATAAGACGTCTCCATCCACGCATCTCGATCTCTGCCTTACCTCCTGTTGTACGTCTACTAGAAAGACGCTGGGATTCCCTTCCGGTTCCCGATGGGCGATTGGAGGTGAACGGCGGATCAATCGCGTGCGCTGTGGATCTGGTATGGCGGGGGATCATTAAGATGGCTTATGTGGCGATCGTCCCCACCATGACCGGGATGCGTTGGGGCGTCGGATGGAACCCGAATCGACGGTACAGGCGGTCCGCCCGCGCGTTGCTGTATTGCGTGTTAAGCGTGATCAAGATCGCGCCAGATGTCTGACAGTAAAGCAGCGCGTCAGCCAGCAGGGCCCGGCCGATCCCCTGCCCCTGGGCGTCAGGGTGGACCGCGATGCGGTGAATATATCCCAGGCTCTCCCGGACGTCGCTGCACGCATATCCGATGGGCTCGCTCGCGCGCTCGGCGACCACGAAACGCCCGCTGGTCACTAGTAGCTCGATCATTTCGCCGCTGGCCAGGCGCCATAATGGTGAGAACGCAGCGGAGTCCAGGGTGGTCAGCCGGCTGACATCGTCGGGGCGAGCAGGGCGAATGTGCACATGGGGTGGAAGGGAGGCTTTCGGAAGATCCTGGCGCGTTCGCTCGTAGGTCACGATATGGTCTACCACGCGCAGGCCAGCCCTCATCAGCGGGGCGATCATCCATGGGCGTATAGCATAGGCGGCCAGATAGTGGACCTGTCTTTCCTGTAGTCCGACGCGTAGACCTTCCATGAGGGTCCACACGCCCACTTCCGCGCGCCAACCGTTTGTCAAGGCCAGCCCGCGAAGGTATCCCCAGTTGGTCCGTTCCCCTTCACCAGGGGCGGCCGGCCGTGGGCGCACGGTGACGCAGGCGATCCCCCATAACTCGGAGCCAGTGTCAGCCAGGACGAAGACATGGGCGGGGTCTTCCAACAGACTGGGCAGATCTTCCAGGCCGAAGGCTTTATATTGGCGGCGAGCCTGGTCGAGCAAGGCGAGGATCCGTGCCTGGTCTTCCAGGGTCGCCGAGCGGACCTGGATCTCGATCTCTTGCATCGTAAGGGCTCCTGAGGGCCCATTCAGGATCGGCTGATGGTTCCCCACGGACGTCCGATGACGGGAACCGGACGATCCCCAAAACCCCGAATCGCAATAGAGTATGCCACGAGGTGGCGAAGTTCGTCAAGGGGGTGGTGCGCTTGCCCGATTGCTGCTGTAAGGGGGGCTTCGCTTATAGATGGTCTTGCGGCGAGACGTGATCAAAGGGATTATCGATAGTTAATCCTTCAGCCTGGGCAGCGACCAAGAGGGCTTTGTTCCCGCTATAGAATAGAAATCTTGGAGCGTGACAGGCGCTATCACGAAACGGTCCTCCACGTCGGCGATGAAATGGCTATATGCATCGTCTCGATGGCGATGCGAGATCACGCCACGACGTTGGAGGACGGAGAGAGCAGCGGAAACTTCAGCTATACTGGCCGCCGCCACGAATATTGTATGCATGGGTAACCCTGTCTCCGGGGTGGACGCGTCGATTAGGCCGGTTATCCATGTACTACCAGGTTCGGTAACGTAATACTTAACCAGGGTGCTTGTGTCGAAGCAATATAGAGTCATATGGCTTAGCGCCGATTCTCTATGATGATCTGGCTCAGAGGTGGATCAATGGTAAGGCTACGCATGAAGCGGATATGCGCCTCTTTCTCCTCCTCCGGGAGAGAACGCCAACGCTCAGCATGGGCTCGCGCCATGGGGGGCGGATCTACGACCAGGCCCTCCGCTTTAAGCCAGGCGATGAGCTGCTCGCAGTCGATGGGTTTGCCTGGCGCGGGCGGCTCCACCTTAGGCGCTTCGTCCATCAGCTGGCGCATCTGGGCTTCCAGCCGTTCCACGCGCGCCTTGAGCTCCTCAACTTCTAACGCCAGAATGGCCATCGCTCTCACCTCCACGTTGATTATAGAGCCAGGATGGAAGAGAGGCAAACGCGTCTCTTGAGATCAAGAGCATCGCGCGAAGGTTCTCGGCGTCTCTTCATCGGGAGGCGGGGGCAGGATTGGCTTCTTTGCCTTTTGGATCAGCCTGGACTACAATATTCCTCGCATGGGCGATGCAAGTGAGTCCTTGGTCGGTTCGATGCATGTGTCCTGCTCGATGGGGCGTCCTATGTCGTTCAGGCCCGTTTCACCTCGTGCGAGATCATTCGCTCCACACGTCCTGTGGCTCCTGGCCTTTCTCGTCCTTATCGTGTTGGGGGGATGCGCCCGGGGAGAGAGCCCTCCTGTAGAGCCAACCCCTACGCCCACGTCCGTGCCCTTGGAAGTGGTGGCCCCCTCTCCCATGGTTCCTCCCACGGCGACGCCGATCCCCCATCCCACCCAAAAGCGAGAAGCGGCTCTTGTCACGCCCACGCCGACGCCGGATAGCCCTCCTGTGCGCCTCGTCATCCCGGTGCTCGGTATCGACGTCCCCGTCGTGGAGGTTGCCTGGCGCATCGTGAGGGAGGGGGATAAGCGCCGAAGCGCATGGGAGACGGCCGATCATGCCGCGGGACACCACATCAACAGCGCTAACCCAGGTCAGGCGGGCAACGTCGTGATCTCCGGCCATCATAACACGAAAGGTCGGGTGTTTGAGCAGATCAGTCGTGATATCGACCGGAAGGAGCCGCGGCTGACCCCTGGCGCCGAGATTCAGGTCTACACGGCGAATGGCCGCGTCTATATCTACAACGTCGAACAGGTGCTCCTGTTGCCCGAGGTGGGCGCCTCTGAGGAGGAGCGGCGACGTAACGCGCAATGGATGGCTCCCACGGAGGAGCCTACCCTGACCCTGATCACTTGTTGGCCTTTTTGGACCAATACCCATCGCGTGATCGTGCGCGCCCGGCTGAACGAAGAAAAGAGCTCGATCGTCGAATCTGCCCCGTGATCTTGGGAGATGTCTGCGGAAGGGAGCGTTTCTGGCTTGGATCATCGCCCTCATCCTGATCCCGCGTCAACCTCTATCTGGAATGAAACCCTGTCCAGGACGGCCGGCCAGGTCCTCAAAGCCGGCCGTCTCTGGTTAGGATTAGGTTTGAGCGGGGGCGCTATCTATCTCGCGCTGCGTCAGGTGGACATCTCCCTCGTGCGCCAGACGATGGGGACGATCCGCCCATCATGGGCGGGTCTGGCCGTGTTCTCCGTGATCCTGACCGCCGGGGTGAAGGCGATCCGATGGCGGGCGCTGTATCCCGCAACGAATGGACGCCCCCGGCTTTCGGCTTTGGTACCAGCCCTACTGGCCGGCATGATGGTCAATCTCCTTCTGCCAGCTCGGCTGGGAGAGATCGTACGGATCTACGCGGTGGAGCGGTTAGAAGGAGAGAGCAAGGCGTTATCCTTGGGCACCATCGCCCTGGAGAAATGGGCGGATCTTCTGATGCTCTTCGTGATGTTCGCTGGCCTGATGCTGGTCATGGATTGGCCTGAATGGCTGGCCACCTGGGGGCGTAGCCTGGCCATGATTACCGTTGTGGTCACCGTGCTCCTTATCGGGGCTCTGGGGTTCCTGGATCGTCCCCCAGGGATTATTCAACGTTGCATGCGTCGATGGCCCGCCCATTGGAGGGATCGGATCGTCCAGGGATGGGAGGCGATATATAGGGGGCTCCTCACGTTGCGCTCTCGTCGCCAGATGGGCACCCTCATCGCCTGGACGCTGGTGACATGGGCCATCGCGGCGGTCACGAATCTCCTCGTGTTGCGGGCGCTGGACCTGACGGCTTCCCTGGTCGTCGCCATGGCTGTGCTCGTCATCCTGCAGGCTGGCAGCGCGGTGCCTTCCTCGCCTGCTAAAATCGGGGTTTTTCACTATCTGGCCATGATGGGATTGGTCCTCTTCGGCATCCCACAGGAGAGCGCTCTGGCCTTCGCTATCTGGCTTCATCTGCTCGTCGTGGGTGTGCTCATCCTTCTGGGGATCGTCAGCATGACGTGGATCACCTTGCGCGATCCATCTCGCGCGGCCTCGTGATCGTGAGGGCGTAGCGATGATCAGCATCGTGGTCCCGGCCCACAACGCGGGCCGGACGCTGGAACGCTGTCTGCGGGCGCTGCGAGCACAGGATATCCCCGCGGAGAGCTATGAGATCATCGTCGTGGACGATGGTTCCACCGATGATACGGCGATGATAGCCCAGGCCGCCAGCGTCCGGCTTATCCGCATCCCACATCAGGGACCTGCCGCGGCGCGGAACGCCGGGCTACAGGTCGCGCGCGGGGAGATCGTCCTGTTTACCGACGCCGATTGCGAGCCGATCCCTCACTGGGCGCGCAGTTTGATGGAGGCTCTGAGGGAGCCAGACGTGGTCGGCGCGAAGGGGACCTATCTCACGCGGCAGCGTGAACTCATCGCGCGCTTCGTGCAGGTCGAGTACGAGGAGCGGTATGCCCGAATGGCCGGGCGAGAGCGCATCGATTTCGTGGACACGTATTCCGCTGGCTATCGTCGCGAGATCGTGCTGGCGAATGGCGGCTTCGATACCACCTTTCGGGAGCCCACGGTTGAGGATCAAGAATTGTCCTTCCGTCTGGCCAGCAAGGGATATCGCCTGGTCTTCGTCCCGCAGGCCCAGGTCTACCATCAACATGTCACCTCAATCCTGGCGTATATCCGGCGCAAGTTCCGCATCGGTTACTGGAAGGCGCTGATGCTGCGCTGGCTCCCGCAGAAGGCGGTCAGTGATTCCCACACCCCACAAGCGTTGAAGGTTCAGATCCTCATGTTGGGATTGATGGGCCTTGGCCTCCTCGGAGGGGCTATCTGGCCGCCTCTATGGCCCGCGGCGCTTATCGCTCTGGGCGGCTTTACCATCAGCACGATCCCATTCCTGCGCCATGCGTGGCGGCGCGATCGGGCGGTGGCGCTGATCGCGTGGCCCATGCTCGTCGTCCGAGCGATCGCCCTGGGCGCGGGGCTGCTCGCCGGGATGATCCGCTTCGCCGGATATACGGGACCCCAGCGTCCGGCTATCGCCGGCCCCCAGCGGATCATCAAACGGCTTATGGATATCCTGGGGGCGATCATCGGCCTGGCGCTTTTTGCTCTGCTGTTGCCCTTTCTGGCCCTGGCCATTCGCCTCGACTCACCCGGTCCCGTGATCTACTCGCAAGTGCGCATCGGGGAGAACGGTAGGCCGTTCCGCATGTATAAACTGCGCACGATGCATGTGGGCGCCGAGGGGGAGGCGCCGCAGCCCCGAAACGCGACGGAACTGGAGCACGCCGTGGTCAAGAGGAGCCCTGACCCGCGCGTGACCCGGGTCGGGCGCTGGCTTCGGCGGTGGAGCCTGGACGAGGCGCCGCAGTTCTTCAACGTGCTGCGTGGGGAGATGAGCCTGGTGGGACCGCGTCCCGAGGAGGAGCGCCTGGTGCGCTTGTATACGGATGAGCAGCGACGTCGCCTAGCGGTGAAGCCGGGCATGACGGGGCCGATGCAGGTCAACGGACGCGGCCGGCTGACCATGAGCGAGAGGTTGGCCCTCGAGTTGGATTATATCGAGCATTATTCCCTGCGCCGTGATCTGGCCATCCTGTGGCGCACGATCTTCGCTGTGTGGCGAGGGGACGGGGCGCTGTGAGGCCTGCGGTGATTATCCACATTTCACCGCGGAGACGCAGAGAGCGCAGAGAAGAGGGAAAAGTGGGCCACTCTGAGACCTTGCTTGAATGTTTTCTCCTATCTGTGCTATAATAGGTGTGTCGGCGGCGAACATTTGGGCTATATACCAAGTACGATTTGCTGGCCAGCTTTTGGCGAAGGGCTAAGCGAGGTAGCGCGGTGATCAAGAGGAAAGTGGAACTGGCTCGTCAGCGGGCGAGAGCCAGCAAACGACGCAGGCGGGGCAGCCGATCGCGGCGTAGCAACCCATGGGCGACGGTGGCCCGTTGGATCTTCCGCAAGGAGACGTTGGGGATCACGTTGGCGGCGGTCGGCGTGTTCACGTTGATCAGCCTGCCTGGCGCGAAGCAGGGCGTTCTCACTCGCTGGTGGATCGAGCATTTGCAGGCCGCCTTTGGCATCGGCCTCTATCTGATCCCTCCGATCTTCGGCGTGGCCGGGTTCCGGCTGATCATGGGCGCGGTCGAGGGAGAGGATGGTGACTGGCAACAGCCTCTGGCGTTGACGATCCTCTTCCTGGCCCTTTTGGGGTTGATCCACGTGTTCGCTGGCAGGCCTAGCTTCCAAGCGGCCGCTGCGGGGAAGGGCGGGGGGCTTGTAGGCCACGCGGTGGCCCAACAGCTCGTCCAGGTCTTGGGATCCGTCACCAGCGTGGCCTTCTTGTTCATCATAGCCATGCTGTCTCTCGTATGGGCCACCCGCCACACGGTGGGCGAGTTCTTTTACGCCCTAGAGGGGCTGATCGAGCGCTTGCGGGTCGCGTGGGAGAACCACCGCGCCGGGGTGGGACAGACGGCCCCCCTGCCCTCGGGTAAGATTCCCTGGTACACCCGGCTGCGGAGCTGGATCCGGCGTCGCGTCCTCGCCCGCTTGAGGGAGCGAGATTTGCTGGAGGAGATCCCTGTAGAGGACGCGGCGTCCGCCGCGCCGCGCGTGATCGGCGAGAGGCGTTCCGTGACCTCGGACGCGGCCTCGTCAGATGTCCTGCCGCCCGCGCGCGTGGTAGGGGAAGCACAGGAGTGGCGATTGCCCTCCATCGCCGAGATCTTCGATGAGTCCAACGAAGCGGAGATCAGCCGCGAGGAGATCCGCAGGCGGGCGCGCATCATCGAGGAGACGCTGGCCAGCTTCGGCGTCCCGGTGAAGGTGGTGGAGGCGAACCAGGGGCCGGCGGTGACGCAGTTCGGGGTCCAGCCTGGCTACATTGAGCGTAAGACGAAGGATGGGCGGGTCAAACAGGTCAAGGTCAAGGTGAGCCGCATCCAGGCGCTGGCCAATGACCTGGCGTTGGCGTTATCGGCCTCGCCGATCCGGATCGAGGCGCCGGTGCCCGGCCGACCGATCGTGGGCATTGAGGTGCCCAACGCGCAGACATCGCTGGTGTCGCTGCGTAGTTTGCTCGAATCGGAGGAGTTCCGATCGATGTCGGCCCCGCTCCGTATCGCGCTGGGCCGTGATGTGTCTGGGCAGCCGGTCGTGGCGGACCTCGCCTCCATGCCCCACCTGTTGATCGCTGGCGCGACGGGCTCGGGCAAATCGGTGTGCATCAACGCCATCATCGCCACTATGCTATGTACGCACACGCCCGAGACGCTGCGCTTCCTGATGATCGATCCAAAGATGGTGGAGTTGACTGGATATAATGGGATCCCGCATCTCATCGCGCCGGTCGTGGTGGATATCGAGCAGGTCGTGGGCATGTTGAAATGGGCGACTCGGGAGATGGAGCGCCGCTATAAGCTCTTCGCCAAATCTGGGGCCCGGAACATCGAGGCATATAATCAGATACTGCGGGAGCACGGCGAGCCAATCTTACCGTATATCCTCGTCATCGTCGATGAATTGGCCGATCTGATGATGGCTGCGCCGGAGGACGTGGAGCGGACGATCTGCCGGCTGGCGCAGATGGCCCGCGCCACGGGGATTCACCTGATCATCGCCACACAGCGGCCCAGCGTGGATGTGGTGACGGGGCTGATCAAAGCGAACTTCCCAGCGCGCATTGCCTTCGCCGTCGTCTCTCAAGTCGATTCCAGGGTGATCTTGGATGTGCCGGGGGCCGAGCGGCTTCTGGGACGCGGGGACATGTTGTTCATGCGCCCCGATTCATCCGCGCTGGAGCGGATCCAGGGCGCCTATGTGTCGGATCGGGAGCTGGAGCGGCTGGTGCGCTATTGGAAGGGGATGAGCCTCTCCAGGGGGGAAGTGGAGACCGGGGCGGTCGGCGTGCAGGGGTTGGCGACGGCTCCCGCCATCGAGCCGGGTCAGGTGGTGCAACGCCCCTTGTGGGAGGAGATGATCGAGCAGGAGCGCCGGGCCGCGCAGCGTGATGATCTATATGATAAGGCGGTGGAGGTC
The DNA here is from genome assembly GCA_011176545.1 of Caldilineae bacterium. Classification (GTDB taxonomy): domain Bacteria; phylum Chloroflexota; class Anaerolineae; order DUEN01; family DUEN01; genus DUEN01. The sequence continues at coordinate 23,962 of DUEN01000010.1, read as the reverse complement.
GTGGTGGAGGCTGGCCGGGCCTCTGTATCCCTGCTTCAGCGCCGTCTGCGCATCGGCTATTCACGGGCTGCCCGTCTGATCGATATGCTCGAGGAGGAAGGGATCATCGGCCCGGATGAGGGTGGCCCACGTGGCCGCAAGGTGCTGATCGACAAGATAGAGAGGGCCGAGGAGCAGCCAGAGGAGGAGCAGAAAGAGATGCCCTCCGAGGACGATCTGTCAGGCTCACCGCCTCGCGTGTGGTACTGAAGAAGTGGGGCGGATGCTGACGAGAGAGGAAGCGCCCGGATGATCGATTGGTGGATGGTGGCCCGCGGCGCGCTGTGGATTCTCGGGTTGGCCATCGCGCTGGCATCCTTCAGTTACGTAGAATGGTGGCGCTCGCTGCACCGACGGCGTCTGCGAGAAGCTTTGAACACCCCTCGCTTTCTGGCTCCCTTTTCGGCGGGGCTCGCTCTGTTCTCCGTGGGGCTAGCTCTCTCTTCCTCTCGCTGGTGGGAGGCCGCCCTCTGGGGGGCGCTCATGGCCTCATTCGCGCTGCAGGCTGGCGCTTACTGGCGCGCAGGCGCTCGCCACGGCTGGGATATCTCCCCTCCTGCTTCTTCCATCTCAGAAGAGGATGAGGACGATTCGTGAATCATCTCAGAGCGTTCTCGTGATGGATGAGCCAAAGGAGTGAACATGCGATCGCGATCGAACTCATGGATATGGGGCCTCCTTTTGCTTTTAGGAGGGATACTGATCCTGCTCTTCAACTTCGGCGTGTTCGACGCGCTGCGGCCGTGGTTGGAGTACGTGACGGCCGGCGTGGCCGCGCTGGTTGGCCTCGGCTTCCTCGTGTACTACGCGTACGATCGGACCCAGTGGTGGCCAGTATTGCCTGGCCTAACCCTCCTCGGGGTGGGCGCCGTGATCTACCTGGGGACGCGAGAGATCGCTCAGGGCGAGGTGCTAGTCAGCCTGCTCCTGCTGGCCATCGCGCTGGCCTTCGCCGTCGTGTATATCGCCGATCCCCAGAATTGGTGGACGATCATCCCTGGCGGTATCCTGCTGGTGGTGGGAGGCGTCATCCTGGCCAGCCCGCGGCTCTCTGCAGATCAGTTGGGGACGTTGCTGTTCGTGGGGATCGGCCTCGTCTTCTACCTGGTTTATATCCTCGGCCCCCGCAAGCGCGAGGTGTGGTGGGCGTTGATCCCCGGAACAGCGCTCCTCGTGTCCGGGCTTTTCATCTACGTGCTCACTGTCGGCCAAGAGCAGTTCATCGTGAAGGCCTGGCCCGTCGTCCCCGCCTTGGTAGGCCTGTTCCTATTAGGGAGGACCTTCATGCCGTCGCGGCGTCCCGCAGAGGGAGCCCCCGGGCCGTCAGCACCGGCGGAAGCCAACGCGGAGCCTGATGAGGAGGCGAAGGTCTCCGTGATCGAATTGGAGGAGGCGGGGACGTCCCAGGAACCCGCCGCGGGGATCTCGGAGGATGCCGCGTCATGAAGTTCGTCATCTCATTGGTGCAGATGGCGTGTCCGGAGGGCGAGCAGGAGGCGAACCTGGCTCGCGCGGCGGAGGGCGTGCGAGAGGCCGCCGGCCGTGGCACGGACCTAGTCGTCCTTCCTGAGCTCTGGGCCAGTGGATACGACCTGGCCCACGCGGATCGCTACGCGGCCTCCTTAAACCAGGGAGCCTTCGCCTATTCCGCCGGGCTGGCTCGGGATCATAAGATCTGGCTGACCGGATCTCTGTTGGAACGGGGTGATGATGGCGCCTATTACAATACCGCCGTGCTTTGGGACCCAGATGGGGCGATCAGGGCGATGTATCGCAAGGTCCACCTCTTCCGCCTGATGGACGAGGATCGCTATTTGCGTCCCGGGGACCAGGCTCTCGTCTTCGAGCTTCCGTGGGGGCGTACCGCCTTGGCGATCTGTTATGACCTCCGCTTCCCGGAGTTGTTCCGTCGATATGCCCTCTCGGGCGCGGTGCTCACCATCGTGCCAGCTCAATGGCCCCGGACGCGTGTAGCCCATTGGCAGGTTTTGCTGCGAGCGCGGGCCATCGAGAACCAGATGTTCGTGATCGGATGTAACCGTGTGGGCTCTCATGAGGAGTTCACATTCGGGGGACGATCAGCCGTCGTCGATCCGTGGGGTGAGGTGTTAGTAGAAGGCGATGAGGAGGCAGCTGTGCTCACGGCGGAGCTGGATATGACCAAGGTCGCGCGGGCCCGGCGCAAGATCCCCGTGTTTGAAGATCGCCGACCTGAGGTGTACGGGGGACTGAACGGCTGGAGATAACGGACGATATGAATGATTAACATAGGGGCGCACGGCCGTGCGCCCCTACGTTCATATGCGCTCCTTTTCCCCTAGGGTGAGAGCACCGGGCACACATCCATCGGTGTGAAGGTGGGATTAGCATATCCGTAATCCGCCAGGATCTCGTACGCCTCCGGATGAGGTGGTGACCCGGTGACGAACGCGTTCACCGCCGTGCAGGCGGCCTCCATGTCCTGCGTCGGCTGATAGGCTGTCCACCAGATGTCCGCGATCTGGGCGTAGACGGAATCCGGATAATCCTCCTGCAGGAGCCTGACGGCCTCCTCGGCGCTCTCTAGGTCTCCCCGATAAGCATACGCCATGGCCAGGCGGAAGGCAGAGAACGACCGGAGTTCCTCCAGCTCATTGGGGCGCACCCAGCAGGCGATCAACGTGGGGTCCTCGAGCGCCTTGCGGTACAGAGCGATGGCCTGGGCAAAATCGTCGCCAGGGCCTTCCAGGAACGCCTGGTTCGCGTCCAGGACCGTGTGATACAGGCAATCGGAGGGATCGTAGATCTTCTCCACCAGGACATAGGGCGCGCCGTTGATCGAGGCCCAGATCTCCGTCCAGGCCCGCTGGGGACCTGCGCCCACCGAGCCGATCACGCCGCCATGGACGATGATCTCTCGACCGCTGCCTTCCATGACGTCCTCCAGGCGCACCTCGGGGAACGCCATGGTGAGCGTCCCGTCCATCCAGTTCTGTGGCCCCGTATCCGTCCACGAGGTCACGTAGATGGTGCCGAAGCAGGTATGCGCGCCGCAGGTGGTCTCCATCCAGGCGATATCCATGTAGCCGTCTTCGTTGATATCATCAATGTCCAGGATCTGCACCTGTCCCGCCGCGTTGGCCTGGAAGGCCACATCCCAGCCGGCGGATTGCAGCACGAGCAGATCGCCGGGCGGGGCCACCATCTCGGATTCCGGCGCTTTCAGCACCACGATCACCTCATCGACGCCGTCCCCTGTGAGATCGGCTTTCCGCACAGGAGACTGATCGTCGGTGACGGCGCCGCAGGACGCCAGCCAGGAGTTCAGGATATCTGTATCCCCGTTAGCGTCGCTGAGCACGGCGGCGACGGCCGTCCCGTAGTCGGTCAGCTCGCTCGGGCAGGCGATCGAGATCGGCGTCGGGGTCGGGGTGGGCATGGGAGTGGGAGCACCCGTGGGGATCCAGATGCGCTCACCCCGATATAGCCAGTACCGTCGATGAATAGCCTGGGGGTTCGCCCGCATGAGCTGGCGCACGCTGAGGCCTGTACGGAGGGCGATCGAGGTCCACGAATCACCGCGTTGGACCGTGTACCAGTAGCCGGAGGGCTCCCCTGGCCTGGGGATCCAAATGCGCTCACCGACGTAGAGCCAGCCAAACCGGTGGATCGCATGTGGGTTAGCGCGCTGCAGTTCGGCGATGCTGACGCCTGTGCGAGCGGCGATGGAGGACCAGGAGTCCCCCCGTCGAACGGTATACCAATAACCGTTACCTTCCTGGGCGGCGGCGGTTGAGGTCAGGACGAGCACGAGCAAGAAAGCCAAGACTCCGATCCGATGCCAATGGAGACGCCCAGGAATGGTGTGTTTGATCCATCCCATAACGATGCCCTCCTTGTGGGTCATGAGGACGGTTCTGCGTGCCTTGATGATGGCTGCCTGCATTATACACTATGGGGTGCTAAAGGTCTAACACATTGACGCCTCGTGGTCAGCATGGTAGGATAGATTGTAACCTCGCTTTATTTGGGAAGACGTTCGCTCACCAGGACGGGTTACTGGGGGATAAGGAGATGCGCGCTTCGTCCGGCTTATGGCTCTCCCTACCATTGGAGGCGGTCACATTCGCCGTCGTCGACGTCGAGACGACGGGGCTTGATCCCAGCCTGGGACATCGGATTTGCGAGATCGCCATCGTGCGCGGTACGCTCGATGGCGACGTGAGCACGTTTCGCCAGTATGTGAATCCGGAGCGTCCCGTTGATCCCGGTGCTCGCGCCGTACATCGCATACCCGACGAAGTGCTATGGAGCGCACCGCGCTTTGAGGAGATCGCGCCCGTGATACGCGATTGGCTCGATGACGCGGTGATCGTTGGTCATAACGCGTCGTTCGATTTAGGCTTCCTGGCCGCGGAGTGGCGGCGGCTACGCTGGCCTCCTCCCCCAGTGTATGTCATCGATACGCTAACCCTGGCCCGGCGCTGGCTGCGGTTGCCGCGATACAGCCTGGGTTCCGTCGCCCGAGCGCTGAACGTCTCCATCCGTGACGCCCATCGCGCGCTCGAGGACGCTCAGGCGACGTGGGAGGTGTTGCGTTCACTTGTCTACCTCCTCGGCGTCCGTGGCGCTGCCACGTTGGCGGATCTGATCAGGGCCCAGGGCGGGCCTATGCACTGGCCTAGCGTGACGTGGGATCATCTTCCTTCGCCACTACAGGAGGCTCTGCGCCGCGGGCGCAGGCTTTGGCTTCGTTACCTGAGCCCGTATCAGGGGCTGACGGAGCGGTGGGTGCAGCCGCTGGACGTGAGCAACGGCTATCTGATCGCTTACTGTCACCTGCGGGGTGCCCAGCGGACGTTTCGATTGGATCGCATTTTGGAGATGCGCCTGGACGATGACGCTTCTCATCTTGACCACCCCAGGCGATGGGGGCAGCTCGATACATGAGCCCACGTATCCTCGTCATCGACGATGATGATGATACTCACCTTTTCGTAAAGCTCACGCTGCAGCCTCACGGCCATCAGATCATTGATGCCTATACGGTCGCTCAGGGTCTGAAGGCGGCCCGCCGGGAGAAGCCTGATCTCATCGTGTTAGAGCCGGCGATCGAGGATGGGGCAGGCTTTGATTTGTGCCGCCGTCTACACCTTTTGCCTGGTGGACGCACGCGCCCTATCCTCATCCTGTCCCGATTGCGCCGGCGTGAGGACATCGTACGCGGGCTAGAACATGGAGCCAGTGCCTATTTGACGAAGCCTGCAGACACGACGGAGCTGATCTTTCGCGTGCGCTCGCTGCTTCGGTATGAACAGGTCCCCCATCCTGTGGTGATCCTGGTCATCGGGGCGAAGGCAGGCGTGGGGGCGACCACCATTGCCGTCAACGTGGGTGTGGCGTTGGCACACCGTTGGCGAGAGGACGTCATCCTGATTGACGCGGAGATCCCAGGAGGAGACCCGGCGATCCATCTGGGTTTACAGCCCGAGCATACGTTGGCCGATCTGATCAGCTACGGGGATGAGATTGAAATCGAGATGATCGAAAGGGTCTTTTGTAAGCACGAGTCGGGCCTGCAATTGATCTCGGCCCCCGCGGAGGGATTCGATCGTCCGTCCGATCCCGAGTTCCTGACCCCCATCCTTAGCGCGATGGCTGAGCGGCAATCCTATGTGATCATCGATGCGCCGGAGACGCCCGGCGATCAGGTGAGGTCGCTGGTTCAGCAGGCCGAGCATGTCCTGATCGTGGTCACTCCAGAGTTGACCGCCCTGCGCCGCGCCGAGGTGCTTCTGGAATCCGTCGCCTCGGAGCGGCCTGGTGGTTATATGGATGTGGGTAGGGAGTATCGGCTCATCGTGAATCAGGCCGATCGAAGGGGCGGCCTCACCGTTGAGGACTTTCCTTCTGAATTGAAGAGCTACGCCATGGTTCAGCTCCCCTATGATCCCAGGCGGGTGCTCTCGTCGATCAACGCCGGGGTCCCCCTGGTGCTTCGCTCGCCGCGGAGCCGGCTCGCTCGGGGGATTGTACAGTTGGCTCAGTCATTGCGGCGTGGCGATCAGCAGGAGCCGGCGGGGCAGAGACCCTGGGCGTTTATCCAGAGTGTGCTTCATCAATTGGGCGTGTCTCCGTTCAGAATGAAATAATGACCCCGTTTCATCACGGCAAGGGCAGAGGCGGATGAGTTCACAGGATTCCAAGATCATCACCGTCTTTCAGCAACGTCGTCAGATCGAGCAGGCGATCAAGGCGCTGAGCGAGACGAACAGCGAGGAGGAGCTGATCCAGCGAGCGGCCGAGATTGCTCAGCATGGGGAGGTCGTCCTTCCCGCACTGTTGGCCCAGTTAGGTACAGCGGACCCTCAGCTACGTGGCGGCCTGGCGCATATCGCCCGCATGTTGCCACGTGAGAAGGTCGTGCCGGCGCTGCGAGCCGCGGCTCGCGACCGCACCCGATCCGATCGCGAGCGGATGACGGCGATGACCATCCTTGAGCGCTTCCTGGGGGAGGAACTGGGCCCGGAGTTCTTCGAGGGGCTCGCGGACCCGCATACGCTGGCCCTGGAGTCCCTGCGCGAGGCGTTAAGCGAGATCCGGGACGACCCCCAGGTCCTCGTAGAGTATCTGACCCAATTGGAGCAGGAACCTGTAGAGGCCGCTTTGATGATCATCGACGCGACGCGACGGGTGAGTCCGGATGACGTGGTGGAGCTGCTTCGGATGCTGGCCATGGACCCGCGCCCGCGCGTGGCTCGACATGCCTTGCAGCAACTGGGAGGGCTCCGCATCTCCGCGGCGCTCGTCGCCCTGCGGAGTTTGCTGCCTCATCTGCCTGAGGACCTCAAATCCCTGGCGGAGCGCAGCCTGCGTAAGTTGAGATTGAGCGGCGTCCCAGAGTCTTCTCTAGAAGCATCAGCCTGGCGGGCTCTGCTCAGCCCCATCGACAGCGAGGGGTATCAGTCGTTATGGTTCATACGCTCTTCGCCGGAAGAGGAGGAGGGATTGTTCGTCTCCGTTCTGCTTCATGATCAGACGGGGATTCAATACGCTCTGGGGGATGAGCGGTTGCCGTTCACTCAGCCGATGCGGGAGCAGGCCATCGGCACCGTGCATCTTCTGCGCATGCCTCAGATGGGCATGATCGCCCTGCTACTAGAGGTGCCTTTTGACGAGGGGCGTCGGATATTGGCGGAAGGGCTTACGGTGCATCTAAGGGAGGGGCGTCCCCTGCCTATGCCCTATCGATTCTACAGCGGGCACATATGGGCGATTCCCTGGTCTCCTGAGGAAGTGCCTCTGGTGTCGCCCGATACGCCGGCGGAGGACTGGCCGCTGGAGTACTCCAGGCGGTTGCTCGAGCATCCAGCCTTCTCCGCCTGGGGCGTGCAGCGTCCCTGGGTTTACGATATCGCGGAGGCGCTGATTCACGAGCACGGCGGATGGCCTGACGATGAGGCGATCCGGGATACGGCTTGTGAGATCGCCGGCCGCGCGTTCACGGACGAGGCTGTGGGGCTCATGGCTCAACGGCTACACCGCATGGGACAATGGCTACATCTGGCCGGGGAGATGGAACTGGCCGGATTGGCCATCTGGACCGCCGCCCATCTCCATGATGCGCCGCCGGCCTCGCATCCCTTCTTGTTGGGCGTGGCGAAGGCCGGGCTGCGATCCGCGATGCTTAACTTGAAGCAGGGCATAGACCCCCGTCGGCCGCCCGCGCGGTAACTTCCTTCAGCCCTCCTTTTTGTCGGGCCGAATGCCGAATCGGTACCCCACTCCGGGCGTCGTTACGATCACCTGCTCCCCAAGCTTCGTTCGCAGTCTCCCCACGTAGATGTGAATATAATGGGTGGCTCCTTTGTACTCCGGCCCCCAGACGCGGGCCAGCAGTTCATCGTGAGTGAGGACACGAGGGGCGTTGCTGGCCAGTTCATAGAGCAGGCTGTACTCCGTAGGGGTGAGATGGACGACGCGACCGTTCCATTCCACCGAGTGTCTCTCCCCATCGATCTTCAGGGGGCCAAGGGAGATATCTCGATCGAGGGTGCGCTCGCCCATCGCCGAGGGGGCGGAACGTCGCAAGACGGCGCGAACCCGGGCCATGAGCTCTTGCACGCCGAAAGGCTTCGTCAGGTAGTCATCGGCTCCCAAGTATAGGGCCTGGACTTTCCCCTCTTCATCGCCGCGGGCGCTGAGGACGATGATGGGGGTGATGGAGTGTTCTCGAATGCGTCGACAGACAGCCCACCCGTCTAAATGAGGCATCATCAGGTCCAAGATGATAAGGTCGGGCGAGTGGCTCGCGAACTGTTCCAGCGCTTCAACGCCGTCATTGGCCTGGATGACCCGAAAGCCGCGTCGGGTGAGGTTGACTTCCAGGAAGCGTTGAAGGTTGGGATCGTCATCGACGGTCAAGATGGTTAGCTCTTTCATTTATTCATCCACCTCGTCGGTTTCGGTCGTCTGAGCGACGGGCAAGGTGAAGTGAAACGTACTCCCCTGTCGCGGGGCGCTCTCCACCCATATTCGTCCGCCGTGTGCCTCTATGATCCCCCGGCAGATCGCTAGCCCGAGACCTGTGCCGGGTTGGCTCTCCTCGCTCTCGATGCGGAAAAAACGCTCGAAGATCCGCTCGTGGAACTCCGGGGCGATCCCGATCCCCTGGTCAGACACGCTCACTGTCACCCATGCCACGTCGGCCGTGGCGCTGATGCGGATCGGACTCCCCTCAGGGGAGTACTTGGCCGCGTTCTCCACCAGATTGGATAGGACCTGGGCGATGCGCCCGCGATCCGCGTAGACCGGTGGCAGGTCTCGCGGCAGAGAGATCTGAAGGCGGTGAGATCGGGCCAGGACGTGCAGCCGATCGCTGACATCCGTGAGGATCTCCTCCACATGGCACGGCGTGGGGTTGACCTCCAGCGTGCCTGATTCCAGACATGACATATCGAGTAGCTGGTCGATGAGCTCCGTGAGCTTATCGCTCTCCTGCTCAATGATGGACAGGAACTCCTTTTGTGACTCCGGATCCCATTCGACGTCGTCCTGCAGCAGTGTGGAGGCGAAACCTTTGATAGAGGCCAGAGGGGTGCGGAGCTCGTGCGAGATCGTGGCCAGGAAAGCGCTCTTCAGCCGGTCCGCCTCCTGGGCCCGCTCCAGAGCGATCTGCAAATCCCGCGTCCGGGCGGCTACCTGGGCTTCCAGCTCCTCCGAGTGACGTCGTAGCGCCTCGTAGAGACGGGCGTTATGAATGGCGACCGCGGCGTGATTGGCGAAGATCTGTACCAAGCCAGCTTCCTCGCGCAGGAAGCCCTCTTCGGAGGACCGGCAGATCGCGATGCAGCCGATGACCTCTCCCTGCACCATGAGAGGGGCTTTCACCCAGGCACGACACGTACACGCGTTAATCGGAGGGGTGTAAGCCAGCAGACATGCTCCCCGTTCACCCACCAGGAGGTCGAGCTTCCCTTGCATCCATCGCTCTTGAGCCGGGTCGATGGGGACGTGTGAACACAGCTTATCTCCGAACCGAGGACAGTGCCGCGCCGCGGCCACTTGGGCTTCATCTCCATTCAGCAGGAGGACCACCGAGCCATGGTGTTTGATGACTTGGGCCAAGCGCTCCAGGACCAGGTTAAGCACATGTCGCAGATCCTGTACATGGGCCATGGTGACGGCGATCTCGTTCAGGGCGATGAGTTCCTCCTGACGTGCCTTCATACTCGCGAAGAGTTGGGCGTTGGCGACCGCGATGGCGACGTGATTGGCCAGTAGTTTCAAGACCTCCTGCTCCGTTGGTGTGAAGATCCTTCCCCCCTCATCGCTGAAGGCTAATATGCCTATGAGACGTTCCCCCATGAGGAGTGGCAGGAAGAGGAAGGACCAGTCGCCCACCTCCTCCAGCCCGGGATACGGCGCGTAGTCAGGTTCATCGCCAATCCGCGGTGTCATGAAGGGGCGCTTTGTTCGCCAGACGCGGCCCACGAGTCGCCGGTCCATTTTGAAGCGCATCTGATTCAGGGGGATATCGCCGCTGTATCCCTTCACGGATACCACGACCATCTCCCGGTGTTGAGGATCATACAAGAGCAACACGGTGCGCGGCACGTTCGCCAGTTCGGAGGCATGCTGGGCGATCTGTTCTACCAGAGCATTCCAGTCCAGCGTCGCCGTGATCTGGGCGCTGATCTGAGCCATGGCGCGGAGCTGGCGTGCCTGCCATTCCATCTCCTGGTGAAGCTGCGTATTTCGCAATGCGATCGCCGCGTGATTGGCGAACATGGTCAGGAGTTCAACGTCCTCCGATTGGAACCAGCGAGGCTGGAAGCGCGCCACCAGCAATGCCCCCAGTTTGTGACATCGGTAGATCAACGGCACAGCTATCAATGGAAAGGCGAACTGGCCGTTCCCCGCACTGGCAAGGGGGTCTTCGGCCTCGTGCGTGGCAGAAGATAGATGAATGAGGGTGCCCGTCTCGATCACGCGTTTGGCGATATATTCGCATCTATCCTGATCGAGGGGCACCTTCATCAGATTGGGCTCCCGAACATGTTGCCATGTGCGCCCCGTCCTGCTCAGGAGGAGCATGCTCATGTCGGCCTCTAACAGCTCAGCGACGCCCTCGATGGTCAACTGGGGGAGGCGATCCATGTCCTGCTCGGCGTTGATCTGCTGTATCAGATGTGCGATGGCCGCCAGCCGGGTAGCGCGACGCTGGGCGGCCTGAGCCCAACGGGCGTTCTGGATCGCCAACCCCACCTGTTGGCCTATGGCCGTCAAAAGTGGAAGATCTCGTGATGTGAAACGCCGATCGGATAGATATCCGACGGCCAGGGTGCCTATCGGCCTGTCCCGCGCGATCAGGGGGACGATCATGGCCGCGTGGGGGATGATGTCCCTGTACCCTTCGGGGATGATGCCCGATTCCCGGGAGAGATCCTCGACCATCAGCGGCTCCCCCGTGCGCATGACCCGGGCCTGAAAACTACCCGGATGGTCAATGGGGATCTCCTTCAACTGAGGGGGGAGCTCCTGAGGAAGTCCATGATCTCCCAACAAGCGCAGGATCTTAGCGTCCTCATCGTAGACGAAGATGGTGCCCACCTCTGCATCGAGTGCCTGGACGACGACGTCCAGCACATCCTGGGCCATCTGTTCTGGATCCAGGGAGGATGCGCTAATCCTGGCCGTTTGCAGCAACACGGCTAGGGCCTGGGAGCGTTGCTCGGGCGTGGTGGAAAGTTGTATCCCCAGGCTTCGGATGGACTGTTCCGCACCAATGGTCATCGTTTGAGCGTCCTCATAAGAGCTCCTGACGCCTTCATCCCCGAAAGGGGATCTGAGAGCGTACCTGAAAGATAAGCAAACATTGACTGGAACGTAGTGCCTGGACGCCTCAGCACCTCAGGCGGCATGTTTTCAACCGCCGCCGACCCAAGTGGAGGAATCCTCAGATACGCCTTGAGAATTTAAGTCGACGTAAAGTGACACTCATATTATAGCATGATTTGGCCGTTCATGTGATATTTTTGGCCCAGATGGATCTCCCACGGCGGGCCGCCATACTCAGCACGCAGACTAACACCTTGCTCGGCCCAATCTCGGGGACGGGGACCTTCTCAGTAAGCGTCCTCCACCGGGCGGCCGTGGGATCAGATGCAGGGCTTAAAGCTCGGAGATCACCCGGCGGGCACGCTTCGGAGGCATTCTAGCGGATATTGGACGAGCCGGCAACGTGGCTGTCTCCGGTTCTACATAGGTGATATGATATTCACCCGGTCACGTAAACACTTGTCACCCCCATATACGGGTGCTATAATAGCGGCAATCTTTACGGGAAGGATCACACAACGTGGCCAGCATGGAGGGCGTTTCAATCGTTTCTCCCTCTGATAACCTACAAGCTCAGCCCGTCGAGAGCGGTCGAGCAGGCGCCTTACGAGAGCTGATCGAGACGGTCGTCCTCACGCTTATCATCTTCCTCCTGATCCGCTCCGTTGTTCAGAACTTTCGCATCGACGGAGTTAGTATGGAGCCGAATTTCCATGATGGACAGTTCCTCATCATCAATAAGCTGGCCTATAAAATCGGGCGACCATCTCGGGGTGATGTGATCGTCTTTCGCTATCCACATGATCCCCATCGTGACTTCATCAAACGGGTTATCGGCCTTCCTGGGGATGTCGTGATGTTGCGGGATGGGGAGCTTTTCATCAACGGCGTCCGCGTCCAGGAGCCATATCCTCTGCTTAAGGGGCCCCCCGCGAGCGACCAGAAGGGGGGTAAGGGTTCAGAGGACGCTCACGTGTACGAGGTGAAGCCGGGAGAGCTCTTCGTGTTGGGGGATAACCGTCAGAATTCCTCTGATTCACGTTTCTGGGGGATGGTGCCGATGAATCTGGTCATCGGTAAGGCGTGGATCTCGTATTGGCCCCCTCAATATTGGTCGATCGTGCCCCATTACTCGCTTGAGGTGAATCCCTCAAGGTAAGCCTGCTATCCCGGATACGCTGGCGGGTCGGTTGGGAGGAAATCGTATGAGCGCTTTGGAAGACGCACGGAATCTGGACACGATGATCGATCGGGTTACTCAGCGCGTGTTGCGGGCGCTGGGCCCCTCGGCTGCGGGCTATGAGCCGCCAGCACCGCCGCCGACCATGCCGGACATCGCTGAGACGGCGCCGGAGGCGGTGGCCGGGATGATCGACCATACCCTGCTGAAGCCCGATGCGACCGCTCAGCAGGTCGCTGCGTTATGCGAGGAGGGCGAGCGCTATCGCTTCGCGGCCGTATGCGTTCACCCTACATGGGTGAGCCAATGCGTCCACGCGCTCAGCGGTTCGCCGGTGAAGGTTGCCTCCGTCGTGGGGTTCCCGTTGGGAATGACGACCCCCGAGGTGAAGGCGTATGAGGCCAAGGTGCTGCTTTCCTGTGGCGCGACGGAGCTGGACATGGTGCTGAATATCGGCGCGCTGAAGTCGGGCAATTTCTGCCTGGTCTGGAATGATATCCACTCTGTGGCTGAGGTGGTCCATGAACGTGGCGCGCGGTTAAAGGTCATCCTGGAGACGGGATATCTGAGCGATGAGGAGAAGGTGGCCGCCTGCATCATCGCCCGGGTGGCGGGGGCCGACTTCGTGAAGACCTGTACCGGCTTTGGCCCTGGAGGAGCCACAGAGGCTGATGTGCGCCTGATGCGCCGCACCGTGGGCGGTTCGATGGGGGTGAAGGCGGCCGGCGGGATCCGCACGTTCGAGCAGGCGCGTCGCATGGTGCTGGCTGGCGCTAACCGCATCGGAACGAGCTCCGGGGTACACATCGTGGAGGAGGCGCGTCAACAGGCCAACGCGCTTAGCCCCTGTCAGTAGGCGGGGGCACGCGCAGGGGATGGCCTGCCTCATGGGGCACCTTGGCCATCCTGGGGCGTGCGGAGCGGTAACTCCTGTCCAGCGAGATTAAAAGGATATCACGTCATGGCGAGTCAAGAGCTGCTGATCCTTGCCGGGCATGCATGGCAGTGTCCGGAGTGTCGTCGTCTTCTGTTGGAAACGCCGGAGAAAGCCCTGAGCGGGCATAGATTGAACGAGGAGGAGCGCGAGCGGCTCGCCCGCCTGGAGGCGGAGCACTTCAACAGCATATCGGCCCTGGCCCAGGCGCTGAGCGTGGAGGTGAACGACCTGTACGAGATCATGAATCACGCGCGTACCCGGCTACGGCATTTTTAGGAGCGCGCTGAGAGCGCAGAGATTTTGCAGTCTTGGGTAGGAATTACCCAGGACTGTGGTCGCGTGTAGGGGATCGTCGATGCGTCCATTGGCGGATCGGTTATGGTGGGTAGACGAGGTCGCTGCAGGTGCTGGGGTGTACCTGTGGCAGGATGAGCAGGGGCTCATCCTGTTCGATACGGGGACGCCGTGGCACGCTCATGCCATCCTGCGGACGATCTCCCGGGAGGGATTCGACCCCTCTCGGATTCACCATATCATGATCACCCATGCCGACATGGATCACATCGGCGGCCTGCGAACCCTCAGGGAGGCCTCACAGGCCAGGATCGTTTGTCACGCGGTGACGGGGGCCATCCTGCAGGGGCGCCTGCATCGGCCACTGGGGCTTGGCCTCGTGGGAAGGCTGATCGCCGGACCCTCTCGTTTCCTCATGAAGACGGTCTTCCGCTGCATCCCTATAGAAGCCGATGACCTGATCGTCGGCGACAGAATGTTGCCCGGCGGCTTCCAGGCTATCTTCACGCCGGGACATTGCCCCGGACACACCTCCTATTACCATCCTGAGACGCGTGTTTTGATCACAGGCGACGCGATTCACAATAGGGCTCGGATGCTGGGCTTGCCGCCAGCGTTGCTCCTCCCTGATCGAGCCGCGGCCGTGCGTAGCGTGGAAAAGCTGGCGCGCCTCGACGTCGGGCTGATCTGTTTCGGTCACGGTGAGCCGATCACCGAGGGCGCTAGCGCTCAGTTACGGGCCCTGGCTCAGCGGCTGCAGGCGGCTGTTGCATCCCAGCCCGGGTAAGCACCACCGCGCCCAGTCCCAGGCTGGCTCCTAGGAGAAACAGGACGAATCCCAGGCAGGGGAGGCGGGTCACCAGGGTGATCAGCGGGACCCCGATCACGCCAGATAGTACCGGTTGCGGCTCCTCAACGTCCAACGCCCGCAGCAGCCGATCCCCCAGCAGCCATCCCAGCGCGATCCACCCATAAAGCAGAGCCAGCAGGAGAGCTATCGTCAGCAGAAGGGCGATGGGAAGGAAACAGATCGTGATCGCCAGGACGAGGGCCATCCCCAACGCCAGCACCAGCGTCATCAGCCCGATGATCACAGAGAGCCCGGGGGAGGTCTGAACGGCTTCTCCGACGCGGGCGGTGGCCTCGGGCGCGAGGGCCAATACGACCACGGCCAGCACGGCCATGAGCGCCGCCAGGAGGAAGGCTGCCAGGATCTTGAGGAAGGCCCTCACCAGCAGATCTGCTCCCGAGACGCTTGCCACTTCTGGGATCTCTGGCACGGACGTCGGTCTTCGGAAGAAAGGCCACGTCCGCTCCCACTGAAAGCCGGTAACGACCTCGCCAGTCACGATGGCCCCCTCAGCGCGGTGCACGCTGCCTCCAAAGACGGCGATGTCCCCATCTACATAGGCCGTGTCCAGCAGGGAGAGGCTGCCGCCGAGCACAGCGATATCCCCTTCGACGCGCCCCGCGACGCTCAGGCTGCCCCCGGCGACCATGATGTCCCCATCGACCTCCGAGTCCTCCTCCAGCGTGACCGTTCCGCCGAACACGGCCAGATCTCCTTTCAGGCGATGGCCGGACGGCAGCGTGTACGACCGACCGAAGATGACGCGATCCCCTCCCTCGGTCTGCGCCCCGACAGGGACAGCCCAGAGCCATATCAAGGCCGCCAGCCAAAGGATCCAAACCCAACGTAGTCGATGCATGACATCCTCCCTGATGGAAGTCCAGTAAGAAAGGTGCACTTACAATTGGGATATGCACGCCTGTGATTCTAAGATGAGACCTTTACTACCTGGAGTAGAGGCGCAACACCGCTGCGCCCCTACAGTACATGTATGAGCGGAAAGGTTAAGGGACGAGGCGTCGTCCCGCTCCTGAATTGGCTCCCGGCCTGTGCCATCGGATCACGTATGCCCATAGGATGGCCAGCACAAGTAGGAAGCTCACATAGGCCAGGAAGAGGGGCTGCAGCGGTGAGGCCATGAGGCCCTCCCATAGCAGCGCCGCAGCCCGAATCAGCATGGACACGGCGGTGATGGCCGTGATGAGGAAGCGCGCGCACTGGATGAGTACCTGTGGATGGTGGGCGAGCCACCAGACCCCCGCCAGCCCGCTCGCGATGAGCAGGGCGGACCAGATGATGGTCGATCCGATCAGCGCGAGCAACCCGCCAGCGATACCTCGGCGGCGAAGCTCATGGGCGCGCAGCCGGGCCTCCACCTGTGCGGCGAACCCGGGCGGGGCCGCCTGCATCGGGATGGCCCGCATCTTCAGATCGATCTGGCGCCACTCCTCCCACAGCGCGCGACATGATGGGCATCTCGACAGATGTTGTTCCAGCGTCCTACGCTCTTCCGGAGTCAACATATCGTCCAGGGCCAGTGACATCCACATCGTGTAGTCCGCATGGGTCATGACATACCCTCACGATGACTCGTTTGCCGCGGTCGTGGGCATCGTCGCGTCGGTCGCGCCTTCTTGCATGTGACGCGCCAACTGGAGGCGGGCGCGGTGCAGGCGAGTCTTCACCGCGGCCTCCGTGATGCCCATGACCTCGGCGATCTCCCTGTACGAGAGATCGTACCAATAGCGCAGGATGATCGGCGCGCGATACATCGGATCCAGCGCGTTGAGCATGGCCTGTATCTCCTCGCGGCGTTCGGCCTCCAGCGCGGCCCTCTCCGGCGACTCGGCCCCCATCTGGGCGTGCAATGCACGTCGGACGGGTTCCTCGTCCGTGGAGAGCCAGGTGAGCCGCCGCCGACGGAGCTGGTCGATACAATAGTGAGATGCGATGGAGAGGAGCCACGTTGAGAACTTGTATTCGGGACGGTATGTATGCAGACGGGTGTAGGCACGCAGAAACGTCTCCTGGGCCGCATCCTCGGCCTCGGCGGCATTGCCTAACATGCGGTAGGCCAGATTGTAAACCATCGTTTGGTAGCTCTCTACTAGCTTCGCGAACGCCGCGCGATCTCCCCTTTGAGCTTCCTGGATCCAGGTTGATTCCGGCTCGTTCACATCGCGCACCTTGTAGGATCGTCCCCTCAGAGCCTGAAAGCTTCCATTGGCAACTGTGCCTATTTTATCATACGGGTGGAGGCGATCCGAGGTTTCACCCAGGACCGGAAGGGCTTCACAAGAATGTGTCATCGCCGATCGATACGGCCTTGTCAAGCGTTCCCAACATGTGTATACTGCTCTGCGGTTTGGTTATGGTGATCGCTTATAAGGGCGAGGCGTGCGTCATGCGACGCAGAGTTGGCTCCATAGGGTGCGACGATTTCGTGCCCCACCCCCTGTCTCGCCTTACTTTAAGGTCGGTATTGTCTATGCCAGTTATGAGGGATTAGGTTTGGGGTGAGGTAAGGGATTGTTCTTCGACGAGGCGCGTATCTACGTTAAGGGCGGCGACGGGGGAAACGGTTGTGTTTCCTTTCGCCGGGAGAAATATGTCCCCATGGGGGGGCCTGATGGCGGGGATGGTGGCCGGGGAGGGAACATCTATTTGGTCGTTGATCCCTCCCTGAATACATTGGTCCACTTCCGCCAGCGCGTGCACTTCAAGGCCCAACGGGGAGCGCATGGCCGCGGCAAAAATCAGCATGGCCGCAGCGGAGAGGATCTATACATCCCCGTCCCGCCGGGAACGGTCGTCTATGACGATGAGACAGGGGAATTGCTGGCGGACCTCGTCACCCCTGGACAGAAGGCGCTGGTGGCTCGCGGCGGTCGCGGAGGGCGGGGAAACGCTGCCTTTAAGAGCCCTACGAACCAGGCCCCGCGCATCGCGGAGCGCGGGGAGCCCGGCGAGGAGCGGTGGTTGCGCCTGGAGTTGAAGCTCATCGCCGATGTAGGGATCGTGGGTGTGCCTAACGCGGGCAAATCTACGTTGCTGGCGCGAGTGACAGCCGCCAAGCCCAAGATCGCCGATTATCCCTTTACAACGCTGGTGCCCAACCTCGGCGTCGTTCAGGTGGACCATCGCGACTTCGTGATGGCCGATATCCCGGGGCTGATCGAGGGCGCGCATAGCGGCGCGGGGTTGGGGGATCAATTCCTTCGGCACATCGAACGCTGCCGCGTCTTAATTCACCTCTTGAACGGCCTCAGCCCGGATCCCATCGGCGATTGGGAGGCCATCAATCAGGAGCTGGAGCTCTTCAATCCGCACCTGGCGGATAAACCGCAGGTCGTCGCCTTTAATAAGATGGACCTGCCGGAGGTTCGCGAGCGGTGGCCTGAGGTTCGCCGCGCGCTGCAGGAGCGAGGCGTCGATCCGTTGGCCATCTCTGCCGTCACAGGTGAGGGGGTCCAGGAGTTGCTGTACCGCGTCCTGGAGCTGTTAGACCGTCAGCCGGAGGAGGTCGAGGTGCCGGAGGAGAGCATGCGCGTGTTCCGCCCGACGCCGGAGGAAGAGGCGTTCACGATTGAGCGCGAGGGTGATGTCTGGCGAGTGAAGGGCAAGCGGGTCGAGCGCGCGGCGGCGATGACGAATTGGGATTATTATGAGGCGATATTGCGCTTCCATCGCATCCTGGAGGCGATGGGCGTCACGCGGGCGTTGGAGGAGGCGGGGATCAAGGAGGGGGATACCGTGGTGATCGGAGACGTGGAACTGGTATGGGAACAATAGGAGGCAGGATGCGCATCGGAATTCTCGGTGGGACGTTTGACCCTCCCCATATCGGACACCTGATCCTCGCCGAAGAGGCTTGGTCGCAGTTGAACCTGGACCGTGTATTGCTCGTCCCCGCGGGAGACCCGCCTCATAAGCGCGGGCAGCCGTTGTCCCCGGCGTATCATCGCGTGCGCATGGTGGAGCTGGCCATCGCGGATAACCCTCATCTGGAGCTCTCCCGGGTTGATGTCGATCGGCCTGGCCCCCACTATACCATCGACATGGTCCACATCCTGCGGGAGCAGTTCTCTAATGACGACGTGGAGCTCTTCTTCCTCATGGGGTTGGATTCGCTGGCCGACCTGCCTCACTGGCACAGGGCAGCCGATCTGGTGGCCACATGCCGGCTGGTCGCCCTGAGCCGTCCTGATGTCTATCTCGACTGGGAGTATCTTGAGGCCTCGCTGCCCGGTATCCGTGATCGCGTTATCCTGCTGGATATGCCCGAATTGGAGATCGCCTCGCACGTCTTGCAGCAGCGCGTCCGTCAAGGACGTCCAATCCGCTATCAAGTGCTCCCCGCCGTTGAGGAGTACATCTATCGGCATAACCTCTATCGAGATCCTTCCACGACGCAATCGATCTCTTCCTCTGTATCGCCGACCTCAGCGGAGAGACGGTAGGCTCGCTCGTTTGGTGCTGTGTGGTGTAACCGTCGTTACAGAAGCGAGGCTTATATCAGGGAGGAGGCGTGTCCGTTCATGACCAGCGTCATATGAAAACGGGGGAAAAACCACTACATTGGGAACGTGGATAAAGGTCTTGGTTTTCAGAATTTTTCCCTTGACGTAGCGTGTGAGGCCAGCGACGAGTCACCATTCAGGTAAAGGATATGACCCGGAAGGACCTGACTACTTCTGCCTCCCAAGATAAGATCGTCGCCCGGCGGGCTGAGAAGGCCCGGTTACGTGTGGCCGATATCATGACCCCTAATCCGGTGACGGTAACTCCCAGCAACGCCGTCGGCACGGCGATTTCCCTCATGCGGGCTGGAGGGTTTCGTCGATTGCCGGTTGTGGAGAACGGCCGGCTGGTGGGCATTGTCACAGCTCGCGACCTCCGGCTTGCATCAAATGCTCCCTCCATCGTTCGCGAGCGTTGGTATGATAATTACATCCTGCAGCACATCCCCGTTGGTGATTATATGACCCCTGATCCTATCACCATTGCTCATGATAGCCCCATCGCTGAGGCGGCCCGGTTGATGCGCGATCACAAGATCAGCGGGCTCCCGGTGATGAATGGTGATCGGCTGGTAGGCATCGTGACGCAGACCGATCTCTTGAATTTCCTCCTGGAGCTATTGGAGGAAGAAGAGAAGGCCGTCACCGATTGAGCGGTGATCCTCCATGTGAGAGGCGATCGAGGGAGACGTCTTCCTTGCGACCTGCTTCCAACGGATAGACAGCCGACGCCCACGGATGCAAGAGAAAGGGCGTCATCCTGGATGGCGATCCCCCGCACACGTAGAATCAGTTGGGCGTCGTGCGCTCATCGGAAGGCTAGTGGATGATTGACCCACGAAGCTTCGATCCGTTGGGTGATGAATGCCGCGCTGTTGCGCGAGGCGGTGATCCCGGGAGCGGTCTTCGGGTTGATCCTTTATGAGAGAGGGAGGCCACCTGGTATGCAGAACACCTTGGTTCGAGATCTCATGAGTTGCCCTCCGATCGTCATCGATCCTGACTCATCGCTGGCCGAGGCGGAGGCCCTGATGGCGCAGAAGGGGATACGGCGGCTGCCCGTGGTGGATGCCGAAGGGCGACTGGTGGGCATCGTTAGCCATGGGGATGTGCGGGAAGGGCTGAGTGCGACGGCCACGCAGAACCCCTACGCGCCCGATGTTCAGGAGCAGTGGCTGACCGTCGCTGATGTGATGACGCCCGATGTGGTGACGGTGACGCCGGACACGCCGTTATGGAAGGTGGCCAATCTTATGCTGGAACACAAGATCGGTGGCCTCCCGGTTGTGGAAGGTGGGAAGGTGGTCGGGATGATCACCGAGTCCGACATCTTCAAGCTAATCGTGCAGCAGTGGCGTGCCGAGTCGAAAGCGGACGTCGATTAGAGATTGGTTGATTGGAGATTGAGGACTATGCCTTACCGAGCATTAGAGCTGACGGGTATTCGTACGTATCCCATAAGCGAGCGTCGCAATCTGGTGACGCTGAAAGATCTCGTGGATCCGGCCGCGCCGGCCCCTCCCTTCGATAACCCGGAGCTGGACGAGGTGGCCGACCGTATCGTCGCCGCGCGTCGCGCCGGCCGTCCCGTCATCTGGATGATGGGCGCCCATGTCATCAAGTGCGGCCTATCCCGATTGCTGATCGACCTGATGGAGCGTGGCATCGTGACCCATGTGGCCACCAACGGGGCCGGCTCCATCCACGACTTCGAGCTGGCCCTGATCGGGGAGACCAGCGAGGACGTCGCCACCTCCATTGAGGACGGCACGTTCGGTATGGTGGAGGAGACGAGCGCGCTGATGCACCAGGCACTGCGTGAGGGCGCGCACCTTGGCCTGGGTTACGGTGAGTCCATCGGCCGCTTCATCGCCGAGGACCCCCGTTTCCAACATCGCGACATCAGCATCGCCTACACCGCCTACCGGCTGGGCATCCCCTTCACTGTGCACGTCACTATCGGCACCGATATCATCCACCAGCATCCGATGTGCGATTTCGGCATCCTGGGGTGGGCCTCCGGGCAGGATTTTAAGATCTACTGCGCCTCCGTCAGCGAGTTGGAGGGCGGCGTCTTCCTCAACTTCGGATCCGCCGTCACCGGGCCGGAGGTGTTCCTGAAGGCGCTGTCCATCGCGCGCAACCTGGGCTACACCGTCGCTCACATCACCACGGCAAACTTCGACCTGATCCCGCTGGGGGATTATCGCAGCAAAGTAGGGCCGGATGAGCCTGTCTACTATTACCGGCCGCGCAAGAACATCGTCAATC
This sequence comes from Caldilineae bacterium, assembly GCA_011176545.1. Classification (GTDB taxonomy): domain Bacteria; phylum Chloroflexota; class Anaerolineae; order DUEN01; family DUEN01; genus DUEN01. Next base: position 2,552 of record DUEN01000010.1, on the reverse strand, counting down.
GTCCGACCTCGTTGGGCGGCAAAGGATTCCACATCACAGGAGACCATAAGGAGACGATCCCGAATCTCCATCATCGCGTAGTGGCCGCCCTGGATCGGGTGCCGCTCCCCTCGCAGCGGTTGGAGGAGGATCCCATCGCTGCCCTGGGCCGGGATTCCCCCGCCGCGGCCGAGCAACTGCGCGCGTTGACGGAACGCTCCCCGCAGCTTCGGGATGTCACATCGACGCTGGCTCAGGCGTTTCGGATCATCGTCCATAGCCTGGAACGGGGCGGTATCCTCTTCCTAGGCGGGAATGGCGGCAGCATGGCTGATGCACTGCACATATCCGGCGAGCTGCTGAAATCGTACGCCCGGCCCCGTCCCTTGCCCGAGCGGGTCCGCCAGCGGCTCGCCGCCGTCCCCGGAGGGCGTGTGCTCCCGGAGCACCTCGAGGGCGGGTTGCGCGCTGTCGTCCTGGGAGCGAACCCCTCGCTGGCCAGCGCCGTGGATAACGACAATCCCGAGCGGGCCATGGGGATGGCGCAGGAGTTGTACGCGCTGGCCCGGCCGGGTGACGTCTTCCTGGGCATCTCCACCAGCGGCAACGCCAGGAACGTATGCCATGCCGCGCGGGTGGCCCGGGCGCTGGGGCTCCACGTGATCGCGCTGACGGGTGAGCGGGAGAGTGAGCTCAGCCGGTTGGCGGACGTCACCATCCACGCCCCTGGCCGGCAGACTGACCGCGTGCAGGAGCAGCACATCCTGATCTATCATACGCTTTGCGCCATGCTGGAGGACCACTTCTTCGGGGCAGACGGAGGACGCTAGACGGATAACGGACGACAGGTACGGACGGGGGACGAAGGACGATAAACGATAGATAAACGATAAACGAATGCATTCGTCCTTCGTCTTCCGTCTTTTGTCCTTCGTTAAGAGGGTATCGACATGAGCACCTTGACCTTCCAACGCCTGGATAAGTTGCTGTCAACGGTGACTCGGATTCGTGTCCTGCTCGTCGGCGATCTATGTTTGGATGCCTACTGGTATGCAGACATGACCCGATCCGAGCTGTCCCGGGAGACGCCGCGCTTCCCTCTCCCTATCGTACGGGAGGCGTATAGCCCCGGCGGGGCGGCTAACGTGGCGGCCAATCTGGTCGCGCTAGGCGTAGGGCACGTTCAGGCGATCGGGGTGTTGGGATGCGATTGGCGGGGCGATATCCTGACGCGCGCGCTGACGGATCGAGGCGTCGATCTCTCCGCCGTGATCCGTTCTCCCCAGCGCACCACGCCCACCTACATCAAACCCATCCGACAGGGATATGGCGGCGTCGAGCAGGAGGATAGCCGGCTGGACTTCCAGGACTTCGAGCCGCTACCAGCGGACCTGGAGGACGCGGTGATCGAGGCCCTGCGCGGCGCCGTCTCTACCGCTGATGCCGTCGTCATCGGCGATCAACTGGATCCGGGTGTGGTCACGCCGCGAGTGCGAGAGGCCCTCATCGAGATGGCCACAGCCGACCCGCGACGACCCTTCGTGGTGGACTCCCGTAAGCATATCGGCGAATTTCGGGCCATGATCCTCAAGCCCAACGAGCTGGAACTAGCTCAGGCCATGGCTCCGGATCGGGTTGGATCGCTGGACCGATCGACGATCGAGGAGATGGGACGGGCGTTAGCGCGTCAGGCAGGATGCCCTTGCTTCGTCACCGTCGGCGCCGACGGGGCTTTACTGTGTCGGGAGGATGCCGTGGTCCATCTCCCGGCCGCGCCGGTACGGCCGCCGCTGGACATCGTGGGCGCAGGAGATGCCTTCCTGGCGGCTGTGGGCGCAGCGTTGGCCGCTGGGGCTACGCTGGAGGAGGCGGGCAGCCTGGGCAATCTGGCCGCCGCGGTGGTGGTGGAAAAGCTCAACCAGACCGGCACGGCCTCGCCTGATGAGTTACGTGAGCGACTGGAGCTGGCCCAGCGGAAGATGGAGGATGCCCCATGACGCCCTCTGACTGGCTGGAAGTGCTGAACCCGAATGTCTCCCTGGGCCATATCCAGCATGCCCTCTTCGATTTTGACGGCACGATCTCCACCATCCGGCAGGGATGGGAGGGGATCATGCGGCCGTTGATGGTGGAGATGATCTGCGACGGGGCGGATGTGCCGCCCGAGCGGCGTCAGGCCATCGAACAGGAGGTGGCGGAGTACGTCGATCGCTCCACCGGCATCCTGACCATCCGGCAGATGGAGTGGCTGGCGGAAGCGGTGCGGCGGCACGGGCTGGCGAAACGCCCGCGCTCGGCCCAGGAGTACAAGGCGATTTACAACGAGCGGTTGCTGCGGCCGGTGCGGGAGCGTCTGGGCCGCCTGGCGCGCGGCGAGGTCACCGCTGATGATCTGATGATCTCTGGCGCGCGCCGTTTCCTGGAGATGTTGGTCGAGCGAGGGATCACCCTCTACCTGGCGTCGGGGACGGATCATGAGTACGTATTGGGGGAAGCTGGCGCCCTGGGCATCGTGCCGTTGTTCGCGGGGGGCGTCTATGGCGCCCTGGACGAGACTGAGGCGCACGACAAGG
>DUEN01000001.1 GCA_011176545.1 Caldilineae bacterium | reverse complement strand
GCGAAGCTGCGCCGCCACCACAAACCATCCCAGACATATGTCGCCCATGATAGGCATAGGCGGTATGGCCCTCCGCAGAGGCGCGACCGTGCACTCTTCCAAATTTTATAATACATTGAGATTATACCCGAAACCAGGGGTTCCGGGAAAACCGTGGTAAAGCGGCTATCCCACCTCCACCCGCGCCTCGGAGAAGAAGGCGCGATCGCCGCCGACCTCCACGACGTCGCCGGTGATCTCGAACTCGCCTCGCAGGCGGATGTCCTCCGCGGAGCTGCCGACCATCACATCAACATAACCTGGCTCCACGACGAACTTCATCTCCCGGTTATAGTAGGCCAGCTGGCTCATGTGCACCGTAAACGTGACCGTGCAGAGCTGGCCGGGATCCAGCGTGATCCGCTTGAAGCCGGCCAGCTCCCGAACCGGACGGGTTACGTCCGCCTCCCGATCGTGCAGGTAGAGTTGTACGACTTCGTCGCCGCGGGCCTGGCCGACGTTCTCCACGTCCACTGAGATCTCGATGCTCCCCCGGCTATCGACCTGCGGGCTGCTTAAGCGCAGGTGGCTGTACTCGAACTTCGTGTAGCTTAGGCCGAACCCGAAGGGGAACAACGGCTTCGTGCTTTCCTCGACGTAATCTCCCAGCCAGTGGGAGCGTCCGCCCGATGGCTTGTGATAATGGTAGACCGGCACTTGTCCCACGCTGCGCGGGACGGAGATGGGGAGCCTGCCGCCAGGGGAGGCGTCGCCGAACAGCACACTAGCCACGGCGGGGCCGCCTTCCTCGCCCGGCACCCAGGCGTGTAGGATGGCGGGGATATGCTCGGCTGCCCACTTGATGGCGAGCGGCCGGCCGTCCACCAGGACTAACACCACCGGCGTGCCCGTCTCGTAGACGGCCTCTAGCAGTTGCTGCTGCACGCCCGGCAGGCCCAGATCGGCCCGATCGCGCGCCTCACCGCTGGTAGACTTCACGTCCAGGCCGGATCGCCCGCCGAGGACCATGATGGCCACATCGGCCTTGCGAGCCGCCTCCACGGCCTCCGCGAAGCCCCCCGTAGACGTATCCGTGATCTCGCACCCTTTGGCATAGAGGACTTCTGTGTCCTCGCTGACCGTCTCTCGGATAGCTTCCAGGATGCTCTTAGCGCCGTAAGCCTCGCGTGCGAAAGCCTCCGCGCTTTCAGCGGTCACGAGCTTCTTGAACATCTCCTCCAAAACACGGCGCGTGTCCTCATCCGACCCTGGGACCTCCAGCGCGCCGGTTCGCAAGATCTCTAACAAGGCCTCGATATGCACGGTATACGAATAGTCTCCGAAGAGGTTGCGGACCGAGTTCGCGTTGGGACCAATGATGGCGATGCTCTTGAGATCCTTACGGAGCGGCAATAGCTGTCCCTCGTTCTTCAACAGGACCAGAGACTTCACGGCGATCTCCCGGGCCAGAGCCCTATGCTCGGACCGCCCATACACCTCTGGTATCCGTCCTGGGTCCGCATAAGGGTTCTCAAACAACCCCAATCGGAATTTCGCTTCCAATACCCGGCGCACCGCCTGATCGAGTTCCGCCTCGCTGACCAATCCCTTGCGCACGGCGTCCAGTAGCAGTTCGCCATACCCCTCAACGGCAGGAAGTTCTAGATCCAGTCCGGCCTTAAGAGCCTGAACGGCCGCATCCTGGAGGTCTTTGGCGATGTGATGGTAACTGAACGCAGTTGAGATGGTCATGTAATCGGAGACGACGAAGCCTTGAAAGCCCAACCGACCTCGCAGAAGGTCCGTTAATACCTCTTTAGAGACGCCACAGGGCACGCCGTCTAGCTCGCTATAGGCGTTCATGATGGAGGCCAGCCCGGCCGTGCGAATGGCCGCCTCGAAGGGGCGGGCGAACACTTCGTATAGCTCACGCTGCGGGATGTGCGTGGGTGCCCAGTTCATGCCGCCCTCAGATGCGCTGTATCCCAGGAAGTGTTTACCCGTAGCGATCACCCCGCGTCGCAGATCGTCGCCTTGGAGTCCTTTCACATACGCGCTGCCCATGCGAGCGACCAGATAGGGGGATTCGCCGTAGGTCTCCTCGGTGCGCCCCCAGCGCGGGTCGCGGGCCACGTCCAGCACCGGTGCCAGGCCCTGGCGGGCGCCCACGGCCAGCATCTGCTCCCGGATCACCGTCGCCATCCGTTCTACCAGATCTGGGTCCCAGGTGGCCGCCACGCCGATGATCTGCGGGAAGGCCGTCGCCCCATAGGCCATGTAGCCGCTGAGGCACTCCTCGTGGATGATGGCTGGGATGCCCAGCCGGGTCTCCTCCACGAGGAATCGCTGGATTTCGTTGGTGAGTTGAGCCGACTTCTCGGGCGTCACGTTGAGCGCCCCGCCGACGCGGGTGATCTGGCCGATCCCCTTGCCAATGAGGCGCTGCATCTTATTCACATCCAATCCGTCCGGCCCGATCAGCGAATACGACCAATACGATCCTAACTGCGCGACCTTCTCCTCTAGGGTCATACGCTTCAGAAGGTCATCCACGCGCTTCTCGATGGGTTGACCTGGCTCCTTATAAAGAGGTTCCGTCGTCATAGGCGCTCTCCTTCGTGGTATTGGAATCGCTCATATTCTCCACGCTCTCTGCGCGGCAGCTTCACACTTAACCGTGGTTGTTGCAAAAGCGCTATATCTACGTGGTCAAGAACACAACATGTAGGGCCGGTTTCCATCACCGGCCGTAAGATGGCGGGTAAGAAACCCGCCCTAATGTTCTCCACGGTTGAATGGGGTGCTACCCTCTGCGCCTCGGCGGTGAGATATGGGCGATCACCGCGTATTTCACAGGTTGACGTATTCCCCCTTCACGATGGACTCGCGGGGGATCTGAAGCAGTTGCAGGAGCTCCCCGATGAGCTCGGCTTTATGGACTGCGTCGGCCGCTGACCAGGTGCGGCTCTTGATCTCAACGAACGCGCCTTTGCCCTCCGGCTTGGTGATGCGATCCAGATTCAGGGCGAACTCCTCGCCCTTATAAAGGAAGCGGTAGCGTGTTCGCCACTTGACGATCTCCCTGATCTCGTCCGGCTGGAAGTATTCCCGATAGAAGCGTAATGAGTGGGCCGCTCGAGATGTGAACCGGCTGCGGGACAGGATGGCCATACTCTCGTACTCACGTTCCTTCTTGGGCCCGATCAGCGTCAGCGTGTACTCAGGCACGACCTCCAGTGTGGGGCCCAGTTGGCCCATCCTGCCGTTCTGTCGTTCCTGGACCACGTTGTCCTCGCGGTATCGGAGGATGTCGTGTTCCGGATGCCAGAAGAGCATGTAGGTATCGTATTGCTCGCGCACGCTACGTTTGACCAGCTCCAACCCCAGGTCGAGGAAGCGACGCTCAATGACGGACAGGTCTTGCACGCGCGCCTTCACCTGGACCTCGAAGGTCTCCTGTTGCTCCAGATCGCCCAATGCCAGGAGCTTGTTCAATAAGCTGGATTCGCGTTCCTTCAAGAAGGTGTTGATGTGGTTGGCCAGGCGTTGTGCCTCGGACAGTACCTGCAACAGATCGATGGTGAGCAATTGGCCATCTCGCATCAGGGGACGTCCATCAACCCAAGTGCTGACCACATCACTGGCTTTGGCCGCGTAAACCAGGTGAGCGTAGATGTTGGCATCGCTCAGGTTGAAACGCGGCACAGCATGAGGCGCGTCGAGGCTGATGACCGCGATGTCGGCCCGTTTCCCTGGCTCCAGGGAGCCGATGAGATGGTCCATGTGGAGCGCCCGCGCGGCCTCGATAGTCGCCAGGGCGAACGCCTCCCTGGCCGGCAGGGCGGTGGGATCCAGCTGGGTGCCCTTCGGCAGCAGCGCGGCCAGCCTGATCTCCTCGAACATGTCTTGATCGTTGTTGCTGGCGCAGCCGTCGGTCCCCACGCCCATGTGGATGCCCCGGGACCGCATGGAGATGACGGGCGCCACCCCGCTAGCCAGCTTCAGATTGCTTGTAGGGCAATGGATCACACTCACACCATTGGTCGTCAACAGGGCGATGTCATCCTCCGTCACGTGAACGCAATGCGCGGCGACCACTCGCGCTTGAAAGACCCCCATGCGCTCGACATAGGCGACCGGGGACAATCCGTTAAACTGTTGCCGGCTCTCCTCGACCTCGTGTGCTGTCTCCGATAGATGGGTAAGTAAGGGGACGTCGAACTCTAATGCCAGGGCGGTGGCCTCATGCCAGATCTCGTCCGTGCAGGTGTACGGCGCGTGGGGGGCCACCGCTGGGATGATGCGCGGATGCCCGCGCCACTGCTCGATGAACCGGCGACAGAAGGCAAGGCTTTCATCATAGGATGTGGCGTCTGGAGAGGGAAACTTGAGGATCGTCTCGCCAAGGATGGCGCGCAGCCCTGCCTGTTCCGTGGCCTCCGCCACTACGTCTTCGAAGTAATACATGTCGCAGAACGTCGTGATGCCTGAGCGGATCATCTCCGCGCAGGAGAGCAATGTCCCCCATCGGACGAACTCCGGCGTGACGCATTCCCGCTCCACCGGCATCATGTAACCCAGGAGCCACACGTCAAGCCGGAGATCGTCCGCCAGATTGCGCATCAGGCTCATGGGGACATGGGTATGGCTGTTGATCAGCCCGGGGATGATCATCGTCCCCTGACAGTCGATCACCTCTTTGGCCTCGAATCGGCGCGCGATCTGATCGGATGGGCCCACGGCCACGATGTCCGGCTCGCGGATGGCCACCGCGCCATCCGTGAACACATTCCAGCGCCGATCCATGGTGACCACGATACCGCCGGTGAGGATGCGATCTACGGCAACCACATCATACTCCTTTCCTCCGCGATGATGCTCCACCTGGCCGCTTCAAATAAACAAAAGGCGCATAGGACCCTCCTGTCCCTGCGCCGCTCCCCTCGGCACGATGAGGCTGCGTATGATGATTATGAAGGATGTCGCTTTTCTATTCACCACTCATCTTCATCGCTGAGGACGAAGCTGTCCAGTTCATCTTCTTCCTCCTCTAGCCAGTCGTCCTCGTCCTCAGCCCAGATATCATCGTCCTCTAGGAGATCCTCATCGTCCCACACATCCTCTTCGTCGATCACCTCATCCTCAAGCTCCTCCATGGTTAAGCAGGAGAGCTGCTCAGGATCCAGCTCGATTTCCTCGGCTGAGCAATAATCCTCGTCCCAGAACACGCAGTTGCGCTGCGGGCATCGCACTCTCGGCATGGCCTCCTCCCTCTCACGAGAGATGGTTTGTTATGTTTATGACGATATCGTTTCAGTCTGTAGCCGATAGCCTCCCTCATGCGTGTTGGTACTCCTGCGATCTCGCCGACACCACAGAGAGAAACTACTCGATGTTTCGGTTTTCAGTATAACCAGTTACACCGCAAGCGTCAATAGGTTTTCATAAGAATTGTGTGTGGATTTCAAAAACGGGCCATGACATGGTGATAGTCTTACACTCAACCAGGTTGTTATATGAAGCCTCCCTGGCGCAGTAAGGAGATGTAAGACACAATATGCGGGTCATATCTCCATGTTGGGTACGAGATATTGAGTAAGGGATTCACCTTACATGCCCTCAGTATGAAGCTAAGGCGGGACGGGGATCGGGATCAGGATGCCTTATCCACCCGCCAATGCCCGGCAGGCTCGTCGGACAACGTCCCGTTCGCTTTCGAAGGTGAGGAGTCTGGCCGCTTCCTCCAGCGGGGCCCAGAACGGTGAGAACTGCTCATCGCCAGCCGGTCGCTCAACTTGCTCTTCTCCCTCCAGGCGCATCAGGAAGTAGTGCTCATCACGCCGATAGTGATGCCCATCATAGGGATTATCGAACTCCACCGTCTGGACACCCAGGTCGTCTATAATATGGAGCCGGGTGTAGCCTGTCTCCTCCCGCACCTCGCGCAGGGCGGCCTCGGCCGCGCTCTCCCCTGGCTCAATATGCCCTTTGGGCAATCGGATCTCCCCGCGAGCGGGACGGTTCAGAAGCAGCACCCTATCCCCATCGATGACCACCCCGCCAGCCGCCCGATATGTCCTGGTCTCCTTCGACATGCCTCCCTCTCCCATCACTTCGCGCGCTGGCACGCGATTATAACACCTGTGGTCGCGGCGTCAAAGGAGGAAAGGCCTATACGTGATTGACAAAGGGTATCCGTTGCCGTATGATAGCGCCGTGTTCGGAGGGGGTGACGTGATCCGGGTTCAGCGATGGCCCACGTGGCATGAGGCGATCCAGGTGGCCCTTTGGGGGGCTGCCTTGCTGGTTCTGGCCATGGGGTTGGCCCTGGCCCCTCTGAGATGGAGCGCGGCCCTGTTCATCGGGACGGGCGTTGCTTTGGCCGTTCTTGTCTATCCCTGGCTAGGGCTCTTGCTCATCGCCGTGGCGATCCCCTTCGGCCCGCTCATGCCCCTGCCGATCGCCCAGGCCGCGGCGGACGCAAATGAGTTGCTGCTCTTGCTGGTGATGGGTGCCTGGCTGGCGCGAGGGGTCGCCAGACGGGCCATCGTCATCCCGCACGCTCCCTTGCTCTGGCCTGGCCTCCTGTTGATGGGGGCGTTCCTGGCCACCCTCCCCGGCGCCTGGTCCCTCAAGGAGGCGCTGGTGGAGGTGGTGAAGTGGGCGGAGGGGGTGCTCCTTTATGTGATCGTGGTGGCCGTGCTGCCGCCGCGACGGGTGCCCTGGCTGGTTGGCGCGCTGATCTTGGCGGGCGTTGCCCAGGCCGCGTTGGGGTTATATCAGTTCGCCCGCGCCATCGGTCCCAGCCAGTTCCTGATCCTGGGACGCTTCGTGCGGGCGTATGGGACGTTCCGCCAGCCCAACCCGTTCGGCGGATATCTGGGGCTGGTGGCGCCCGTGGCTATCAGCCTGGCCTGGTGGGGGCTGGCCCGGGTATGGCGCCGGCGGGACGTCAACGGCCCAGGATGGTGGCGATCCGTGGCCGGGATGCTCGCGTGGGCCGCCGCGGCCGGCGTCATCGTACTGGGGATCGGGGCCAGTTGGTCGCGAGGCGCCTGGTTGGGCTTCGCCGCGGCGATGACCGCTGTGATCCTGGCGCGTGGGTGGCGGTCGGCCGGGGGCGTCGCGTTGGCCGGCGTGATCGGAGTGGCGCTTCTCCTGGTGATTGGGTACACGGGCGGCTGGATGGTCGCCGCGGTGCAAGCGCGCATGGGCGGATTCATCGAGTATGCCAGGTTTACCGACCCACGCACTCTTGAGGTGACCGACGCGAATTTCCCCATCGTGCAGCGCCTGGCGCAATGGTGGGCCGCCTGGTCCATGTTCAGCGATTATCCCTGGCTGGGCGTGGGGATCGGGAATTACGCTGCGGCGTATCCGGCCTACGCGTTACCCCGATGGTACGAGCCGCTGGGGCATGCCCATAACTATTACCTCAACATGGCAGCCGAGGCGGGACTTATGGGCCTGACGGCCTATCTGGTGGCGGGCGCCGTCGTCTTCATATGGGTAGTCCGGCGCATCCGTGATTGGCGGGCATGGCCCCAGGCGTTGGCGATCGGCGTGTTGGGCGTGTTGACCCATCTGAGCGTTCACAACCTGTTCGACAACCTGTATGTGCAGCACATGATCCTTCACCTGGCGCTGCTGTTGGGGGCTCTCACGGTGCTCAACGCTTACCTTGACGATGAGGCGAACGCGAACCATGATGCTACGTAGGATCATGCAACCTGAATCGACCGCTCAGGAGTTCCCAAGCCCCGATGAGGGGCGTGAGGATACGTGGCTGGCGTCGTTGTTATGGAATCTGATGCGCTGGCCGCTGATCGGCCCTATCCTGAGGCACCCGCTGATCAGGGACTACATCACGCCGAAGGAGATCAAGCGCTTTTTCCGTTTCGCGACGGTAGGGGCATGTGGGATGGTCGTGGATCTATCCATCCTGAACGCGCTGGTCAAGCTGGCGGGATGGCCCCTCCTGTACGCGAACTCCGTCTCCTTCTCTGCCGCGGTTTTGAACAATTTCACCTGGAATCGGTTGTGGACGTTCCCTGAGAGTCGCACCCGTCCTATCCGTACGCAGCTCCCTCAGTTCGCGTTGGTGAACATCATCGGCCTGTTCATTAATAATGTGGTCTTGTTGACGGTGTATCATCTGATCAGGGGATTCATCCCCGACCCATGGGATTACAACCTGGCGAAGATGTTCGCCATAGGTGTCGTGCTCTTCTGGAATTTCGGTGCCAATCGGTTATGGACCTATCGGGGCCTGTAGCCCTTCGCTTGGCCGACGATGAGCGCGCTCATTGCCATTAATTACACGCCCGCTCTGGCCCAGACTGCGGGCATTGGGCGATATACGCGCGGCCTGATCGATGCGCTGGCCGACCTCTCCGTCCCGTCGGATATGGAGATCCGCCTGTTCGTGATGGGACGCTATACCAGCCCGCGCGACTGGCCGGCCCACATGAAATGGCGCTCGATCCCGCTCTCGGAGCGGATGATGACGCGGGTCTGGCATCGGCTGCGCGTCCCTCTACCTGCCGAGTGGCTGACTGGACGCGTGGACCTGTACCACTCGCCGGACTACATCTTGCCCCCACTGCGGCGGGCGATCGGGGTCGTGACTATTCATGACCTCTCCTTTCTGCGGGTGCCCGAGTGCGCCGATCCCAGGTTGCGCTCCTTCCTCTCAGTCGAGGTCCCCAGGGCCGTCGCCCGTGCATCCCACGTCTTGGCCGATTCGGAGAGCACCCGTCGCGATCTGATGGAGCTGCTCGATGTCCCGGGGGAGAAGATCAGCGTGGTCCCCGCGGGGGTCAGCCCAACCTTTCGGCGGGTGGAGGATGAGGCGCGATTGAACGCTGTGCGCATCCGATATGGATTGCCTCAGCGGTTCATCCTCAGCGTGGGGCGGCTGGAGCCGCGTAAGAACTACGTACGGCTGATCCAGGCCTACGCCCATGTGAGGCGGCGATGGGCCCCTCCTCAACATCTGATCATCGTCGGGGGACGCGGGTGGCTGTACGAGGACATCCTGCGCGAGCCGGAGCGGCTGGGGATCAGCGATTGGGTGCATTTCCTGGGGTTCGTGCCTGACGAAGACCTGCCTGCGTTATACTCGCTGGCGGATGCCTTCGCCTTTCCTTCTCTATATGAGGGGTTCGGCATCCCCCCGTTAGAGGCGATGGCATGTGGAGTCCCCACCCTAGTGGGGGACAATTCGTCGCTGCCCGAGGTGGTGGGAGACGTCGCGCTGCGGGTGCCGGCCGAGGATATGACGGCGCTGGCGGAGGCGCTGGATCGGCTGTTGCGTGATGAAGCGTGGCGGGAGTATGCCTGTGCGGCTGGGCCTGCTCAGGCGCGGCGGTTCACGTGGGAGGCCGCGGCCCGACGGTTGTTGGGAGCTTACGCGAAGGCGCTGGGAGGCAATCCGTGATCCCTCGCCGGGCGTTGTGGTCGGTGATCCTGGCGGCGGCGTTGATCCTCACCGCTGCTGGCTATTGGGGGCCATGGGTGGCGCATAAGGCGGCGGCGTTGGTCATCCCCGGCGTGGATCTGGCCGAGTACGTGAAGTTCCTGCCGGAGTATCGCCGTCATGAGATCCGTATCCTGCGTGAGGGCTTTTATCTGCCCCTGGTGGCGTTGAGTCTGTCGCTGAGCCTGCTGGCATGGCAGCCCGCCGCGCGCTGGCCAATGGGCCTGCGGGCTCTCGCCTGGGCCTGTTCCATCTCGGCCGCGCTGGCCATGTTGCCGCCCGCCTGGTCGCCGGTGACCTTTCGGCAGCCGGAGTTCCGGTTGCAAATCGTCGCTATTGTCGTTTGTCTGATCATCGCCGCGGTGGCGCCGCTATTGAGGCGCGTCCGGCCGGCATACCTGAGTTGCGTCCTGGTGCCGTTGAGCCTATTCGCCGCCTTCGTGCCCGTATGGCAGTTCGGGATCGTCCGGCCAGCGTTGGATAAGGTCTACGGGCGCCCGATCACCATCGGCTGGGGACCGGTTGTGATGACGTTGGGGTTGATCTTGCTGGCCCTGGGATGGGTCGGCCTGAGTCGAAGTGAAAGGAGGAACGGGTGAGTATGAAGGTAGCAGCCGCGATGTCTCGACTGAAGAGCGAATCCGCGTTGGAGGTGCTGGCGCGAGCGAGGGAGTTGGAGGCGCAGGGGCGAACGATCGTCCACATGGAGATCGGCGAGCCTGATTTCGACACGCCGGAGCATATCGTCGAGGCGGCCATCGAGGCGTTGCATCGGGGGGAGACCCATTATACGCCCGCGGCTGGCATCCTCCCCCTGCGGGAGGCCATCGCCGCGGATATCGAGAGGACGCGCGGATGTGCCGTGAGTCCGGACTGCGTGGTGGTCACGCCGGGTGCCAAGCCCATCGTGTTCTTCACCATGCTGGCGCTGTTGGAGCCGGGGGATGAGTGCGTCTATCCCGATCCGGGCTTCCCCATCTACGAGTCTATGGTCCATTTCATCGGGGCCAAGCCCGTGCCCGCGCCGCTCTACATGGAGAACGCGTTTCGGTTTGACGTGGAGGAGCTGTCCAGGTTGGTGAGCGATCGCACCAAGCTTCTGATCATCAACTCGCCTCAGAACCCGACCGGCGGCGTGCTCACCCAGGGCGACCTGGAGCGGATCGCCGAGCTGGCGCAGAGGTATGATTTTTATGTACTCTCGGACGAGATCTACAGCCGCATCCTCTACAATGGAGAGCACCATTCCATCGCCTCCCTTCCGGGCATGTGCGAGCGGACGATCATCCTGGATGGGTTCTCGAAGACCTATGCGATGACCGGCTGGCGGCTGGGGTATGGGGTGTTCCCGCCCGACCTCGCGCCTCATATCGTACGGTTGCAGATCAACTCCAACTCCTGTGTGGCCGCGTTCACCCAGTGGGCGGGGATCGCCGCGCTGACCGGGCCGCAGGAGCCGGTGGAGCGGATGGTGGCGGAATTCCGGCGCCGCCGTGACATCATCGTCGAGGGATTAAACCAGCTGCCGGGCGTTCGCTGCCTCGAGCCCCAGGGGGCCTTCTACGTCTTCCCCAGCATCGAGGACACGGGGCTGAACTCGTGGGAGTTGGCCGAGAAGCTGCTCGTAGAGGGGGGCGTGGCGACGCTGCCGGGGGACTCCTTTGGGGCGCACGGCGAAGGGTTCCTGCGCCTGAGCTATGCGACGTCCGTGGAGAGCATACAGGAAGGGTTAAACCGCATGGGAGAGGTGCTCTCCCGGCTATGAGGAGACGTCAAGGATGCGTCCGATTATAGACCAGGGCCTCTATTGAGATCGTTAACTTGGCTGTTAGGCGGGATGATCAACCGGTTTGCCCTCTCAAGGTTGGCCTTTAGGGTGGCGAAAGGTCGCGCCTTTCGTCATCCACACCAAGATATAGTACGATGTCACAAAAGAGGCTGTATATATGGGCACTTAAAGAGAAAGACCAAAGTCCAGGGGTGATCAACCGATTGCCCCTTCTGGGATATGCTTGTGTTGAGTGGCTGATGATCTAAGGGGGGGCCATGGAAGGGATGCAAACCCTTGAGGGACGCATCGCCGTGCAACCGGATCGGGAATGGGAATATCTGAAGATCGAGAATCAATGGAAGCTCTTCGTCCTATTCACCCTCTATGGGATCTCTCTCCTTATCTTCGATCATTGGGTTCTACAGCCTCCTCAGGTGGTCTATCTTCCGTTGCTCGCGTTCAGCGTCGTCATCCTCTGTTATGGGCTTTCCCGCTTCAATGCCCGTTTGAGCCTCGTGGGCTTCATCCTGGGAAGTGTCGCGATCGCTTGGCTTGCCGCGCGCTGGTGGTCTGGCCCGGGGGCGGCATCGTTTTTCCTTGTGCCTGTCATCTTGGCGGTTACAGAGTTAGGATGGAAGGCTGGCATAGTCGTAGGGCTCCTCGTGATCCCGTGTCTTTTACCTGGACCCTGGGAAGCTACCCCCTGGATTTCTCCGAGGGAGGGCGTTCCCATCGCTTTTCTCATCGGCATGATCTGCGCGCTGGAATGGGCTCGTGAAGGGCCGCGGCGGGCGATCATGGAGCAATTGTTTACCTATTACCAGAGGGCGCATGCATTGTTGGAGGAAGCGCGAGAGCATCGTCTGGCCTTGAGCGAGGCGAACCGAGAGCTGGAGGAGGCCTACGCTCAATTAAGCCGATTGTATGAGTTGCTTCGAGCCAGTCGGATGGAGGCGGAGGCCGCACGACGCGCTAAGGAAGAGTTCGTCGCCAATGTCAGTCATGAGTTGCGTACTCCGCTCAATATGATCATCGGCTTCAGCGAGATGATCGTCCAATCTCCTACGGCTTATGGGCCTAAGCTGCCCCGACCGTTGTTGTCCGATATCGGCGTCATTCATCGGAATGCTAAACATCTCGCCCAACTCATCAATGATGTGCTCGATCTAAGCCAGATTGAAGCTGGACGATTTAGCCTGAATCGAGAATGGACGGATCTCTCCCGTGTCATAGAGGAAGCAGCTCAGGCGGTCGTTCCACTTTACCAGGCGAAGGGGTTGTATCTGAAAGTGGAGTTGCCGGAAAGCCTCCCTTTAGTTTATTGCGATCGGTTGCGCACGCGACAGGTGATTCTCAATCTCCTCAGCAATGCTGGTCGTTTTACACAGACGGGAGGAGCTACTGTAAAGGCCAGGGTGGATGAGAAACGCGTCGTGATCAGCGTGAGCGATACAGGCCCGGGGATTCGTCAGGAGGATTTGGAGAAGATCTTCGAGCCATTTCGGCAACTGGATGGCTCCACCAGGCGCGTGCATGGGGGAAGTGGCCTGGGGTTAAGCATCAGTAAGCGGTTGGTAGAGCTTCATAAAGGGGAGATGTGGGTGGAAAGTGAACCAGGCGTGGGAACGAGCTTCTCCTTCTCCCTTCCCCTTCAGCCGGAGGTCTCCCTTGATGGAGATGGCGCATCCGATGCGCTTCGTTGGGTTAACCCTTATACGACTCACGAGCCGCGTATCCGTCGGCGTGTCCGATTGCCGAAGCCAAAGCCGCGGCTCTTGATCATGGAACGGGATGGGGTGTTGGACCATCAGGCTCGCGCGTTGTTTGAGGATGTGGAGATCATCAAAGTAGAGAATTTGGAGGAACTGAGAGCGGAGCTCAAGGAGAATCCCCCTGAGGTGCTCCTTGTCAATGATGCCGGGATCATGGAGGACAGAGGTCTCATCCGGAGGATGCTCGACTTATCAGATCGGACAGTGGTTGTGAGTTGTTACATCCCTGGAAAGGCGGAAGCTTGCGAGCATCTGAACGTGGTTGAGTACCTCGTCAAGCCTGTAACCCGGGAAGAGCTGCTGGAGGCCGCCCAACGGATTGCCCCTCCGAGCGGGTGCCTTTTGGTCGTCGAGGATGATGTCACCATGGCGCGCTTGATCGCTCGGCAACTTCGTTCCGCCGGACGAGGATATCGCATCCTGCGCGCTAGCGATGGAGAGCAAGCCCTCGAATTCATGCGGAGCCGTCAACCCGACGCCGTGTTCCTTGATCTCGGCCTACCGGATCAGGATGGCTATCAGGTACTGGCGGAGAAGAACGCTGATCCCAAGATCCGCCACATCCCAGTCGTCATCGTATCCGCCCGTGATCCTTGGGGAGAGCCGGTCGTGGCAAATCGGTTGCGCGTCGAGCTCCCTGGGGGCCTCTCAACGCGCGACATCCTCATGTGTACGATGGGGATCAGTCAGGCCCTCTCCGTTCACTCGTCACCTCTTCCAGAGCCTTCAGGAATGCTTGTTGGGTAACGGGCTTTTGTACGAAGGCGGTCGCCCCAAGAAGATCCGCTAACTCTCTCTGCGGCAAGATGGTGCAGATGACGATGGGGATATCTTGGGTGTCCGGATGATGATGTAACTGGGCCAGGATGTCCCATCCATCCGCCTCGGGCATCATCACGTCCAACACGATCGCGTGAACGCGGAACCTCCGAGCCAGGGGAATGATTTGGCTCCACTCCCCCGTGGTGATGAGACGGAAACGAGAGCTAGCCGCATAGCGCTCTAGGAGCCGTCTTGCATCCGGGTTATCATCGACGAGGAGAATGGGGATGCTTCCCACGATAGGGATGGTGATCTCTACATGCAAGGGGTGAGGGCTGACCATCGCAACTTGTCCCCCGAACGGGGAGAGCAGTTTTGATGCGATGTCTAGAGAGGTGAGGTCACAACCCGTCGCGACCCGCTCTTGGGTGTCCTCACCCGTTTGCCGGAGGGATAGGAACAAGGATGTCTCAGCTTCAGAGGCCATGATTTTAAGGGATTGGTCCGCTGAGGGGGGGATCACTGCCGTCAGGACAGTGAGAAACGCCTGTCGTAGAGCCAAGGGAGGGACGGCGGCTTTGGGAAGGTTGGGAGGGATCTCTTGTTGCAGTTTCACGCGATAACGTTCCGCTAAGACGGCCGCATCCCGCAGGGCTTCGCTTAACTCGGCCGCAGGGTGGCTGACCTCCGCGCGGAATCCATCCCTCAGCCAGGCGATCTCCCTGTCCAGGCTCTCTCGTTCGTCGATGGGAGGAGAAGGCGTCTCTTGCTGAGCTCCCGGGCTCTCGGCGAGGTTATACCGGCTCCAGAGCCGATCAGCCAGGTATTCGATCGCGTTCGCCTGCTCTCGGCGGAGCTGGCGCACACTGATCCCAAGCTGATAAGCCACCTCTTTCTGGCTGAGTTGCTCCACATATCGGTAGTAGAGGATCTCATAGATGCGGGCGGAGCGCACGCCCGAGGCATACTTCAAAGACTCAATCTCTTCTAAGAGGATTTGCTGTAGAGCGATAGGATTAGAGGCATCATCCCCGGCGAGAAGGGGAAGGAGAGGGCTACGACGAAGGTTTTGTAGATCATCGAGCTGCATCAGAGCTGTTCGCAAGAGGGCGACAAACCGCTTTCTATCCATGACTACGGCCTCTTTTTGGCCTGTTTCTGGCCTATATCGGGCAGAATCGCTTCATGCTTACTGATTCTCATGGTATATTGGGAATGTAAGGGTTATTCGTCTCGGTGGTTCGATATCAGTATACAGAAGCATAAGAGCGCTTGCAAGTCCCCTTCTATGAGCGAATGGCGCGGAGGTCGCTTGTCCACTCTTTTGGATCCCCCTGGGAAGATCAGTTAAAAGGAGGGCGAAGATGAAGGCTGAACGGTTGTCCCGCAGAGCGTTTCTGAAGCTGGCGGGTGTGGGCACGGCCGGTGTCTTCTTGGCCGCGTGTGCACCCGTCGCGCCAGCGCCTCAGGAAGGCGCGGAGGCTCCGAAGGAGGTGAAGGAAAAGAAGAAGGTCCGGATGTATGCCCAGGCTCTGACGCCCCGTGAACGCCTGGAGACGGATCGATGGGATCCTCCTCAGAAGATGTGGGACATGGAGAAGGCCTACGAGGAGGCTCATCCCGACGTAGACATCGAGTTCGTCCCTGAGATCCCCACCGGATATGAGGAATGGCTCGTTACTCAGATGTCTGGCGGCACCGCGCCGGAGATCGTCTGGTATCAGCGTGGCTACATCGCTCGCGACTATCAGAAGGGATGGTTCGTCAACCTGGACCCCTATCTGGAGCAGCCAAACCCCTATGTCGAAGGCAATAAGCGTTGGATCGACATCTTCCAGCCGCCGGTCATCGCCAGCGGTACGGCGCCTGATGGGCACATCTACATGATCACCGGGGATATCGTGGGCACGGGCTTCTTCTACAACAAGACCATGTTCGAGGAGGTCGGTGTTGACGTGCCCGAGACCTGGGCGGAGTATGAGGAAGTCCAACAGGCGCTGAAGGATGCGGGGCACATTCCCATGTCCATCAGCATGGATCTGGCGGGTGGCGTCCAGTTGTGGGGGAGCTGGACCACACGCGAGGTTCAGGATGTGGTCTATGATCACAAAATGGGGTATATTAAATGGGGCGAGGAAGGGGCGAACAAGACCGTCTCGCGGACATGGAAGCCTGGAGAGAACTTGCCGCCGCCCGTCATGGTACGCGCCATCAAGGCCGGCCGCTATGGGGCCAAGGACCCAGAGTGGAAGGAGATGCTCCGCATCATCAAGGACTGGTCTCAGTTCTGGCCAGAAGGCTTCTGGGCTGTGCCGACGGATGATGTCTATCGGCTCTGGGCTACCGGAGAGGCGGCCGTGGCCTGGATGGGGAGCTGGATGAACAAGCCAGTGCGCAACGATCCGCTCATCGAGTTCGAATGGGGTATCTTCCCCAAGATCCCCAAGATCACTAAGGAGACCTCGGAGTTCGGTGGCGTGGACTTCCCGGCCATGGCGGGAGTGGGCGGCGTCTTCCAGTATGCCATCGCCAGCGTGGCGGAGGAGCGGGGCGTGCTGGATGAGACCATCGATTGGATGCGGTTCATCACAGCTCCCAAGAACCTGATCGCCCTGTTGAACGATCACGGCGGCTTCGCCCCCGGCACAGTGGACACCACTGGTGCTGATCCGACCCTCTCCGTGTACACGGAGATGATGGTCAAGTACGGCACAGAGCGGATCGAGCCGTTCGACAGCATGTTGACCCGTGAGTTCGTGGATACGTTGTGGAACCTGCTGCAGCAGTTCCTGGCGGACCAGATCTCTATGGAGGAGATGACGGACCGAGTGCAGCAGGAGATGGAGCGGGCCGCGGATCAACTGCTGGCGGAGCATCCGGATTGGGCGGAAGGGAGCTGATCAGCGCGATTGAAGAAACGGGAGGGGATCGACCCTCTCGTGCCTTCCACAGCAGATAGATTCATCGTCGGGGCGCAGCCTATCGACTAGGCTGCGCCCCCTATCGAAAGACATCCTTGGGAGAGAGACGATGACGCAGATAACGGTCCGACGAGCGGGAGCCACCGCCGCGCCCCCCTCTAAGCTTGTTCTGACTTTGCGTCAAATGGCGCGGCGCAAGGAGTGTTACTTGCTGTTATTGCCCACGTTTACCTTGATCATCCTTTTTAATTACTATCCCGCCTTTTCCGCCCTTTATCATAGCTTTTTTATCTGGAATGGCGCGAACTTTAAGAAATTCACCGGTTTTAATAATTTTATCCTCATGGCTCAGGATCCCACGATTTGGCTCTCTCTAGCCAACATGGTTAAGCTCACATTGGTGGCGCTCGCCATCAACCTCACTTTTCCTCTCATGGCTGGTGCCCTAATCTTCCATCTGCGTGACCTGCGGCTGGCATACTTCTATCGTGTCCTATTTGTCGTTCCCATGGTTGTGCCCACGATGGTCGTCTTGATGATCTGGCGCTTCATTTATAACCCTAACATCGGGCTCCTCAATCAAGTGCTTCGCGCGATAGGGTTAGGCTCGTTGGCGCGGCCATGGCTGGGCGACTTCGATCTGGCGCTCTACGCGATCATGTTCATTGGTTTCCCATGGGTGGCGGGTATATCGACGCTGATCTATCTGGCTGGCTTTCAAGGGATTCCCATGGAGCTGCTGGATGCGGCAGCCATTGACGGGGCCTCAACGTGGAAGCGCTTTTGGTATGTCGAGTTGCCCCTGGTGATGTCTCAGAT
This sequence comes from Caldilineae bacterium, assembly GCA_011176545.1. Lineage (GTDB taxonomy): Bacteria > Chloroflexota > Anaerolineae > DUEN01 > DUEN01 > DUEN01. Next base: position 45,278 of record DUEN01000001.1, on the reverse strand, counting down.
CAAGCTCATCGTCATCTTGACGGTGATCGGTTCATTCCAAGGCTTCGCCACCATCATGGTCATGACCAATGGAGGCCCAGGTACGTCCACGATGGTACCCGGCTTGTACCTCTATCGGAATGCCATGTATTACAACAAGATGGGATATGCATGTGCCATCGGTACGATGTTGTTCATCATCACCTTGATCCTGACGTATTTGAACACCCGATATCTGAAGTCCAGCGTGGAGTTCACTGGTGTATAGGAGTACGACATGATCAGCCGAACCCTTCGACACGACCTACCCATACATATCATCCTGGGCGTGCTCGCTATCCTCACGTTTTATCCCTTTGTCTTCATGGTGATCACTTCGTTCAAGACGTCTCCCCAATTTATCCATAACTTCTGGGGGATCGCCTGGCCGCCTACGGTGGCCAATTATCGGGATGCATGGGGGCGGATTAGCATTTACCTGGCCAATAGCGCTCTGGTATCCGGCGTCTCCGTGGTGGGCGTCGTGGCTATCTCGAGCATCTCTGCATTCGTGTTCGCTCGGTTCAACTTCCCCGGGCGAGAGTTCCTGTTTTTCGCCATCCTCTCTCTGTTGATGATCCCGGGCGTCCTCACGCTGGTGCCCGCCTTTCTTCTGATCAAGAGCTTTGGTTTGTTGAACACATATTGGGCTCTGATCCTCCCGTATATCTCCGGGGGGCAGATCTTCGCCATTTTCATCCTGCGTAGTTTTATCGCTTCATTGCCAGAGGAGCTCTTCGAGTCCGCTCGCCTGGATGGGGCCTCCACACTGCAAATCTTCGCCAAGATCGTCATCCCCCTGTCCAAGCCTATCCTGGTGACCATTGCTATCATGAACATCCTTGGCACATGGAACGACTACGTTTGGCCCTTGGTCACTATTCCGGATGGGCGTCGCTGGACGATCTCAGTAGGGATCGTCAGCTTCAGCAGCCATTATGGAGGGTTAGAGAGCTGGGGGCCAATGTTCGCTGGCTTCGTGATCGCCTCCATCCCGCTAGTCGTCCTCTTCTTGTTCACCATGCGCTATTTCATCGCTGGCCTGACATCAGGGGCGATCAAAGCTTGACCTCATGTACGGTGCGCCCTCTCACCCCAGCGTGTTCACCTTCAGGTGGACTGTGTTGGCTTTACTCACCGCTCCATTGCGGTCGATTCAACGGCTTTTGGGGTTATGGCGGTTGGCATTCCAACGGCTGTGGCATACACCGGCTCTCTCGTTTGCTCTGTTGGCCGGATGGCTGGCTGCGGTTACCCTGATCTCCGCCATCCCCATGTATACAGATGCCATTAACCAAGCGCTACTCCGCCAGAAGCTGCAAGCGATCCAGAACAGCCGTAGGCCCGCCTTTGCCTTCCTATTTCATTACACGTATACAGGTGGGAGATCAAAAGAACCTCCGTGGGAGAATTATGCAGCGCTCGATCGATATCTTCAGACGGATTTCGTTACCGAGCTTGGGCTCCCCCTGCGAGTCCGTATGCATTACGTTAAAAGCGATCTATTTCAACTGTTCCCCACGCGAGATGGAAACTATCGTCTGGGCGATCAGCCATTGGAACATGTCGCCTTAGGCTTCATCGCCGATTTAGAAACTCATCTCGCCTTACTAGAGGGCCGTCCGCCTGGCGTGACCTGGTCCCCAGGTGATCCTCTCGAGGTGCTGATCAGCCCTCAGCTCGCCACAAAGCTGGGGATCCAGGTGGGTGAGGTTTATATCCTCTTCGATCCCGATGGTAACGCCAACACAAGTACTCCTTTCACAATGCCCGTGCGGATCGCGGGTATCTGGCAAGCCAGCGATCCCGATGCCCCTTTCTGGTACATACCGCCAGAGTCTTTTGATAACACGCTCTTGGTTTCTAGAGAAGTCTACCTCGGCCTTCTCGGGGGGGACATTCCCCGCCCCCTCTTCGATGTTGGATGGTATCAGGTATTAGACGGTGGAAACGTGCGCGCGGGAGATGTCGAAAGCTTTCTGCAACGCATGGCCTCAGTTGAGACGCGCGTGACCATGCTTTTACCCGGAGCACGCCTAACGCTCTCTCCCATCTCGGCCCTGCGACGATATCAACGCTCAGTGTCTACTCAGTCGGTGTTGATCCTCCTGCTCAGCCTCCCCATCGTAGGGTTGATCCTGCTGTTCATCGCCTTGATCGCAGATAGTATGGTAGAGCGTCAGCGACTTGAGATCTCCATACTAAGGAGCCGCGGAAGTACTAGTTCCCAAATAGTGATGACCTACCTTTTGCAAGGCCTCACTTTGGGCCTCATCGCGCTGATGCTGGGGTTATCCGCAGGGCGATGGGCCGCCCTGGCGGTAGGTGGCACTCATCGATTCCTCTCCTTCCGACATGCGTCGGTCCCCCTTTCCGTGGTCATTACCCAGGAAAGTGTGCAGTTCGCCGGGATCGCTCTGTTGCTGGCCCTGGTCGCGATGATGATACCTTCCTGGCGTGCGGCGCATTTCACCATCATCTTAGCCAAGCAATCGCTCGGACGACCACCGAGATATCCCTTCTGGCGGCAACTCGTGGGGGATCTCCTGCTCCTCGCCCTGGCCGCTTATGGTTACTACCTTCTTCTCGGCCAGGGACGGATCGCCCTGCTCCAATTCAGAGAGACCGCTAACCCATGGGAGAACCCTCTGCTCTTGTTGACTCCGGCCCTCTTCCTCCTCGCTGGGGCGCGTGTATGCCTCCACATGGCTACTCCCTTTATGTATGTCCTGGAGCGCGTGGTCGCCTGGATGCCAGGAATCACTGCGCTGTTAGCCATTCGCAATCTAGCTAGGGCGGGACGGCGGTACAGCGCTTTGATTATGTTGCTCCTTTTGACTACCGGATTGGGTACATTTACGGCCTCGGTAGCTCGCACCCTGGACGAGAACCTCATCGCGCGTACGTATTATCGTATCGGGGCGGATGTTGCCGTGGTGGAGGCGGCGGGGAGGCTCGGTCCAGGTGCCACCTCCGGATTGGTGCAAGGGCCGAGCGCCGCGGGAAGTGCCTCGTTAGAGGAGCCAGAGGGGTTTCCCGGATGGGCCCTCCTCCCGGTCTCGGAGCATCTGCGCGCCCCAGGGGTGAAGGCGGCCACCCGGGTGGGTGTGTTCAAGGCCAACGCTCGTATCGGCGATCAAGTGGTTTCGGGGATCTTATATGGGATTGATCGGGTGGACTTCCCCCGTGTGGCTTACTTCCGTAGGGACTTCGCTCCAATCTCTTTGGGAGCGTTGATGAACGCGCTGGCTGTGGAGCCCTCTGGGATTCTGGTGCGCCGGGAGTTCCTGGCCGAGACAGGGCTGAACATCGGGGATACGTTGCCGTTGCGCGGGCTGGTGGCCGGTAGCAGTCAGCCCATGTCCTTTACCATCGTCGGCGTGCTTGATCTCTTCCCTACCGCCTATCCGGGAGAGGGGGAATTCTTCGTCGCTAATTTAGATTACATCTTCGACCTTTTAGGAGGGCCGGTGCCTTATTACGTCTGGCTTGATGTCCAGGAGACAGTAGATGCCACCACGTTGGCCGAACAGTTAGAGGAGATCGGGTTTCGCATTCTCAAGATCGAGGACGCCCGCCAACAGATCGTCGAGGCTCAGGCCCATCCGGAGCGCGTTGGCCTGTTCGGGTTCCTCTCGCTTGGGTTCATCGTCATTATCTTCCTGAGCATGCTCGCGTTGAGTACCCATGCGCTCCTCATCTATCAGCAGCGCTACGTTCAGATCGGCATCATGCGAGCCATCGGTTTCTCCTGGGGACAGATGGTCTTATCTTTGGCTGGTGAGCAGGTTTTGCTCGTGGCCTTCGGCATCTTAGGAGGTGCCGTGCTCGGGACGATCGCAAGCTTTCTGTTCATCCCCTTTATGCAGATCGGACATACGGAGATGGAACTCATCCCCCCCTTTGAAGTCGTCATTGCCTGGCGGGACGTCATCCATATGGTTACCGCGCTGGCCGTGGTCTCACTGGCGATCATCGGCGGTGTCATCTGGGCGTTATCTCGGCTAAAGGTCTTCCAGAGCATCAAGCTGGGTGAGGTGTTGAGCTGATACGTCTTTGCAGGGTGCATCCTTGGGAGGAGCTTCATGGCTTCAATGACTAAACGGGAGAGGGTTCTGCGAACCGTGCGCTTTCAGGAGACGGATCACGTGCCCCTTTACGACATCCTTGATAATGATGCCATCATCGAACATTACGCTGGACAGAGGCTAACGGTGGAGAATGGGACCTGGGTGAAAGGGCTTGCCATTGGTCGCGTGCTCGATATGACGCGGATGGTCAATGGACCCCAGGAGCCAAGACGGCGTCGCTTGGAGAATGGGATCGTCGTACAACAAGAGCGTTGGACCCATTGGATCGTCGAGAGACCATTCCATGATATGCCCAGCCTGGTCGAGTGGGTGAAGAAGGAGATCCAACGTGAGGAGAGCCAAGTCTTTGATCGAGCCTATGCCGAGCGCATGCACCGGTGGATACGTGATCGTTTGGCGAACTTCGCGGCGGGGAGCCCCGATGGCGATCCCACCGTGTTGATCCTGGAGAGCGGCGTCGGGCTCACGGAGATGTATTGGGCCCTCGGGCTTGAGTGGTTCGTTTATTTCATGACCGACTACCCGGACTTGATGGAGGAATGGCTAGAGGCCCGACACCAGGCGGAGCTGCGTCGCGTCGCCTGTATCGCCGATCCCGAGTTGATCCCCATTGCTCTCACTTATGATGACATCGCGTATAAGACGGCTCCCATCTTCTCTCCGGAATGGTTGCGTCGATATTGGGTTCCCCGTCTGCGTCGCCTGGTGAGCGCCTGGCATGATCGGGACACTTATTGCCTGTTTCACTCGGATGGGAATCTATGGCCGGTGTTGGAGGATCTGGTGGCTGCTGGCATCGATGGGCTGAACCCGCTAGAGGTCGCTGCTGGGATGACCGTGGGTGAGGTTCGACGCCGGTATCCGCATCTCTTCCTGGCCGGCGGCATTGATGTCAGCCAACTACTCGCTCGAGGCACGCCGGAGCAAGTCCGAGAAGCCTGTCGTCAAGCCATCGTCGAAACAGGTGGAGTTGGATATTTCATGGGCTCCACGACCGAGCTCCATTGGGAGGTGCGGCTCGAAAACGCCATCGCTATGTTCGAGACAGCCGAAGAAACGGCCGCAATCCTGGAGAGGCCTTTGGGAGAATAATGTGAGTGTACCCTTTTTCACCCAGGCGTCCTCTGGGGTATAATCGAGGTATGTGGAGCTCGTCGCTTTGCAAGGTATTCTCCTTTGGGGCCATCATCTCGCTCCTCGTGGCGGGGATGATGGCCTTCCTCTCGCTGCCCGGCGGCCTCTTCGCCATCACCGGCGAGGAGGAGCTCTTCCCGCAGATCAAGGCACTGACTGACCTTGCCGGTGATCTGTTGCGTCCTCGCGTTGACACGGCTGATGACGTGCCCGTCGCCCACGCTGGCGTCAATCCCTTCGGCGTCAACGTCTTCCTGGAACAGGAAGTGGAGCCCGCCAAGCGCGAGCGGGCGGTGCGCATGGCCGCCGAGGCCGGGTTCCACTGGCTGCGTCAGGAGTTCCCTTGGGAGGACATCGAGATCCACGGTAAGGGCGATTTCCAGGACCGTCGCCATCGGCCGTACCGCTCCGCCTGGGAGAAGTATGACCACATCGTCGATCTGGCCGAGCGCTACGGCATGGAGCTGATCGTGCGCCTCAGCAATCCACCGGCCTGGTCCCGGGCCGAAGGGGATGCTGCGGGGACGTACGCGCCGCCGGATAACTATGAGGACTTCGGTGATTTCGTGGCCGCGGTGGTCAGCCGATACCGCGGCCGCGTTCGCTATTATCAGATCTGGAACGAGCCCAACATCTACCCCGAATGGGGCGAGCGCCCAGTCAACCCCGAGGAATACGCGGAGCTGCTCAAGGTCGCCTATACCCGGGCGAAGGCCGTTGATCCCAACGTGGTCATCATCAGCGGCGCGCTGGCGTCCACCATCGAGCTGGGGCCGCGAGATATGAACGATTTCATCTTCCTGCAACGCATGTACGACGCGGGGGCCGCACCCTATTTCGATGTGCTGGCCACCCAAGGGTATGGCCTCTGGTCCGGCCCCACCGACCGACGCATGCACCCGCGCGTCGTGAACTTCTCCCGGCTCCGCTACATCCGGGATATCATGGTGCGCAACGGCGACGCTCACAAGGCTATCTGGATCAGCGAGATGAACTGGAACGCCATCCCGGAGGATCACCCCGCCTCGCCCATCTACGGCCGATATACCGAGGAGCAACAGGCTCGCTACCTGATCCTGGCCTATGAGCGCATCCAGCGGGAGTGGCCCTGGATCGGCGTCGCCAACGTGTGGTTCCTCAAGCGGGCGACAGATGAGTGGGCCCGCTCGCCGGACCATCCCGAAGCCTTCTTCCGCCTGTTGAAGGCGGATTTCACCCCCTTGCCAGCGTATGAGGCAATCAAGGCGTACACTCGCCGTCTGCAGCCCACCCTCTATAGGGGGACATATCCGGCCGACGATTGGGCCCTGAGCTATTCAGGGGCATGGGAGGAGGATACCCTCCCCGATGGCGTACCTCTGCGAAAGAGCGGAGATCCCAACGCGATCCTGCGGTTTCGCTTCGAGGGGAGTGGCGTGGCGCTTCTGACCCCGGCTCGCCGTCCCTTCCCTGGCCTCGAAATTCGCGTCGATGGCGGCGCCCCTCGACAGATCGCCCCGGATGAAGCCCGGGATGACGGGGCGTTCGCCGTCATCTGGCTGGTGAGGGGCCTGGACGCGGGGCCGCATACCGTGGAGATACGCCCGGCCGGCGGGATGCTGTGGATCGCCGGGGTGCGGGTGGCGTCCTCGCCGCCCGCCTGGCGCTGGCCGCTGTCCGCCGCCGGCGTCCTCGCCGCGCTCGCGGCGGGATGTCGCGTGGCCTCCTATCTGCGCGAGGGAGGGGCCGGAGCATGAGAAGCACGCCGCGCATGGTTTTCTCGCCACATATCGCCATATTGGCCCTGGCTGCTGGCCTGCGATTCTATCGGATCGGTGAACAGTCTCTATGGGCCGATGAGGGCAATAGCGTGGCCATGGCTTTGCGCGGCTTGGGACAGATCGCCAAACACGCGGCCGCGGATATCCATCCTCCCCTTTACTACTGGCTGTTGCACATCTGGGCGCGGCTCTTCGGCACCAGTGAGGCAGCTCTGCGCTCCTTGTCGGCCGTGTTCGGCGTCGTGCTGGTTTACGTCATCTACCTGATAGGGCGGCGCCTTCGAGGCGAGCAGGTGGGGGTGACCGCCGCGCTGATCGCCGCGATCAACCCGTTCCTGATTTACTATGCTCAGGAGGCGCGCATGTACGCGCTCCTGGGGCTGTGGAGCGGGCTGGCCATCTACGCGTTGACGCTTTATGTGCTGGCTGAGGGTGCCGGACGCATGCGACCCTCTCGAGGGCTGGCTGCTTTGCTGGTTATCTCTCTGGCGGGGGGGCTGTACACCCACTACGCCTTCCCGGCCATCATCCTGGCCATCAACGTCCTGTATCTGCTGTGGCTGTGGGATAGCCATCGACGCGGCTATGTGATGGAGCGCCTCCTGTGGTGGTGGGGGCTGCATCTCGTCGCCGGGTTGCTCTTCCTCCCCTGGCTACCCATCGCTCAAGGGCAGCTCACGACCTGGCCCAGCCCGGAGACGCGGGCGAGCCTGGGACAGATCTTGAGCGCCGCCCTGGTGACGCTCTCCTTGGGGCCGGTGGGGTATCGCCAGGCCATGTGGCCTTGGAACACGGCCTTCGCCATGGGCGTCGCGTTAGGGCTGTGGCCCAGTGTGCGTCCGGCCCGTGGCCGACGGGAGCATTGGTTGGCCTGGGGGATCCCCTTCGTCACGATGGCCGCTCCCATCGTGCTCATCGTGGCGCGAGGACTGTTCACGGAGGCGTATCTTAAGTTCCTGATCCTGGGGAGCCCTGGATTCTGCCTGCTGCTGGCTCGAGGCATCATTGGCCCTGGAGAGGCGCTGGCCGATGCGGCGATATCCCGCCTGCAGAGCGGCCGGCGAAGGCGTCGGGGAACCAGCGCCGTTCGGGTGCCATGGCTGCAACTCCTCTGGTATGCCTTCGCGGCCGCGCTGTTGGGGATGGCCTCCGGCACGATCCTGCAAGCCTACTATTTCGATCCGGAATACGCTCGGGACGACTATCGGGGCATCGCCCAGTATATCCAGGCGGAGGAGAAGGAGGGGGATCGGATCATCCTAGAGGCACCGGGGCAGTATGAGGTGTTCACTTACTATTATAAGGGACGATTATCCATCTATCCCTTGCCGCGCCAGCGTCCGCCGGACGTCGAGGCGCTTCGGGATGAGCTCACACGCCTCACGGCCGCGCCCGGCCGCATCTTCGCCCTCTTCTGGGCCACGGAGCAGGCCGATCCGCAGCACATCGTTGAGAACTGGCTGGCCCAGGCGGCCTTCAAAGCCTCCGACACCTGGCGAGGCAACGTCCGATTTGCCGTCTACGCCATCCCCGACTTCGACATCCCCCGTGAGCGTACGACTCCTACGAATTGGCGTTTCGGTGATCCTCCCCTGTTGCGCCTGCGCGGCGTAGGGCTGGGAGGCGAGATCATCACCGCCGGTGAAGTGTTCCCCGTGAGCCTGGTGTGGGAGGCGATACGTCCCATAGCGGAGCGCTATAAGGTCACCGTCCAGTTGCTAGACGGGCGGGATCAGGTCGTGGCTCAACGGGATGCCGAGCCGGGTGGGGGGACGCGGCCGACGACGACGTGGACCCCGGGACAACCCGTAGAAGACGGCATGGGGATCATCGTCCGCCCGGGCACCCCACCAGGAGCCTACCGCCTAATCCTCGCCGTCTATCGCGCGACCGATGGCGTCCGCTTGCCCGTAAGCGATGGCGGGGAGAAGGGAGATCATATCGTGCTGGGCACGGTACGCGTGCAGCGACCAGAGGAGCCGCCCGCCCTCATTACGTTAGGGATGCAGCGCGCGCGGCGATTGGACTTCGGGCCGATCCAGCTTTTGGGCTTCGATGTCTATAAGCGAGGCTTCCGGCATGCCCCGGATACCCCTCTGTATCCCGGAGATCGGCTTCATATCGCGCTTTACTGGCGAGCGAGAGAGGCACCCGGCCGAAAGATCATGATGCGCCTGGAGCTGGGGAAGGGGAAGGCGGTCGTGGAGGCTGACTTGGTAGGCGAGGCTTATCCTACCACACAATGGACGGCTGATGAGATCGTCCGGGGAGATCACGATCTGTTGGTGCCGTCGGATCTGCCTCCAGGGGAGTATCCTCTCTTCCTCACGCTCCTGGAAGACGGGCGTCCTCTCGGCTCACGTGCCCGACTGACGGCGATAACCGTTCAGACATCTCCCTCGCCTGAACCTTGACAGGGCTTCCATCTACAGGTATGCTCTCCCCCAAGTTCCCGCGCATGGCGGACCTCTTATACTTGCTGACATCTTGCATGAGGCCCCTGCTTCGATCTCGATGAAGGAGGATGTTATGAGAAAGCGTCTCGGCCGATCGTTGTGGCTGATCCTGGCCGTGTTCAGCCTCATCGCCATCCCGCTCTATCCCTCGGTCACCAGCGCCATTAGTTCAGCTCAGCCGGTGTTGATGACGTTGCGGGAGGAATCCCCCGTGACGCCTACGGACAAGAAGACGTTTGTCTACGGTCGCGTGACGGTGGATGGGCAGCCGGCGTCGGAAGGGACCCTCATCATGGCGTATAGCCCGCGCGGGGATCCCGTTGGCTCCTTCACGGTCATCTATCCCGGCCTCTACGGTGTCATGCCCATCTACGGAGAGGATCCCCCGACGCCGGGGATGAGGGAGGGCGAGCCTGTAAGCTTCCAGGTGAGCGGAGTTCCGGCGACATCGTCGCCCGTTTTCTATTGGACCAATGATAACGCCTTCCACCAGGTGGACCTGTCCGCGGCGGCCCCCACCCCAACGCCGACGCCCTCCAGTTATGGATGGGAGTTGAAGTTCACCGTGCCCAAGTCACCGCCCTCGCTCAAGGTCTGGAGCATCTACTTCCCCAGCCGGGATGTGGGCTACGCAGTGGGAGGGCCCGAATGGACGGCGGATAGCGGTCAAGCTTTCATTTATAAGACCTCCGATGGGGGAGAGACGTGGACGGAGCTGACCAATCACCCGCTACTTGATCCGGAGACGCCGCCCAAAGGATTCTTATCCGGCGTGGATTGCAAGGACACGATGACGTGTTGGGCGGTCGGCCGCTGGGGGACCATCTTGCGCACAACCAATGGCGGGATCTCATGGGGAAAGATGCCGCGGGGGACCGACCTGGATGGGAATCCTTATGGCGGGTTCCTGCATTCCGTGCGGTGGACGGGTTCCGGTAACACCGTGTTGGTGGGGACCACGAGTAACTTCATCTTTCGATCGACCGACGGCGTGTATTTCAACCCGGTGCAGGTGAGTAACAGCTTCGTGGTGCGCGATTTTGAATGCCCGACGCCGCTCATATGCTACGCCGCGGCCAAAGGGCGGCTGTATACCACCACCAATGGCGGGGCAAGTTGGGGGTTGAAGAAGTGGTATGATCCGGCGAACCCTTATAGTGAACCCAGGGCCGACCGTTATGCGTATGATTTAAGCTTCTTGGACGTCAACACCGGGTGGATCATCGCTACGCTGGAGGATGCCCCAGCGGGCGTCCCGCCTAGCACCATCTTGAAGGTGACCAATGCCACCGCCACTTATCCCACGTTCGAGCAACAGGCGGCCGTGCCCGTTATGTTGGAGCGCCTTCAGATGGTGGATGCGAACATAGGGTACGCCATCGGATGGGGTGGAAGCGTCTACAAGACCGCCGACGGTCAGACCTGGGAGCGGATCGAGGGGCCGCCGACGACGGCAAATCTCATGTCCCTATTCGTCTTCGGCGAGAATGATATGTGGGTGGGCGATGATCAAGGGCACATCTGGCATTATTCCGGCCCGCCTCCGACACCTACGCCGACGCCCACCGCGACGCCTACATCGACGCCCACGGTGACCCCGACGCCTACGGATACGCCGACGCCAACCGATACACCCACCCCGACGCCTACGCCGACGCCGACCGATACGCCTACCCCTACCAGCACGCCAACGCCCACGCCGGATCTCACGTACTTCCCTGTGCTCCTACGAGGCTTCCCGGCGACGCCGTAGACGAAGATGACCGGCACTTCTTCGAAAGTGCCGGTCATCTTTTGAGTCAGGGATCTTGAAGGTGGAGGCCTATGAGCTTATCCTCGTTCCTTTGATGCTTGGGTATTGGCCTCGTCGGATGCATCAGCTTCGGCGTTCGTCGGAGCATCGGCGGCCGGGCGTCCCGTGATCTTCTCGTACCAGATGGGATGGTGTAGCCTCGCCCAGCCCTTGGTGACCCATCCGGTAAAGATGGCCTGAAGCGTGCCAGGGTTGGCCGCGGTGCCCAGATAGACATGAGACAGCACGCCAGCCACGCCGAAGAGTGCCGCTAGATCGTGGATGATCACGGCTAGGAAGACCACATCGTTGGGCAGCGAGTCTCGGAAGAAGAGGAGCGTGCCGGTGATAAGCAAGGTGATGCCGCCGATGACTACCGTCCAGAAGTAGATCTTCTGGCCCGCGTTGAAGCGGTCGGCGGGCACCGGCTCATGTCCTCCCAGATAGCCGCCCAGCTTGCGGAGCCACTCCCGATCGCTGGGGACCAGCACCGCGTCGCGCCACCACAGGACGAACATGACGATGACGCCAGCGCCGAAGATGAATCCCAGCCAGCCATGCCACACGCGCGGCGTGAACGTATCTCCGAAGACGAGCTGCAACCATCGACCGCCGTTATAGGCGAAGGCCAAACCGGTGAACGCCAGGAACAGGAAAGTCATCAGCACGATCAGGTGCACTAGGCGCTCGACCCAGCCATAGCGCTCAATTCGCTCGTAGTCATCCGGTCTGGGTGTGAGTGAGCGACCGCCGAAGTCATGCGGCCCGTAGCGGGTGAAGTGAAGCGTGGTGGCGAAGAAGACGAGGAAGAGCAGCCCGCCGATCCAGGGGCGCACCAAGGGGCAGTGAATCGCACAGAGGGTATAGCTGAAATCGCTGATGCCGATGGTCCATCGCACCGGCTCGGTGACCTCGTTGCCATTCTCGTCGAAGGGATCCACGATGTGGGTACGATTGAAGAACTCGCCCTGTCGGCCGTGACACTCGTTGCACCCGCCCGCTCCCAAAGCCTCCTTCGCAGGAGCGACGTTATGGCTGATGGAGAAGGCCTCACCTTTGCATTCCGGCGCGGGGTGGCCGATCAGGGCGCCGCTTTCATCGAACTCCCACAGTTTGTCGCCTTTGACGAACACCGGATGCACCTGGACAAAGCGGGCGTTGTCGGCTAACGTCTGCTCCAGCGCGTGCAGGCCGGCCTCGATCTCCTCCCGTCGGTTCACCTCTGGGAAGCCGTCGCCGTTGTCATCGGTGACCTGGTCCTTGTACACCTCCCACGCCTTGGCCAGCTCTCGGGCGAAGAGCGGATAGACGGTTCCATCTGCCTCCCGGTTGCCCCACCAGATGCCAAAGATGGGATTCACTGGGTGGATCTGACCATCGAACTCCTCGTAGGCTGGATACCAGTCAGTCGGATAGCCGATCTTCTCCGCCTCCCCGATGATGTCCCAATGCAGCGAGCCGTAGGTGCTGTCGAAGTATTCACCAGCAGCTCGATGCTTCTGCGGGATGTGGCAAATCTCGCAGGCGATCTTCTTCAGGTGGGAGGGTGGGATGTTCAGGTGATCCGGGATGGACGCGCCCAGATAGCCCGTGGTGTGACAGTCCTCGCAAGAGCGCATCGTGTTGTCCAGATCATCGCGCACCGTCTCGATGGTCGTGTGTCCCTTGGCGAAGTTATGCGAGATATCGCCTGGGTGGCAGTCCACGCACTGGATGCCCTGCTGGTTGTGCACGTCCGGGTTGATGGGATCGTTCCAGCTGAACCCTCGCTTCTTCATATCCGAAGGGCCGTGGCATTGGATGCAGTTGATATCCGCCGGGCGATAGTTGATGTCCAGTACGATCTTGCCGTCCTCGTTGAAGAGACGTTTGTTGTAGATGACAGTTGGGGTCTCACCGGTCAGCTGCTTCGTCTCAGGGTCGAAGATGCGTCCCTTGACGATGCCCAGGCGGCCGGCGGCTGTGGCGGCCCATTTCAGGTTCCAGCTCTTAAGCTGCCCGATGCGTCCTTTCCAGTCATAGTCAGGGGAGTGACAGAGCAGGCAGTCCGCCTCTAGCACGCCGCTCTTGTCCCAGTGGCTGCCGATGTAATCCCCGTCCAGCGACTCCCGCAGGGACGGATTCGCAGCCAGGACCTGGTCATATCGTTGACCATCCCGGTCGAACTCCAGCGGGCCACCACCAGGGTGGCAGCCAGCACAGGTGGGCTTCCCAGGTGGTCCTGTGGTTACCCACTCCCAGACCGTGATGTCGATCTCGTCGAGGGTCTCATTGTGCTTTTTCGCCAACTGGCGAAAAGAGGGCGGTCAGAACTTCCCGAACATGCCGTCGGATAGGACCCACGGCCGTTCGGGATCAAAGTTGTCGCTGATGACGTCCCCGCCCTGCTGGAAGTGATATCCTTTAGTGATGGTGTCGTAGTCATGGCAGCCGGAGGCACCGCACGTCTGACGTGGGCTGTAGGGTTGGTTGGCGTTCTCTCCAGTGAGCGGGTTGATCACCTCGCCCGCCTCGTTGCGCAGGAAGAACGGGGGGTGTCTCTTGGGGATCGACTGTGCCTGGCCTGCTTTCTGTGGCGCGGCCAGCGCGTTGCCCGCCCATAGCCAGTTGGATGCGATCACCAAAGTGATCAGTGCGGTCGTGAGCCAGCGCAGCTCTCTCCTACCTTGCATCCTCCAACCTCCTTCTATGGATTGAGATGTGAGAGCGTGTCTAAGAAAGCCCTGGTCTGGACGACTTCTTCAGGCACGCTCTGAGACATGGGGTCCGGGCCGGATGATGGGCCCTCCTGTGACATCTGAAGATTCTCTACGCATGTTAAGAAACAATTCTTATTATGACATATGACTTACATCATGCTCGCTTATGAGACTTTCTGATAAGCTCTGATTTAAAAAAGTAATGATTCGACCCTGTGGTAAAGCGTGTATCCTTGACAGGGGGTCGGTATGCTAGCCCCTTGAAGTTGGGCCTTTTGGGTAGCGGAAGGCACTGCCCTCCGCTACCCTTGGATATGGGGCAGTACTTCAGCCCAGAAGCCTGGAGCCAATGATCCACGTGAGGAGGGCCTTGTGTTAAATCCGGATAGCTTGCAGGTCTTTGTCGTGGCGGCGGAGACGGAGAATTTCTCCCTGACCGCGCAGCGCTTGCATATGAGCCAGCCAGCGGTGAGTCAGCATATCAGCGCCCTGGAGAAGCGATTGGGCGTGTTGCTCTTCGAACGGCGTGGCCGGCGTATTAAGCTAAGCGCGACGGGGAAAACCCTGTTGCCACTGGTGCAGGATTTACTGCGCGCCCATAAACGGGTTGAAGAGGTGGCCCTGGCGCTCTCAGGGGAGGTGGTGGGACATCTGGTCATCGGATGCTCCACCACGTCGGGGAAGTATGTGCTGCCTTGGCTGCTGGCGCGCTACCGCGAGCGGCATCCTCTCGTGCGGGGGACGATCCGTGTGGGGTTGCGTCCCCAGGTCATCGACTGGCTGCTTTCAGGGGAGGTGGATCTGGGGATCACCAGCGAGCGTGTGCAGCGCAGCGGGCTGCACTATTGCCGTTTCTTTGAAGATGAGATCGTGCTCGTCGTGCCCACGGGGCATCCTTGGGCGCAGAGAGAGAGCGTCCATCCGCTTGAGCTTTACGAGGAGCGCTTCATCATGCGCGAGCCCACCTCCGGCACGCATATGGCGTTGGTGGAGGGGCTCGATCAGGTGGGTGTGGATGTGGATCGGCTGGAGACGGTGTTGGTCGTTGGGAACTCAGAGGCGATCCTACTGGCCGTAGAGGAGGGGATCGGATTGGGCTTTGTGCCTCGCGTGGCGGCTAAACGCTGCACCGCCCTAGGGCGGGTGAAGATCGTCCCTCTGGAAGGGCTTTCCATGACGCGCTGGCTATACATCGCCTACAATCTGGCCTTGCCTCAGACGCCAGCCCAGCGCGCGTTCTGGGAATTCATGCAGGAGATCCATCCAGGCCTCCCTCGCACTATCCCGGAACATGATCTCCGGAAGATGGTTCCCCAAGCACGAAGTAATCGCGGGATAGCTAGGGAGAAAGCATCTGAACCATAGGATAGCGGAAGGCAGCGTCTTCCGCTATCCCTAAGTACACAGGAGCTGGGAGCCATCGTGATGAAGTGGAGTTGTTATCCGCCGATGCCTTTGAGCAGCGCGCCAACGGCATAGGCCACACCCGCGGCCAGCCCGCCGACCAGCAGCATCTCCAGGCCGCTACGGATGGGATTCAGCTCGGTGATGAGCACCTTGGCCGCGCCCAGCCCGAACAGCGCCACGGCCGAGAGGATCAGTGACATCGGGAACTCGATAGAGGTGGGGAGGGGGACGATAAGGCCGATCAGGTAGATCAGCAGGGGAACCGATCCAGCCACGACGAACGATACCAGTGTCGCCAGCGCGCTGAGCAGGGGTTTCTTCTCATCTTCCATGAGCCCTAGCTCGTCGATCATCATCGCTCGTACCCAGAGTTTAGGATCCTTCGAGTGGATCTCCACCAGTTGGCGGGCATCTTCCTCAGAGTATCCTTGGGCACGATAGATCGCGTAGAGCTCCGCCTTTTCGCCTTCGGGGAAATGCTCGACCTCCCATGCCTCGCGCGCCCACTCGCGCTCGTAGTACTCTTGTTCGCTTTTGGCGGAGAGATACGCGCCGGTAGCCATGGAGAACCCATCCGCGAACAGGTTCGCCAGGCCCAGGATCAGGACGATCTTCGTCGCTAGCTGGGCGCCAGCGACGCCGCTCACCACGGCGAAGGTGGTGATAATACCGTCCAGCCCTCCGTAGACCATGTCGCCGATATACTGATGGCTCGTCGCGCCGTGTCGTTCCTCGGCCTCCTGAAGGATGCGCTCCGGCGTGTGAGCCCTCGCCGACGCCTCGACGTCTTTTCGGGAGAAGGCTCTTCGAGCTTCCTCGATGCGCTTGGAGATGCTCATTCATACCCCCTTTATAGAGCTTATTATCCCACGCTGGCCAGTTGATCTCTGGTTTATCGCAGCGTGAAGGATTTGTCAAACACCGAGGAGGCCAGAGGTCCCCTTCCTCCAGACTCCAGACGTTGAAAGGGCCTTGCAATAAGAAAAGACTTCCTTGACAAACGATCAGGAATGTGATTAAGTAACTTTAGACAGCGCAAAGGATCGCCGTGGTTCCTCGTTAGTGATCGCTGCATCGATCTGCGGACAGGGTTGTCCAACGACCTCCGCGCAGAGACCGCGAGGCACAGGGATATTGCCAGCGGAATACCCTGTGATCGTCATTCCCCTTGACGACATACCCATCCAGATTTCCTTGTGTGTGAGGAACTATGTTCAAAACGCTTACATCCCGCGAGCGGATGATCCGGGCGATCAACCGGCAAGAGGTGGATTACGTACCCTGCGCCTTCATGAGCTTCGCCGCCATGCGGGCCCGTTGTCAGGACGCCTATGAGCTGGTCGACCGTGAGCTGGCCATGGGTCTGGACAGCATGCTGTTCGTCCCTACTTCCTGGCGCCACGAACGCCGCAATCACCCAGACCTACGGGGCCTGCCCGTCCGGTTCCCTCCCGAGGTAACCACAGAACTGTGGATCGAGGAGATCCCCGGGGAACGGTTCCCGGTGCTTCACAAAGAATACCATACCCCGGCCGGGACGCTGACCACGCTGGTGCGGAAGACCGACGATTGGCCCCACGGCAACTTCGTTCCCTTCGTGGACGACTACCAGGTGCCACGGGCCATCAAACCCCTCGTGACCACCCGCGCCGACCTGGACGCGCTGCAGGCGATGTTGATGCCGCCCACTCCAGAGGAGATCGCCGCCTTTCGTGCGGAGATGGAGCGCGCCCGGGCGTTCAGCGCCGATCGCGGCGTCCTCATCGCCGGCGGATGGGGTGTCGGTGCGGATATGGCGGCCTGGCTATGCGGGCTGGAAAACATGATGTTCATGATGATGGATCAACCTCAACTCCTGAAAGACCTCCTGGCGATCATCGCCGCCTGGAACGAACAGCGCATGCGGGTCATCCTGGAGGCCGGGGTGGACCTCTTCATCCGACGCGCTTGGTATGAGAGCGCCGACTTCTGGTCGCCCAGGCTGTATCGGGAATTTCTCCTCCCCATATTGAAACGGGAAGTCGCTCTGGCTCATGAATACGAAACGCCTTTCGGGTACATCATGACGAGCGGCGTGCTGCCGATGCTTGATTACGTGCTCGAAGCAGGTGTTGACGTCCTGCTGGGCGTTGGTCCGCTCCAGCACGGCTCGGACGCGCCCTTGCAGGTCATGCGCGACAAGCTGGGCGGGCGCGTATGCCTGTGGGGTGGCGTCAACGGGGCTATCACCATCGAGCAAGGTTCGGCCGACGATGTGCGCGAGGCGGTCGCCTGCGCGCTGGAGACGATGCGCGGGGTGAACGGGTTCATCCTGTCACCGGTGGACAACATCACCGAGATCACGCTGCACGCCTGGCGCAACGTGAACGTGTTCGTGGAAACGTGGAAACAACTGCGGTGATGATGAGTGAAAGGCAGGCCGCAAGAGGTAGATCAGAAAGAACGGAGAAAGCGCAGTGGGGGACAGGTGGCAGAGTCGCTACACGCTCCACGCCTCACGCTTCACGCTCCCCATCCTTCGACATCGTCACCATCGGTGACATGTGCGTGGATCTGGTCGTTGACATCGGGGACGTGACGCCGCGGTTCGGCCAGGTCGAACAGTGGATCCCCGACTACTTTCTGGAGATGGGCGGGTCCACCTGTATCTTCGCCTGTCAGGCGGCGAAGCTGGGTCTGCGGGTGGGCATCCTGGGCCGCGTCGGAGACGACGTTTACGGGAACCTTGTCCTCCAGCGTCTGCAAGAAAGCGGCGTGGATACCCGCTATGTCGCCG
Organism: Caldilineae bacterium; assembly: GCA_011176545.1. Classification (GTDB taxonomy): domain Bacteria; phylum Chloroflexota; class Anaerolineae; order DUEN01; family DUEN01; genus DUEN01. Next base: position 27,145 of record DUEN01000001.1, on the reverse strand, counting down.
TGAGGCCCGACCTGAAAACGGGGCTGGGTATCGCGCTCTGCCGCGCGGATGGGGATCGGGCCATCCTGACCTACGGCGGCAGCCTCAATGCTGTGTATCCTGCCGATGTCACCGACGCGTTTCTGAGCAGCGGCCGCCATTTCCATTACGGCAGCTATTACCTCCTCACACACCTGCTCCCGGCCGCGCCCGCCATCCTGCAGCGAGCCAAGGCGTTGGGATTGACGACGTCCCTGGATACAAATTGGGATCCCTCTGAGTGCTGGAATGGTGGGTTGAGAGCTGCTTTGCAATACGTCGATCTGTTCTTTCCCAATGAGCAGGAGGCCCTGGCCGTGACCGGGGCGTCGGATGTGGAAGCGGCCCTGCGCGTGCTGATGGAGTGGGTGCCCATCGTGGTGATCAAGATGGGGGCGCGCGGGGCATTGGTTGGCCGCAAGGGCGAACACTGGGAGGTCCCCGTGGAGCCTGTCGCTCACGTGGTGGACACGATCGGCGCGGGGGACAGTTTCGATGCTGGATTCCTGGCTGGATGGCTGCGAGGTCTGCCCCTGCTACAATGCGCCGCGCTGGGGAACGCCTGTGGCCGCGCGAGCACAGGGGCGCGCGGCGGTTTGCAGGGCCAGCTCACGGCTGCAGACGTGTCTGAGGCAATGGATGTTGAGTTGCAGAAGTGAGGATGACTTCCTGCTCAGGATCCAGGATGCAGGATTCAGGATGCAGGATGTAGGAGGCAGAACGTCACAGCCATTCATGGGAGGTAACATGGATCGACGCAAGATCGTCATCATCGGCGCGGGCAGCGCGATGTTCACCCAAGGCCTGGTAGCCGACCTCATCCTGTCTCAGCGCCCGTGGACGCTGGGGCTGGTGGATATTGATCCCCAGGCGTTGCAGGTGGCGGAGGGGCTGAGTCGCCGCATGATCGATGCGAAGGATGCCGACATCGCCATTGAGGCGTCCACCGACCGGTGTGACGTCCTGCCGGGGGCTGACGTGGTGGTGACCACCATCGGCGTAGGCGGCCGACGAGCGTGGGAGGCCGATGTCTTCATCCCGCGCAAGTATGGCATCTATCAGCCTGTGGGCGACACCGTCATGCCGGGCGGGATCTCTCGCGCCCTGCGCATGGTCCCGGCCATGGTGGACATCGCCAGGGATGTGCTCAGGCTATGTCCCCAGGCCTGGTTCTTCAACTATGCTAACCCGATGACCGTGAACTGCTGGGCGGTGCGCAAGGCGACAGGAGCCGATATTGTGGGACTGTGTATCGGCACCTTCCACGTCTACCAGCAGTTGGTCCGGTTCATTGGGGCCTCGGAGAGCGAGGTGACCTATCTGGCGGCCGGGGTCAATCACTTCACCTGGATATATGATCTGCGTTGGAACGGCCGTGACGCGTGGCCCCTGGTGCGGCAGCGGCTCGCACGCGAGCGCGCGATGACGGAGCGTGTGCTGGGAGAGGGCGAACAGGCAGCACCTGGAGGCGACACGACACTTGCCGAAGAGGAGGTTGAGCTCCGGGTATCGGATAATCCCTTCTCATGGTCCCTCTTCGAAACTTATGGCGCCTATCCGGCCGTGAACGATCGGCATGTCGTCGAATTCTTCCCAGAGCGGTTCCCAAACGGCAATTACTACGGCCGTACCCTGGGCGTGGATTGCTTTTCCTTCGAGGAGATCATCGCGTACGGCGATGAGATTTACGAGCGCATGCGGGCGCAGGCCATGGGGGAGATGCCGCTGGATGAGAGCGTATTCCAGCGGGTCCCGGGCGAGCATGCCCAGCTCCTGGATATCCTGCGCGCGATCGAAGAGGACAGCCGCCAGATGTTCGCAGCCAACCTGCCCAACCGGGGCGCCATCCCCAATCTGCCCGATGATGCCGTGCTGGAGCTGTCCTGTGTGGCCACAGGGAGAGGGTTGCGGCCGATACAGGTGCCCGATTTCCCGGACAGGCTGGCGGCTCCATTGATGCGTCGAATCGCCGCCCACGTCCTGACCGTTGAAGCGGCGCTCACGGGCGATCGGAAGTTGTTCGTGGAAGCGCTCCTGGCCGATGGCTCGGTCACCGATTCGGCCACGGCCGAGAAGCTGGCCGATGAGCTGCTCAAGGCGCACCGGGAGTATCTGCCTCAGTTCGCATAAGGCGAAGCCGTCACTGGAAGGAGCGTAAGCGAGATAGAAAGGAGGTGATTGAGACTTGTCTGTGCAATGGAACGGGTAGCTTGTGAGTTGGGAGAGAGGGTGCCGACTTGGCCTCCTGGTTAAAAGCAGAAGGAGGAGTAAAATGGCGAAAGGCTTATTCTCACGGCGTGATTTCCTCAAATCGGCGGGGATCGTAACTCTAGGAGCAGCCATGGCTGCCTGTGCGCCAGCCACACCACCGGCTCCGGCTGAGGAGAAGCCAGCAGAGGAGGTCCCGGCTGAGAAAGAGAAGGTGACGATCTCCTGGTGGAATCAGTTTTCAACGCCCATTTGCCAGGAAATGTTCCCTCGGATCGTGGGCGACTTCGAGGAGCTGTACCCGTGGGTGACTGTCGATTTCGAGATCAGCGGAGGGCCTCCTGGGGGTGGGAACTACATCGAGGTGCTCCTCTCCCGCATCGCCGCCGGTAATCCGCCGGACACCGCCACCCTGTGGACGCCGCCGGTTCAGTTCGCGGCCCGCGGGTCGCTGATGGCCATCGACGAGATGATGAAAGATGCCAAGTGGGCTCGCCCCGAATCGTTCTACGAGAAGCCGCTCAGGTCATGCCAGTGGCGTGGGGAGACCTACGGGCTGCCTTCCTCCGCAGGCCCAGGCTGCATCTTCACCAACACCGCTCAGTTTGAAGAGAAGGGCGTCTCCCCCAACCGCGATGACTTCCCCAAGACATGGGAGGATACCAAAGAACTCTCGGCGAAGTTCGTAGTGTGGGAGGATGGCGAGTTAACCCATGCCGGGCTCGTCCCCTGGGAAGCGTCATGGCTGTACCCCGTGTGGAGCGGCCTGAACGGCGGCCAGCTATTCGATGCCGAAAACGAGCGGTACGTCCTCGACAGCGACGCGAACGTCGAGTGGCTGAGCTACTGGGTACAGTGGCTGGATGACCAATACGGTGGCGACATTGAGCAGTTCAATCTGTATGGCCCGTGGGGCGGTGTCTACCCTGAAAGCGCTTTCCAGTTGGGGCTCTGCTCCATGGCACAATCGGGTAGCTGGGCGTGCACGGATGCCGAGATCCCCTTCGCATGGGAGGTCGTGCGGTTCCCGGTGGGTCCTAACGGCACCAAGTCAGTAACAGGGTTCTGGCCCAACTGGTGGGTCATTCCGAAGGGGGCGTCCCATCCTAAGGAGGCTTTCCTTTTCATCGAGTATCTCTGCACCAAGGGATGGGAGACCTGGTATACCGCCGTGATGGACACCCCCGCGTGGAAAGATTTCTCACCCGACATCCTGACACAGAAGCTAGTTGACCAGGTGGGCCTGGAACGAGCCAAGGAGATCCACCAATTCTTCGCCGCCTATCTGGAGGATGCGGTGGATATGTGGAACTCCCCCATCGAGGACTTCGCCAGCGATACGCTCAATTCGGCCATCGATGAGGTGCTGCACAAGACCAAGACGCCCACGGAGGCCCTTCAAGAGGCTCAGGATCTCTGCCAGGCCAAGTTGGAGGAGGTGTTACAGAGCATATAGCCAGCGTGTCGCGGCGGTTTCGGCAGGCTCCCATGTCTGCCGAAACCGCCTTTTCTTCCACTCGGGACCTCATAAGGAGTGATCCACGTGGTCAAATCGTTGTTGCGAAGGGGCGGCCAACGGGCTGACGCCAGGCCTCGCTGGCGGTTGAGCAAGCGGGCGCGGGACAGCCTGAAGGCATATCTGTTTGTATCACCCTGGATCATCTCACTGCTGGTGTTCACCGCCTATCCCATGATCGCGTCCTTCTACTTCGCCATGACGGAGTATACGATCCTCAACCCGCCCCGATGGGTGGGGTTGCAAAACTTCAAGGTTATGTTCACCAAGGATCCTCTCTACTGGAAGTCCGTTTGGAATACCGTCTACTATACGCTCTTCTCAGTGCCCCTTGGACTCATCGTCGCGTTGTTACTGGCACTGCTTCTCAACCAGAGAAGCCACGGGATCGGCCTTTACCGCACCGCTTACTATCTCCCCGGCTTGATGCCAGCCGTGGCCAGCACGCTCTTGTGGATGGTGCTCCTGGACCCCCGATTGGGGTTGGTGAACGCCGCCCTGCGCGCTGTGGGCCTCCCTCCCCTGGGTTGGCTGCGGAGCGCCACCTGGTCGAAGCCAGCCCTCATCCTCATGTCCATCTGGAGTGGCAGCGGAGGCACCATGCTCATCTTTCTCGCTGGCCTGAAGGAGATACCCGAATCGCTGCAGGAAGCCGCCAAGATCGATGGTGCCAACGCGTGGCAGCGGTTTCGCCACGTCGTCCTGCCGCTCCTGACGCCGACCATCTTCTTCAACCTGGTCATGGGGATTATCAACTCGTTTCAGGTGTTTACCACGGCCTTCGTGGCCGGGGCGCAGACCGGTGGGGCCGGCCCGCTCAATTCATTGCTTATGTATATGCTCCTGCTCTACCGCTACGGCTTCCGTTATTTCAACATGGGCCACGCCTCCGCCATGGCCCTCGTGATGTTCATCGCTCTGGTACTCATCACCCTGGCCCTGATCCGCTCATCAAGTTACTGGGTATACTACGAGGCGGGCGGACGCCGATAAGGGCCGCTTAGGAGCGAGGTATGCGACAGAGGGTTTTCCCAGCCACTGCTGCACGACGGCATATGTACGTTCAAGCCCGTAAGAAGATGTTCGCGTTGCTCACCCATGTTCTCCTGTCCGCCACCGCGGCCCTGTTCGTGATCCCCTTCCTCTGGCTGGTGATCACCTCCCTCAAGCCTCTAGACCAGGTGTTCACCGACCCGCCGCGGTGGATCCCAGATCCCATCATGTGGCAGAACTACGTGGAAGCGTTAACCAGCCCGGCTTTCCCCTTCCTCAGGCTCTTACGCAACACCCTCTTCTACTCCGTCTTCTCCACGTTGGGCGTGGTGATCTCCTGCTCGATCGTCGCCTACGCCTTTGCGCGCATGGATTTCTGGGGACGCGACGTGCTCTTCGGCATCACACTTTCCACCATGATGCTCCCCGGCATCGTGACCTTGATCCCGACCTATATCCTTTTCAGGACGTTTGGCTGGGTTGGCACATATGCGCCGTTAATTGTCCCGTACTATTTCGGCAGCGCTTTCAATATCTTCCTGCTGCGCCAGTTCTTGATGACCATCCCATGGGACCTGACGGACGCCGCACGTGTGGACGGGGCCAACGAGTTCGTCATCCTGTGGAAGATCCTGCTGCCCCTGGTGAAGCCGGCCCTGATGGTCGTGGCCGTGTTTCACTTCATGTGGACCTGGAATGACTTCATGGGGCCTTTGATCTATCTGGACGACGCCAGTGAATACCCGCTGGTGCTTGGGCTGTACGCTTTTCAGACCCGTTTCGGGGTTCAATGGCACCTGATGATGGCCGCCGCACTCTCGGTCACCTTCCCGCTGATCGTCCTGTTCTTCCTCGCCCAACGCCAGTTCATTGAAGGCATCACCCTCACGGGTTTGAAAGGTGTATAACACGCAACAGGAAGCCATATCCAGCATGAGGATCTGTGGCGAGACGACACATAGCACAAACGGGTAAGGAGGCGCACAGCATGAATCCCCCGAAGATCGTCATCATCGGCGCGGGAAGCCACGTGTTCGGCCCTATGTTGATACGGGATCTGATGCAATGCCCTGAGCTACGCGGGACCCAGCTCGCGCTGGTGGATATCGCGGCGGACAAGCTGGATACGATCACGCGATTGGCTCATCGCATGAACCAGACCTGGGACGCCCACTTTGAGATCACCTCCACCACCGAGCGGCGTGAGGCATTGCCGGGCGCGGACATCGTGATCACCGCTATCGAGCGCAAGCATTACGAAATGTGGCGTCTCGATATCGAGATCCCGCGCAAACATGGGACGCAGCACCTCTACGGCGAAAACGGCGGGCCGGGCGGCTTGTTCCACACGCTCCGGCAGGTGCCTCCCATGCTGGAGATCGCGCGGGACATAGAGCAGCTTTGCCCGGATGCCTGGCTCATCAACATGAGCAATCCGGAGAGCCGCCTGTGCCTGGCGTTGCATCGCTACACCCGGGTGAAAAACGTGGGCGTCTGTCTGGGCGCTTACATCACCCAGAATAGCCTGGCCACCAAAGTGCTGGGCCGACAGCAGAAAGACATCGATATCAAGGTCGCCGGCATTAACCATTGCCACTGGGTCATGGACATCCGTGACGCCCGCACAGGCGAGGACCTCTACCCGGAGGTCCGCCGGAGGATCGAACAAGTCGATCCAGACTGGGAGCCCCTCTCGCGAGAATGCCTCCGCCGCTTCGGTTACTACCCAGGGCCAGCCGATACCCATGTGGGGGAATACCTCAGTTGGGGCTGGAAATTCATGCCCCCCGGCTTCACCGACTGGATCTTCAACAGCGATGTCGCTGAGAGGGAACGGGAGGCCCGATTGCGAGCGCTGGCTGCCGAGAGCGGCCCGCTGGACCCGCGCGAGCTGGATGGCCTGATGATCGAAGGCGCGCTCAGATGGCAGACCGTGGACATCATCCTCTCGCTGCTGGACAACGGGAATCGATATGTCCTCTCGCTGAACGTGCCCAACGAGGGTTATATCACCAATCTGAAGCGGGATGCCATCGTCGAGATCCCCGCCATCGTGGGGGCTGATCGGATCTACGGGCTGGGAATGGGAGAGCTCCCTCCAGCCATCGCCGCGATCCTGGAGCTCCAGCTGTACATCATGGATCTGGCGGTGGAAGCGGCGGCTAAGGGGGACCGTCAGGCCGCTTTGGAGGCCCTGATCATCGATCCCACCGTGCCCGACCCTCAGTCGGCTGAGAAGATGCTGGATGAGGCGCTGATCGCGCAGGCGGAACTGTTGCCACAGTTCCACTGAAACCCTGGGCGAGGCGTCGCCTCGCCCTTATTTCACCGTGAGCACCTATTGCATAGAGGAGCCAACTATGCCCACGATCCGTCTGCAGTTCCTGTCTCAACAGGACATACAGGCCATCCACGACGCCACCCTGAGCATCCTGCAAAACACGGGCATCATGGTCCATCATGAAGAGGTGTTGCGTCTGCTGGCCGAGGCTGGCGCAGAGGTGGACCGTACGCGCGGGATCGCACGTCTTCCCGAGCGCTTGGTCATGGAGTGTGTTGCTCAGGCCGGAAAGCAGTATATCCTGTACGGGCGCGATGGACGGTGCACGGCACGCTTTGGGCACGGCGACCTGGTATTGATGTCAACCCCAGGCCAGTATGCCTGGATCGACTCGGAGACCGGACAACGCCGTCCACCCACCGTCCAGGATTTACACGATGCCATCCGTCTGGGCGATGCCCTGCCGCATGTGACCATCGTGGGGGCGATGGCCGTTCCCGCCGAGGTCCCTGTGGCCTATCGCGACGTATTCCTGACAGCGGAACTGGTTAAAGGCACGACCAAACCGACCCGCTGCTGGGTCGCGAATGGCCGCACGGCTCGCTATATCCTGGAGATCTATCGCACCGTGGCCGGCGGTGACGCGGCCTTACGCGCCCGCCCCATGGTGGAAGCGTTTCTGGAGCCGATCAGCCCGCTGCAACTGCCGCATGATGGGCTGGATGTGTTGATGGAGTTCGTGCGCGCGGGCCAGCCAGCCAGCTTCGGCCCCATGGCGATGGCCTCGGGCACGGCTCCGGCCACTCTGGCCGGTACCCTGGCGCAGGAGAACGCAGAGGTGCTCGCTGGCATCGTTGTCACCCAACTGCTGGCCCCAGGAACGCCGGTCACCTATGGTGGCATCCCCCATATCATGGACCCAGCCACCAGCATCTGCTCCTTCGGGTCGCCCGAGCAGGCGTTGATGGCCGTCGCCATGACCCAGATCGCGCACTTCTACGGCTTCCCGGTGTACATCAACGTCGGCATCACCGATGCCAAGCTCCCCGATGCCCAGGCCGGCATCGAAAAGGGAGCCACCATGGTGCTGGGCGCCCTGGCTGGTGCCGATACCTTTGGTCACGCCGGGATTTGCGGAACGGATCACGGGGCCAGCCTTCCGTGGCTGCTGATCGATAACGAGCTGATGGCCTATGTAAAGCGCATCGTGCGCGGGTTCGAGATCACTCCCGAAACCCTGGCTACGGACGTTGTCCACACGGTCGGCCCTGGTGGGAATTTCTTAGCCGAGATGCATACCATCCAGCACTTCCGTCAGGAGATCTGGCTCCCAGGCCCCGCCTGGACCCGGCAAACTTGGGACGGCTGGGAAAGCGAAGGACGTACGTCGATGGGGGAACGCGCTTGGATGGAGGTGAAACGCATCCTGGCCACTCATCAGTCGGAACCCATCGATGAAGCGCTGGCCAGGGAGATCGATCACATCGTCGAGTGTGCTCGACGCGAGCTCACATCGTGAGAGGAGATGAAGCCAAAAGCCATGTCGTTGAAATTCCATCGTGAGGATCTGGCGACGCGCGACCTGGCCGCGCGGGTGCACGAGACGGCCCTGCGCATCCTGGCAGAAGTCGGGCTTGAGATCCTTTCCGAGCCCGTTTTGGATCGATTGCGGGCAGCTGGCTTTCGCACGCGAGGATCGCGCGTCCTCTTCGAGCCGGCTGTCGTGGAAGATTACGTCGCCGAGATGCGTCAGCGGCTGTCATCGCAACAAGCCTCCGACGTGGACGATGAGACGCACCTGGCCCTCTACATCAGTTCCTACCCTCACCATCTGCACGATTTGGAGACCGATCAGATCGTCCCTTACACGGCGGAGAGCTTGGCTCAGATGACCCGGCTGGTGGATACGCTCGCCGATGAGGGGGTATACGGCGCGGTGCCTGGTTACCCGTTCGACGTCCCGCCTCCGCTTCAGCCTGTGATCCAGTATCGGATCGCCGCGGAGAACGCTCGCAACGGTGCCTACCCGGTCGATCCGACCTCCTCTCTCACCGCTCCCTACATCTTCGAGATGGCAGAGGTCATGGGGCATCCCATTCGCAGCCTGCCGGTGTACCTTCCGTCTCCGTTGCGCCTGGGGGGTGAGTCCCTGGAGATCGTGCTGCAGAATGTGCATCGGCTGGAGCACATTCGGGTAAGCAGCATGCCGGCGGCCGGTGCCACCGCGCCGATCGCTCCCATAGCGGCTTTTGCCCTCGCCGCCGCCGAACTGATGGGCGGCCTGGTCGCGCTTCGGGCCCTGACAGGCCTTCCGGTGACCTTTTATGTTGAAATATTCCCCTTCGATCTCCGCCAGCTGGCGATGGTCTTCGGTTCGCCCGAAAACTTCCTCTTTCAGCTCGCAGGGCACGACTTGAATCGGTTCTACGGTCATCCGTCGAGGCGGGGAGCGGGCAACATGCACGTCATGGCCAAGCTGCCGGGTCCCCAGTCGGCGGCCGAGAAGGCCGCCATCATGACGGCCGGTGCCCTCCTGGGCGCGAGGGACTTCAGTGGAGCCGGTGCCCTCAGTCTGGATGAGGTCTTCAGCCCCGAACAGCTTCTGATCGACTGCGAGATTCGGGACTGGGTGGAGCGCCTGGTGCGCGGCCTGGACACCACACCTCCCGACCCGGACCTGCTATCGGAAGTGCAAATGGGCCTGACACGCGGGTTCATCGATCAGGATACGACGCTGAGCAATTACCGGCGACTGTATTGGCACCCGCGCCGCTTCGAGCGCGATTTCCTGGCGGCGTGGCAACGGGCCGGCTCTCCTACTTTTCGTGATCGTATTCGCGCCGAGATTCAGGAGCGGCTAGCCAGGCACACCTTCCAGCTAGACGAACCGCGCCGGCGCGAGCTGGAACGCATCTGCCAGGCCGCGCAACGGCTTGTCTCCAGCCTGGGTTGAATTGCGGGCAGAGGGTGATCACTCAGAGGGGAGCCCTTGATGATCCGTCAGGAAAACTCCTTCATCATCGGCGTGGATGGTGGATCCACGAAGACCATCGCCCTGGTCGCCGACACGGCCGGGCACATCCTGGGCGCGGGACGCGCCGGCAACTGCAACTGGTATACCGTCGGCAAGGAGGGGGCGGCCGCGGCGATCCGCCAGGCCGTGGAGGCCGCGCTGAGGGAGGCAAAGGTTGACCCGGAGGACGTGGTTTTCGCCTGCTACGGGATCACCGGCGCGGACTGGCCCGAGGACTACCCCATGCTGGAAGAGCTGCTGGCGAACCTGCATCTCTCGCGTCAGCTCACCGTCAAGAACGATGCCTATATCGCCCTTCGAGCGGGGACCAGCCAGCCGTATGGGGTGGCGATCTGCGCGGGCACAGGGACGAACACCGCCATCGTAGCCCCTGATGGCCGAGAATGGATCTACGGGTACTGGGCGGATTACGGCGGGGCAGCCGACCTATCCCGGGATGCCGTGCGCGCTGTCTTGCGGGCGGCGGACGGGCGCGGACCGGCCACGGCCCTCACGGACAAGGTGCTCGCCCATCTGTCCCTGCCCACGGCCGAGGCGCTGCTGCGTCGCCTGGTCGGCCGGCAGATCTCTCCCGAGAGGTTGCGCTCGCTCTGTCCCCTGGTCTTCGATGCCGCCGCCGAGGGGGATGAAGTGGCGCGTGCCCTGATCGTGCATCACGGGCATGAGCTGGCGCTGTACGCCACGGCTGGCATCCGACGGCTGGGGATGGAAGATCTGGAGTTCGAGGTGGTCCTTTCGGGGAGCATCTTCAAGGGACGCGGGACTTTGTTACACGATACCATCCGGTCCGATATATTACAGGTGGCGCCCCGGGCCCGCGTGGTACGCCCACGGTTCGAGCCGGCCATTGGGGCGCTCCTGGTGGCTCTAGAGGCTATTCGGGCACCTGTAGACGCGCACGTCTACGCGAACCTGGCCCGGACGCATCCCGCGCCAGAGCTGTTTGACACGCGGGGCGAAGGAGACTGATGTTGGAGCACCGAACATGAGACCCATCAAGATCGCCGTCATCGGCGGTGGCAGCTCCTACACACCGGAGCTGATCGACGGGCTCATCCGTCACCACGATCAACTGCCCGTGGACGAGCTGGCACTGATGGATGTCGATCCTGAGCGATTGGAGATCCTGGCCGGCCTCAGTCGGCGCATGTTCGCCAAAGCCGGCGTTCCCACCCGCGTGACGACCACGGGAGACCGTCGTCAGGCCATCGCAGGCGCGGCTTTTGTGTGTACGCTGGTTCGGGTCGGTGGCATGGACGCGCGCATCCGCGACGAGCGCATTCCGCTCAAGTACGGCATTATCGGTCAGGAGACGACAGGCCCCGGCGGGTTTGCCAAGGCGCTACGTACCATCCCTGTCCTTCTGGACATCGCTCGGGATGTCGTCGAGCTGGCCCCGGATGCCTGGATCATCAATTACACCAACCCCAGCGGCCTCATCACCGAGGCAGTAACCCGCTTTTCCGAGGCTCGCATCATCGGGCTCTGCGCTGGCCCTTTCATCTGGACCCGCTCGGTGCTGCACGCCATGGGGGTGCCCCCCGAGCGCGCGAACGTGGACTATGTGGGGCTCAACCACCTCTCATGGATCATCCGAGTGATCGTGGACGGAGAGGACCGCACCGATGACGCCATCGAGGCGGCCATCGCCGCCGGGTGGCGCATCGATGGCGACTTGATGCGGTCCCTTCGCGCGATCCCCTGTCCTTACCTGTCATACTACTACCACCGCGAGCGGATGTTGGAGCAGATGCGAACAGCACCGCAGACACGGGGTGAGCAGGTGAAGACCATCGAGGCCGAGCTGATGAGGATGTATGCCGATCCCACCCTGGCCGAGAAGCCCGAGCTTTTGAAGCAACGCGGGGGCGGCGGCTATTCCGACGTCGCCCTGGCTGCTATGCTGGCCATCTGGCACAACCGCGGGGAGCGGCAGTATGTGAACGTCCCCAACCGGGGGGCCATTCGTGATCTCCCCGATGATGCGGTGGTAGAGGTCGCGTGCATGGTAGATCGCCTGGGCCCCCATCCCATCGTGGTCGGCGAACTCCCACCGGCGATGCGCGGCCTCGTCTGCGCGGTGAAAGCCTATGAGCAGCTTACAGTTGAGGCCGCGGTGACCGGTAGCTATCGCCTGGCTTTACAGGCGCTGCTGGCACACCCCCTGGTCCCATCGTACGAAGTCGCCGTGCCTCTTTTGAACGAGCTGCTGGCAGCCCATCGCGAGTATCTGCCCCAATTCGACGGTGGGGCAGATACTCGCGATGGCGCCAACGTATTTTCTCTCACATCGAGCTGATGGTAGCACCGCATTCAACCGTGGAGGGCGTGTAGGGCGGGTTTCTTACCCGTCATCTTGTGGCCGGTATGGAAACCGGCCTTATTCTCTACCATGCGGATATGGCGCTTTGACAACAACCACGGTTAAGTGTGAAGCTACTAGGCTGATGCTGAGCATGAGGACTCCTTATCTGAAGCCCTCCAACTCTCGTGCGTTCCCGAACCGCAATCCTGCGTGATCCTTAGGTCAGGTGACCTAGCTCCTGCAGCATCCTCCTCGCCTCGGTCATCATGAGGTCGATCTCGCTGGTGATGGTGACGAAGAGGAACCCCCGTTCGATCCAGCGCGCGGCGTCACGACCGGCCGCGATGCCTGGGATCTTCCCAACCTTCCGACAGGCTTCCAGCACGCGCATGATCGCCGACTCGACCGCCGCAGCACCCTCCGAGGTGCTTTGATCCACCCCCATGGAATTGCTCAGATCGGCGGGGCCGATCCAGCAACCGTCCACCCCCTCGACCGCCAGGATCTCCTCGGCCCGCTCGACCGCCTGGATCGACTCGATCTGCACGGCCAGGAAGACTTCGTCATCGATCCGACGCACGTAATCTTCCCCCAGGAAGCCAGCCCCCGTGGGGCCGATGGAGCGCCCTCCCCGGGGAGGATAGCGCACTGCGTATGCCGCGGCCTTCGCCTCCTCTACGGAGTTGACCATGGGGACGACGATGCCCAACGCTCCTCGATCCAGCAGACGCCCGATGGCGTAGAAGTCGTTCTGGCGGACCCGGGCCATGGGCACCGCTGGCCCTAGGCAGATGCTTCGGAAGGCCAACATAGTCCCATTGTCATCCCATAGGCCATGCTGGTTATCCACCAGCACGAAGTCGAACCCCGCCTGTGACAGAAGCTCTCCCACGATGGGGGCCCCCAGGGATATAGGGGCGCCGATGACCGGTTTCCCCTCTAACATCCGACGTTTGGCTGTGTTGATCCGCATCTTATCGCCTCCGAGGAATGGCTTGTCGCTCATATTGGAATAGGCCGTGTAATCCTATCGCAGGGCGCAACGGCGCTGTTATCTTGTTCTGGCGATCTCGTCCGGTCCCACGCCAGCGGGATCGTTCGCTTCATGGTGGGAGTTTCAGAATCATCTCATACTGGCGACGATCGACCTGAAAGCCCAGCGCGGCCAGGGTGTGATTAAGCGGGTCGCCGGCGGGGATGTTCCGAAGCGTAAGGAGGCACTCAGCGTGCAGCAGCTGAAGCGATTGAAGTAGAGCTCGGGCTGTGATGTGTGCATCCGCGAAGGGGGATATGCCCACATCCACCAGCGTGAGCTGGTTGCCCTGTTCAAAGGTGAGAGCATAGGCGACCAGTTGGCTGCCTTCGAACAGGCCCCAACCGTCCATGCGATGCAGGTGAGGGCGCAGGGAGCGCAGTTCCCGTTGCCAGCAGGGCGGTTCCGCGTGCCAGGCGTCGAAGTTGCTCACCAGCTCGGTCGCCTTGGCTGGCACGGCGCGGGAAGCAGGAGGAGGGAGCGCTCCGACCTCAGGCCCCCGTTCCCAGCTGAGAAGTTCCCTGTGGATATGAAATCCGGTGGATCGATAGAGGGATATGGCGGGCTCGTTTTCCGTCAGGACCTCCAGGGTTACGCTGGTCGCCTCACGCTCCCGAGCCGCCTGGATAAGGCTGTTTAATATCGCTCGCCCTACGCCGCGCCGCCGCCACTCCGGCGCGACGGCCAAGCCGCCAATCCAGGCCCGGTTCCCGCGTATCCCGAGGAGCCCGACCCCGATGGGTCTGCCATGGGGTGAGAAGGCGATGACGGAGCCTCGCCGATCGATATCCCACGCGGTGACCATCTGTTGCAGTTGCAGGACGGTGGTGTGGATGGGTTCGGAGTAGTCGCTGTATCCGCGGTTTAGCGCCTGGACCAGCGAATCCCATGGCGCGGCATCTGCGGGGAGTATGCGTACCGGCTCTTTCTGCACGGCTTGAGCTCGTTCCTCCGATGAATTGCGTTGATCATAGCACACGTAAGGGGCATCGTCAATCGCTCGATTTGCTCCCAGAGGGACTTTATGTTATATTCTCATCGCTCGCGACGAGGGACCTCATTGGCCCTCGTTCTTTCTGCTCTTGGCCGCGCATTCGCCCGAATGCGTTTGACCGAGGGCTAACCCAGAGAAAGGAGGCTAGAAGGCGAGCGTGCGAGAATACGAGATGGTCTTTATCCTCCATCCACGTCTTGACGAGGAAGGCGTGGCTTCCGCTATCGAACAGGTGACCAATTGGATCGTCTCCAGTGGCGGTGAGGTGATCGAGACGGAGCCGTGGGGACGCAGACGCCTCGCTTATCCCATCCAGAAGCAGTGGGAGGGATACTACGTCGTCCAGCGGTTGCGCATGGCCCCGGAGGCCGTCGCCGAGTTGGAGCGCAATCTGCGGCTGAGCGAGGATGTCATGCGTCACCTCATCGTCCGTCCGGGCGCGTAGGGCGCGAGAGGATTTCGTCGCCCTCGTGAGATGATCGAGAGGGTATGGAAACGGAGTGGTGAGTATGGCACGAGGACTGAATAAGGTCATCATTATCGGCAATCTGGGGCGGGATCCCGAGATGCGGTATACCCCTAGCGGAAAGCCGGTCACCTCGTTCAGTGTAGCCACCAGCCGGAGCTGGGTCACCGCGGACGGCGAACGGCGAGACGCGACGGAATGGTTTAATGTGGTAGCCTGGGGGAATCTCGCGGAGATTTGCAATCAGTATCTGCGGAAGGGCTCCCGGGTGTACGTTGAGGGACATCTCCAGACGCGGTGTTGGGACGATGAGCATGGTCAGAAGCATTATCGGACCGAGGTGGTCGCCAGCGAGATGATCATGCTGGACAGCCGCGCGCCGGAGATGGATCTCGGCGGAGACGCGGACGTCCAGGAATCCGATACGTAAGAGGCATTCGTGTGTTAAGGGAGGGATACGTTGGCTGAAGCTGTGGAGCGTGAGAATCAGGTGGCGGAGACGCAGCCTGCCGAGGCGCAAACGGCCGCGCCTCAAGCCCGGCCCGCTTCGTCGGCCGCGCAGGCGGCTGTGCGTCCGAGGCGCCGTTTTGGGCGTCGTAAGAAGGTATGCCCATTCTGTGCGGAAGGGATTACATATATCGATTACAAGCAGCCGGAGGTGCTTAGCCGGTTCCTCAGCGAGCGAGGGCAGATCTGGCCGCGTCGTAAGACGGGGTTGTGTTCCAAGCATCAGCGCGCCCTGGCTCTCGCCATCAAGCGCGCCCGGTTCTTGGCGCTGTTGCCTTTTACTTGGAAGCACATCCATATGGCTGTGAAGCACCAGGGCTGAGTCGATCGCGGGCTGATCCATGGACAGTGACATCGTGGGGTGGGGAGAAAGGCATAGGATGGGAGCATCCTATGCCTTTCGTCGTTTAAGCGGGATGATCTCTGTATTGGACCTTAGATAGTTTACTCTCCTAACCGCAAAGGGCGCGAAGGGCGCAAAGACAATTCAATCTGATGTCGTTTTACAAAACCTTAGCGCTCTTTGCGTTCTTTGCGGTTCCTCCAAAACAATAGACAATCTCACGGGGTGCCATGACGAAGAAGCGCAGAAAGCGGTCAACCGAGCCAACTCGCAAGCAGGTCGCGATAGGTCGTCGTCATCGTGAGCAGTCGCGGAGGGTCATGATCTTCACTGGCGTGGTCATCGCCATCACCTTGGTGCTGATCCTCGTTGGAGCGGCAAACGATTACCTGTGTAAGCCCCGTCTGCCCCTCGCGCGCGTCGGAAATGCTGCCATCCACGCGTACGACCTGGAACGCCGATTCCGGTTACAAAAGAACAGCCTGGAGAGGCAACTTGAGCAATATCGTATGCTGGATGCCCAGTTCTCCACAGGTCAGGGGCCATCGATTTTCGCCAGCCAGATTAATCAGATCCAGGCCCTGCTGTCCAATCCGGAGACGTTGAGGCGTCAGGTCCTGGATCAGATGATTGACGAGGAGGTGATCCGCCAGCTCGCTGCTCAGCGAGGGATATCGGTCTCTCCAGAGGAAGTTGAGGCGGATCTGCGTTCCCAGGTGGCGCGAGGACGGGGCGCTCTGACGGAGCCAGAGGCCACGGCCACGGCTCAGGCCCAGGTGGAGGCGACGGCCACAGCGGCTTCCTGGACGCCCACCCCAACGCCGACGCCTAATCCGGAGGGGGCGGAGACGGAGGAGCCTACTCCCACGCCTACTCCGACGCCGACGCCCACGATCCATATCCTGACGGACGCGGAGTACCAGGAAGGGCTGCAGAATATGGTGACCACGCTGGCCCAGGTGGCAGATATGTCCCTGGACGAGTACAGGCGGATTATCGAGGTTCGGCTGCTGGAAGAGAAGCTGCGGGAACAGGTGGCTCAGGAGGTGCCGACCACGGAAGAGCAGGTTCACGCCCGGCATATCCTGATCGCCATCCGCACGCCTGCTCCCACGCCCACGCCGACGTTCACCCCCACGCCTCTGCCGGAGGGAGTGCAGCCGCCGACGCCCACGCCGCAGGAGCCAACGCCGACACCGACGCCGACGTTGGAGCCTCGTACGGAGGAAGAGGCGCTCGCGCTGGCGAAGGAACTGGTCGAGCGTCTGCGGGCGGGGGAGGACTTCGCCGAGTTGGCCAGGGAGTACTCCGATGACCCCGGCAGCAAGGAGAGCGGTGGCGATCTGGGATGGTTCGGCCGGGGGCGCATGGTGCCCGAGTTCGAGGAGGCGGCCTTCTCCCTGGAGCCGGGTGAGATCAGCGATCCCGTGAAGACAATGTTCGGATATCACATCATCCAGGTGTTGGAGAAGGACCCAAGTCGTCCCGTCGATCCATTGGAGCTGGAACGACGCAGAGACGAGGCGTATCGTAACCTCCTGGCAGAGCAGAAGGCCGCGATGGATATCCAGCGCTGGCCTCTGGACGCGGATTGTACTCTCTGTTGTTTGGACCTCCTTAGCCGCTGAGCCTGTGAAAAACCCGGCTTCTCCGAGAAGCCGGGTTTTTCATTCCATGCCCTTTCCTAAGGGCGACCGGCCGGTCGCCCCTACCATTAACTGCCTTGTAAGTGGTCAGATGACGCTTTGCTCCTACCTGATGTCATGTTGACCGTCGCTCTTATCCTTGCCTTTGTCGGAAGAAGGCGACGACCTCCTCCGGCGCCTGGATCTCTTCCAGCCAGGCGACTAGTTTCTCATGCAGATCGTCGGCGACGTCAGGATGTTCGGCGATGACGTTCGTCTCGGCGTACGGGTCGGCCTCGAGATCATACAGCTCACGCGTACCTTCCGCTCCGATCGGGGTGTAAGCCCACTTCTCCGTGTATATGACGGGGGTCGTGCTCTCGGCGGGGATGGATCCCTCCTCTAGGCGCAGGAACGAGGCCGTGATCACATAGTCGTGTAGCGCTTCCTCGGATTCCCCCCGCAGCAAGGGCGCGAAGGAACGGCCATGGAACGGCTGTGGGGGCGTCACTTCGACGCCGGCCAGATCGAGCAGGGTGGGCAAGAGATCGGCCGGCTGGAGCAGCGCGTCGATGGTGCGGCCGCCTTCGATGCCGGGCGCCGCGATCAGGCAGGGCACGTGGGCGATCTCGGGATAGAGCGGCCAGAACCGCTCATCGTAGCGGTTGATATTCGACTTTCCCGTGCGATTATGCTCGCCCAGGCTGATGCCGTGGTCGGACGTGAACACCACGATGGTGTTCTCCCACAGGCCGAGATCGTCGATCTTCTGGAGCACACGACCGACCCAACGATCGACCAGCTCCGCCTCGGCGCAGTAGTGCGCGCGCAGGTTCCTCAGCTCCTCAGGCGTGAAATCGCTGGCCTTGCCGTAGTTCGGATGCAGCATGGGGATCCCGTCGTAATCCGGATCGTATCGCTTCACCATGTACTCCGGCGGGTCCCATGGCTCGTGAGGATCGAAGAAATCCACCCACAGAAAGAAAGGATGGAACTGATAGTTCTCCTCCAGCCATTCCACGGTTAGCTCCGCGGTGCGCGGCGGGAACCGGTCGATCTCGCGATACCAGTATCGATTCGTCCAGCGGGCCAAATCGACCAGGTTCTCTCCATGAAAGTGATAGGAATGGCGCGTCTTCTCCGGGGGCATGACGTGCTCGATGGAATGGTTCATCCTGAGGAAATAGGTATCCCCCTCCTGTCCCCGGATCACATAGGCGCCGTCAAAGCCCGCGTCGAAGCCGTTGCGGAACAGATGGGGACAATCGCAGATGAGCTGGGAGACGTAGCCCGCTTCCCGGAGTAACGTCGGGATGTGGTTGGGGCTGCTCTGGCGGCGGTCCTGCCAGGGATACCACGGCCATCCATAACGGCCGGTGGTCACGTCCGTCCGATGGGGGATGGTCGGGAAGCTCCCCGTGTACATGCGCGACAGGCTGACCGTTCGTTTGGCAAAGCGATCCAACTCCGGAGTGCGCACCGGCATGGCCGCCCGGTCGAACAAGTTATCGTAGCGGAACGTGTCGGAGATGAGCAGGATGATGTTCATAGGACACCTCTCGAAAGGATAAGATTAGCCGCGAGTTCGGAGGAAGGCCTCCCGGGCCTCGTCGGACAGAAGATACAACGGATCGGCGCGCAGTAAGGGGAGGACGACATCTCGCAGGCCGCTGGCGTTGATCAGCCGGGCGTGCGCCTTGCCCACCTTACCCTCCCGCATCACGCCCGCCTGCCGCAATGGCTCGTCCACCCGGGAGAAACATCGTTTCCATCCCCACCAGTGTAACCGCCCGGATACCACGATTTCCCGTCCTGCCTCGTCGATCACCACCGCATCGGTGACGGCCTCCTGCAGATGATAGGGCACATCGGCCAGCTCCTCCAGCGCGTGCAGGGATGTGTTGCTCTCTTGGGTGCATCCCAGCAGCAGGATGTAGCCGCCGCGATCCATCAGGCGGACATAAGGGCTGCCAGGGCCGCAGGGCATATCACACCGTTCATGCCCGGTCGTATACCATTGCGCCCGCTCGCCTATGGCTGTGACGGAGTGGGTGGGATGCAGGCTGCGTCGCACCTCTGGTCGGCGGCGGAAGGCCTCCGGGATGCGGCCGATCCAGGAGGCGCAGGGCGTGTGTCGCACATCCATGCGCGGCGGACGATCCGGGCCGTCGTCCGGGGAGCCCGTGAGCGCGGGCATCAGCACCGTCCCGCTGGGCAAGACGGCAGCCAGCAGAGCGTCGATCACCGTCTCGGCGCCTCCTTCCACCCATCCCAGACTGCTCAGCGAAGAGTGTACGAGGACGTCATCGCCGGGGCGCAGCCCCAGCGCTCGCAGATCTGCCGTGATCTCCGCGGCCGTCAGGCCTTCTCCCATGATGTCCTCCGCAAAGTGTTCACAGCAGGCCCTGTTCCTGATACGCGGCGATGATCTCAATGACACCCTCGCCGGCCGGGCGGCTGGCGATGACCCCGCCAGCGCGCCGCACGACCTGCTTCACCGCCTCCTCCGCGTTGCCCACCGCCCCGCTCCTGAGGCCTAAAGCGCCATCCAGCATATCTAGATCGTTGAGCGAGTCGCCGATGGCTAGCACCTGATGAGGGTGGAACCCTTTGACCTCGGCCGCTCGCAGCAGCGTCCTGCCCTTCCCCGCTGTGGCCAGGGCCACGTGCGCCAGGAAGCGATTACGCTGCGCCCGCGCCAGCTGCCACCCCTCGATATGTGCCTGCAGGATCTTCCGTGCCCGTTCCGCCTCCTCCAGGGTCGCGAGCCTCAGCTCGAACCCGTAGTCGCCCCAGAGGGTCCATCCCGTCACGTGGAGCTTAGCCTCCTTGATCGCGGCGAACCATTGTGGTGCATGCCTCATGATGGCCTGAGCCAGTTCTTCCATTTCCTCGGCTCGCGCCTCGTTCCATTCCCGGTCTGGCTCCATCTCGCCGTTATGCACCCAATAGAGGAACGCCTCCCTCGTCACGAAGAACGTGGGAAAGGGCTTACCCCAGGGTATGCCCTGGCATTCCAGGAGGTCCCGCATGGCCCACCACTGCCGTCCGGATACGATCCCAACCTCCACCCCTTCGGCAATGAGGTCGTATAGGAGGGCTTTCGTCGCCTCGGGGACGCGAGGACCTGCCTGGTTGTGATCGATCAACGTATGGTCGAAGTCCATGCCGATCATGCGAATCTTAGTCACCGTGCGATCTCCTGAATCGTATAGCGTGTAGAAAGGCGCCCTCTTTAGTTTAACTGAGTTTAACTGTCCCTGCCAAAAGCGCAAACCTGGACTGGATAGTGTGGGACGTCACACAACGGCTAAACGCTAATTGTAGATGTTCTGGTCGCCTCCGGATTTGGCTTACCTCCTGAAAATCATAAGGGTAGCGATCCGGCACGCTGGACCGCTACCCTCAACACACATTTCACAGATGGGTCTCGGATTTCGTCGGGTCCCTTTTGCGTTTGTGTCTGCTAGCGAGCGACCTGATCAGGGTCGAAGGCCCTTGGTAGAGCGGCGATGGCCGGTAGCCACGCCCGGTAACGATCTAGTGAAAAAGGTGGGAACCCAGCCAGGTAATGATTGCCGAAGCGCTGACCGTTCACTTCCCATGTGATCAAGTACAGCCGCTGGTCGCCAGCATAGGTGCGGATGCGATCTACTTGCCAGTTTTGATTGGCTGGCACCGTAAACACGCCGTCTGATACCGTCTCGCCTTGATCGGCATCCCACACCCGATAGTGCACTTCAGCCGGATGACGGCTGTCGTTGCTGATGATCACGGGGAGGTACTTCCCCGGCCCCGGCTCGCCGATGATGACGCATACCGGCCGTTGCACGCGCCAGATGTAATGATACGCCAACTTCTTGCCGAAATAGTAGTCCACGATGGCGTCGGAGAACTGGGGCCAGCCATCGATCACGTTCCACCACAGGATGCCGCTGGTACGCCATTTGCGCAGCCGCGTCATCTCGATGAAGAACTTCTTGGCCTCGGCCTGGACGATCTGGCTGGCCAGGGCGAAGGTCTCCAGGTCATCCGGGATCATCCCAAATAGCTCTCGTATCTGGTTGGCCATCAGCTTGATGCGATCCCGGTCGATGGCCTTATGCCGCCAATGATAGACCGAGTGGATCTGCCATTCGTCGTTGTTCTGCCATGGCCACAGCTTCTTAGGCGAGATGAAGCGGCGGATCGAGGAGACGTTGGGGCAACCGTGATAGCCGATCTCCCCGATGAAGTGCGCGCTGTGCTGCGTATAGAACGGGCTCTTATAATACCCACGCGGCCCCCACAAATGCTGCTCGGGCACCCGTAACCAGACTTGGGAGCTGCCTGTTACGGATGGCGGCACATAAGGGGAGCTGGGCACATAAGCCCGGTAAGGGTCGCAGCGATGCACAGCCTGAGGGATCACCTCACGAGTCAACCGGTTATGTTCTGGGGATAACCCATCCACCAGATATGCCACGTCGATCTCGTTATCGCCGCACCAGAGTGCCAACGAGGGGTGGTTACGCAGCTTCTCGACCACAGCCTGCACTTCTTCCCGGACCTGGGCCAGGAAGTCCTCCGTCTGTGGGTAACGACAACAAGCGAAGGCAAAATCCTGCCATACCAGGATGCCTTTCTCGTCGCACAGGTCGAAGAACCGGTGATCCTCATAGACGTTTCCACCCCAGCAGCGGATCATGTTGCAGCCCAAATCATCGAACAGGGCGACCACCTGATCCACACGATCGGCATCCCGGCTATGGAAAGCATCCAGGGGCACCCAGTTGGCGCCTTTGATCATGATGGGCTCATCGTTGACGTAGAAGACGAAGTGACTTTGGGGATCGGGCGGCATGTCCACCCGATTTACGCCTTCCGCCGCCGATGGTGGCGACCATGGGGTCCCGGCCGTCTCCGTGCGGTCCACCACCAACTTGCGGATGCCAATGCGATCCACCCGCTCTGCCACGACCTGGCCGTTTTGGCATAGTTGAGCCGTAACCGTGTATAAATTAGGCTCGCCGTATCCCTTAGGCCACCACAGCCGGGCGCCTGGCACCGGGATGCGACAACTGCCGGCCACGAACTCCACCGGCCATTCGAAGTCGAAGGTGTGATCGCCGCAGGTCCCGTGAAAGCGCATCGTGAACCCATTCAGCGTAGGCGCGTCGGTGCGGAACTGGAAGCGCGCGCCCAACACCGCGCCGTCAGGACCCACGTCGTGCGTCCAGTAGTAGAGCTGCTCGATAGCTGTAGCCGGCTGTGCCTCCAGCCAGACGGAGCGCCAGATGCCGGCCGACACGGCTCGGGGCATGATGTCCCATCCCCACATGTGGGGCGCCTTGCGGATGAACAGCCCCTCCTCCCGATGCTCCCAGCTCATGGCTACGGCGTCGTAGTGGAACTGGCGGGCATAGTTGACGGCAGAGCCCAGGCGGACAGTGATGCGGTTGGTCTCTCCGGGGCGCAGCGCGTCGGTGACATCGAAGCGGTGCTCGATGAGCATGTTGGCCGCGCGGCCGACTTCGATGCCGTTGACCCATATCGTGGCCACCGTGTCCAACCCGGCGAAGACCAGATCCCACCGCTGCCCGGCGGCTGCATCTGGCACCGTGAACTCGCGCGTGTACCACCATTCATAGAACTCGAACGGCCGTAAGCGGTGGATGTTGTCCGCGTAGAAGGGATCGGGGATCACCCCGGCGCGCTGCAAGTCCAGCTCGACGTTACCCGGCACGCGGGCTGGTATGGAAGGGAGGCCGGCGCCTACGAGATCATTGGGATGGGCGATCTGTCGTTCGCCTTCAGGGAAGTACACCAGTTGCCATTCGCCGTCCAGAGAGATATGGGTCATGTTCTATCAACCTCCTGCTATTTCAGCGTGTTAGCCGCAAATCCATACAGGAGAAATGGAGTGATGTGAGAAGCATTTCTCGTCATCTTTTCAGGTACACACCACCTAGGGCCAAAACGATGTTGCGGGACGTGGATTGCAGCAACTCGGCCGTGGAGCTGATGAACTCGGAGTTCGCCTCTGGCGAGGTGCGAAGTGTACGCCACATAGTACGAGAATCCTCCTGTTGGAGCTATAGCCTACGGCTGGCCCCGCCGGGCAGGTGAAGGGGCCTGTAGTGGGCTTTTTCGGAGGGGATGAGCCTTTAAAGGGGGATTCACCGAGTTGGAGATGTCGTCAACCCACCTGACGTTTGGCCTCGATGACGTTGGGGAGCTGTTCGATCTTAGTCAGCAGCCGACTGAGCTGGGCCACGCCGCTGACATCCAACGTCGCCGTGATGACAGCCGTGTTATCCTTTAGCCCGGTGATGGCCTGCGCCTCACGCATGTTGACCTTCTCATCGGCCACGACGGTGGCGATGTCCCGCAGCAGCCCGGCCCGGTCGAAGGCGCGCACGATGATGCTCACCGGGTAGGTATGTTGATCGCGTGAGCCCCAACTGACCTCGACCAGCCGCTCCGGCTCGCGGGTGAGGAGGACGTTGGGACAATCGCGCTTATGGATGGAGATGCCCCGGCCCCGCGTCACGTAGCCGATGATGTCATCGCCGGGGAGGGGGTTACAACAGCGGGCGAGATGCGTGAGCAGCCCGGTGACCCCCTGCACGCTCACGCCGTCCATGGGGATGGATGGCGGCTGTGGTTCGCTCGATTCCGCCTCCGGCCACTCGAGGCCCTTCTCCTTGCGCTCGGCCTCCAGCACTTTGGTGGCGATCTGCTGGGGATTGATATCCCCATACCCGATGGCGGCCAGCAGGTCATCCACCGAGTCGAAGTTGAACATCTTGGCGATCTCTTCGTAGCTGATCTCCACGCTCAGCCGCTTCAACTCCCGATCCAGGACCTCGCGGCCTTCGGCGATGTTGACCTCGCGATCCTGCCGGCGGAACCACTGGCGTATCTTCCCTCGGGCCCGCTGTGTCTTAACATAACCGAGGTTAGGGTTGAGCCAGTCGCGGCTGGGGCCGCCGCGCTTGGCCGTGATGATCTCCACCTGATCGCCGTTACGGAGCTGATAGTCCAACGGCACTAAGCGGCCGTTCACGCGCGCGCCCCGGCATCTATGGCCCACCTCGGTGTGCACATGGTAAGCGAAATCGATGGGGGTTGACCCCGCGGGGAGGTCGATGATGTCCCCCTTGGGGGTGAACACGTAGACGCGATCCTGGAAGACGTCGGTCTTCATGGAGTCGACGAATTCCTTCGCGTCGGTCACCTCCTGGCGCCATTCCATCAATTGTCGCAGCCAGGCGATCTTGTTCTCGAACTCGATGTCGCGCTTGCCGCTCCGTTCTTTATACCGCCAGTGGGCGGCGATCCCGTACTCGGCCGTGCGATGCATCTCCCATGTGCGGATCTGCACCTCCATCGGCCGGCCATCGGGCCCTACCACGGCCGTGTGCAGGGAACGATACATGTTGTCCTTCGGCGTGGCGATGTAGTCGTCGAACTCGCCGGGGATGGGGCGCCATAAGCTGTGTACGACCCCCAGCGCCTCGTAGCATTCCTTGACGGTATCGACGATGATGCGTACTCCCAGGGCGTCATAGATCTGCTCGAAATCGACGCCCTTACGCCTCATTTTGCGCCAGATGGAGTAGATATGCTTGGGACGGCCGTTGACCTCCGCCTGGATGCCTGCCTTGCGGAGCTCCTCGCGCAGGGTTTGGATCACCTGTTGCACGAACTGCTCGCGGTCCTGACGTCGCTGCTGGATCTTCCGCGCCAGTTCTTTATAGATGGCGGGCTCCAGATGCCGGAAGGCCAGGTCTTCCAATTCCCATTTGATCTGCCAGATACCCAGGCGGTTGGCGAGGGGGGCGAAGATCTCCAGCGTCTCGCGGGCGATGCTGCGCCGCTTATGTTCAGGGAGTGAGCCCAGGGTGCGCATGTTATGCAGGCGATCGGCCAGTTTAATGAGGACGACGCGCACGTCATCGACCATGGCCAGGAACATCTTGCGGAGGCTTTCCGCCTTCTCGTCTTGTAACGAGGCGTTAGGCTGGCGGAGCTGGTCGATCTGTTCCAACTTGGTGACGCCATCGACGAGCCGTGCGACCTCGTCACCGAAATGTTCTCGGATGTAATCGATGTCGTAAGGGGTATCTTCGGCCACGTCATGGAGCAGCGCGGCCGCGATGGTCGCGGGATCGAGGTTGAGTTCGGCCAGAATACCAGCGACCGCGAGGGGATGGTGGATATACGCCTCGCCGGAAGCGCGGTTTTGCCCTTCGTGAGCGGTGACAGCCAGCTGGTAAGCGCGCTCGACCAGGTCGCGGTCTGATGAAGACCACGACTCAGGCAACAGACTCAACAGCTCTTCCAGCCCGGTCGGGCTTGGATGACCTCCTGGCATGGGCTCACCCCGCTTATAGGTCCCCGATTGTTAAGATAATGGCTCCTTCCGAGTTCAATTATACTGCAAACTCAGGCCATGGGCAATGAGGATATATCACATACCTGACCCTCAGGTGGGGGGGAGGCTTTCTTCGTGAAGGATGAGCTCGATGACAGGGGAATCGTGTCCTTGGATAGGGGGCAGTGCGTTCCGGTTGGGGGTATGGGTCTATGATTTGACTATGTGCGCGGCCGATGCTAGAATCGGGTGCATGCCCCCATAGCTCAAGTGGATAGAGCGCCGGACTTCGAATCCGTAGGTTGCAGGTTCGAGTCCTGCTGGGGGCACCTATCGGCCCTAATGGGGAAACCTCAAAGGGGGACTCTGTGTCACGTCCCATCGTCACTTTGGTCACCTGGGCCTTCGCCCCCGACTGGCTCACGGTCGATGAGGCGGCTTTCCTGCTGGGATGCAGCAGGGATCTGATGCAGGAGCTGGTGGACCAGTGCTGTGTCGATGCGGAGTGGCGGGACGGGCAATGGCTCATCGAGAAGCAGAGCCTAAGCGAATTCCAGGAGTCCCTCTTTGAGGTGATAGATGATTGATCAGGTACACATAATTATGCCAGAATGGATTAGCGTACAAGAGGCAGCGGAGATCTCGGGATATCATATTGAGTATGTTCGTCGTTTGATACGTCGAGGGAAGTTACAAGCCGAGCGCAAGGGCCCGATGTACTGGATCGACCGTGCCTCCCTGGAGGCGTATCTTGAGGAAGTGGAGCGCCTGGGTACGCAGCGCTTTAACTGGCGACGTCTGAGGAAGCAGCCAGAGAAGCAGGATCAGTAATAGCTGCATTTGAGCGGGACATACGAGGCCCGGGATAATTCCCGGGTTTTTTTGTTTTCCGTGGCTGCCCCGGGAGCAGCGTCGGGAATTGGTGATCAAGCTACGCCAGCGTGGCTGGAGCACGAGGCGGATCGCGGAGGTGATTGGGGTAGGCGACGCGACAGTACGCAGAGACTTGGCGGCAACTGCGTCAAATGACGCAGTTGCCCTCCCCGATCGTATCATCGGGAAGGACGGGAAGAATCGACCGGCGAAGAAACCCAAGCCTGCTCCACCACCCTCTGTGATCGCGAAGGATTGTCGCGAGGCCAAGCGTGTATCTGAGGCGTTGGCTGATGTAGGGACGAAGATGATCCCTCACCACCCGCTCTTGCGTTTCCCCGGACAATAACCGCCGATAGATTTCTTCACGCTCACCGTCGCCAATCTTTTTGCGAAGGTCGGGGGTATAAGCAATGCCAAAATTTGCATTACTTATATCCTGGCTTCTCTCCCACTCGCTTACAGCTTGTCGGCTAACCCCAACTCTCGCCGCCACCTCTTGCTGGCTCAGCCCTTGCTGGCGCAATTCACGGACGCGTCGTCTGCTCCAGGTGCGCCCGTTTTTGTACGCTCCAATGAGCGCCTAGAGC